>NZ_JAWOTS010000231.1:0-1336 GCF_033338975.1 Vibrio sp. Vb0349 | reverse complement strand
TACGGAAGGTTATTCACAGAGGGAAATCAGAGCCGCATCGCGACTCTGTAGGAGATGAGTATGGGGTTAAAAGCGCTCGATATTCTCTTTTAACCATGCTTCTGCAGCATCTTCTGGGACGTCATGAGCCAGTACATCAATCAACAAGCAATCTGCAATCGGCGTTGCGCCAATATCGTCTAACAAGTCGTAAGCGTGCTTACCGGCAGCGCAGAACGTATCGTAGCTCGAATCACCAATCGCAATGACTGCAAACTTCACGTCTGCCATCTTAGGTGGTGTATTTTGCAATGCTGCGATGAAAGGTTGAATATTGTCTGGATATTCCCCCGCACCGTGGGTGGAGGTGATCACAAGCCAAGTCCCTTGGTTATCGATCTCGTCTAATGACGGTTGGTTGTGGATCGTGGTTTCAAATCCTTGTTCAACGAGCAGATCGCTCAGGTGATCACCGACGTATTCCGCACCACCAAGAGTGCTACCTGTAATAATGTGGATCATACTTCTTCCTTTTGAATGCAATGGACACGATGTGAGTCGCGAATGGATGTGTCCATATAAAAAGAAACGCGGCACTAAAACAAGGTTTTGTGCCGCGTATTGGATTATTTACCGATACAGAATGAAGAGAAGATGCGCCCGAGTAGGTCGTCAGAGCTGAACTCCCCGGTTATCTCATTCAGATGCTGCTGAGTGATGCGTAGCTCTTCGGCAAGGATTTCACCTGCCATATAGCCTTCAAGCTGCTCTTGGCCGATTTGCAGATGCTGGGCTGCGCGTTCTAGTGCGTCCAAGTGACGACGGCGCGCCATAAAGCCACCCTCAGTATTACCTGAGAAACCCATGCACTCTTTTAGGTGGTTACGCAGCGCATCGACACCCGCCCCGGTTTTTGCTGAAAGGCGAATCAGAGTAGGATCGTTCACATGACAGATCCCCATATCTTCACCCGTTTGATCCGCTTTGTTGCGGATCACCGTCATGCCAATGCTTTCTGGCAGGCGATCGACAAAATCGGGCCAAATTTCTTTTGGATCGGTGGCATCGGTCGTTGTGCCATCCACCATAAACAATACGCGGTCGGCTTGCGCGATTTCATTCCAAGCGCGTTCGATACCGATTTTTTCGACTTCATCAGAAGCGTCACGCAAGCCAGCAGTATCGATGATGTGCAAAGGCATACCGTCGATATGGATGTGCTCACGCAGCACGTCACGCGTGGTACCTGCGATGTCTGTTACGATTGCGGACTCTTTGCCCGACAGCGCGTTCAGTAGGCTTGATTTACCCGCATTTGGACGACCAGCAATCACGACTTTCATGCCTTCGCGCATGA
>NZ_JAWOTS010000230.1:0-1336 GCF_033338975.1 Vibrio sp. Vb0349 | reverse complement strand
GATCGAAGAATTACAGGATGCGCGTCAGGAGCGCAGCCGCTTTGATACCTTTATCCGCACTCAAACTTTTCTCGATAAGCTCACTGGAACAGCCAATCGAGTGCTCTTTGATAGCAAGCTGGAATCGGCTCTTTTAGAGAGTGGCGCACGTGGCGCGGTCTTGCTGATTCGTATTCAAGATTGGAAGCTCGTGGAAGAAGAGCAAGATAAGCAAATCACCGACGAGTTTATTGTTGAAGTCGGCAGCTTGTTATCCAATTTAGTGCAGCGTTACCCAGACGTGGTGTTCTCTCGTTATTACGATGCCGATTTTGCACTGTTCTTACCTCATCAAAGCGCCAAAGATGTTGCCAACTTGGCCTCACAATGTATTCGTCAACTAGAGAAACTTACGCCGCCAGATCCGCTCGACCCCGACAACTGGTGCCATATTGGTATCACTATGTACAAAGAGGGAGAGCGACACAGCCAAATTATTGATGAGGCGGAAACGGCACTCAGAAGTGCGCAGCTACAAAACAACAATAACTGGAGCCGTTTTAAGAAATGGAACCACGATGAAGAAGCGCGCGGAAGTGTGAGATGGCGTACGTTATTTGATACGGCACTTACATCAGAAAATGTGATACTCTACGCACAATCGGTTCACTCAATAAGTGATGCGACGCATAAAAAAGCCTTGCACGAAGAGTTAACATGTCGAATTCGGGATCCTGAAAATGGCATTGTTAAAGCGTCCCGGTTCATCTCTGCTATCAGACAAGTGGGCTATGAAGCTCAAATGGATAGAGCTGTACTTCATAAATTCTTAAAAGACTTTAAAGAGAATTTTGACAGCTCTAAAAATTATGCTCTAAATCTAAATGTGACGCCTTTTTCGAGTCGCGAATACTTCAAGTGGTTTCGTGATGAACTCTTACAGTTGTCACGCGAGCAGAGAAAGTGTCTCAATTTTGAGTTTGTGGAAGCACAATTTGTAAGACACTTAGACTTTATGCGACCAGTCGCTAAAATGCTGGCCGGTTTGGGATGCCATCTCATGGTGGGGCAAGCGGGACGAACCATCGTCAGCACTCACTACCTAAAAGAAGTGGACATTCGTTATCTCAAGCTTCATCGCAGCTTGGTAGCAAAAATCGATCAGCGACATGAGAACCAGCTTTTTGTCCGCAGTATGCTAGGTGCAGCGGCGAACAGCAAAACCAAAATCATAGCAGTGGGAATTGAGAATCAACAAGAGCTAAACACGCTTCTTGAATTAGGTGTGTACGGCGGACAAGGACGCTATTTTTCTGCAGAGCAGCAATATCTTCCTCGCCCACAAACAGCGCAACAT
>NZ_JAWOTS010000229.1:0-1341 GCF_033338975.1 Vibrio sp. Vb0349 | reverse complement strand
AAAAATAAAGGGAAATCCTATGTCATTTTACGATGCGACCAACAGTGTAAACCTCGATGACGTTAAAAAGAAACTTGAGCAACAAGCGAAAGACGCGAACAAATCCGTCACCGATGCAATTAAAAATCTAGAAACCAACGCGGACGACCCATCTAAGCTGGCTGAGCTTCAGCACGCTATCAATAAATGGTCGGTGGTGTACAACATCAACGCGACCACCACTCGTGCGATCAAAGATGTAATGCAGTCGATCCTGCAGAAGGTGTAATGCATGGAACGAGAATTACGCCAGCTGTTGGCTGAAATTGCTTTGATGGCGACGGGGATGCATCGCCATCAAGAGGCCAATACGATTGCTGATTGCCTTGAGGAGACCTCGAACTCTGAAGAAGTCGTAGTAATGATTCGTGCGATGAGCCTGATGAACAAAGGCGCGTACGAAGAGGCACATCGATTACTTGAGCCACTTTGCACCGCGTATCCTGACCTGATCAGTTTGGCGGCGCTAGCGGCTGCAAAAGCAGGGTTACTAAGCCAAGCTGAACGTTGGATGGAACTGGCAGCTCAAGGCAGCGAAGAAAGCCAAGCTTTTGCGGCGAGCTTCACCCAAGACATTAGGAATCTTGGATGAGAGTCGACCCTAACTTTGTCGGACAAACGCCCGCTCATTCAACCGATGTTCGTCACTATGAACGCGACGATGCGAAGCGAATGAGCGAGCTTATGACGCGAGAAACTACGGCCGAAGTTTCTCGCTCAGCTCCCAAAGACACGCTGACAAAAGTAGAAGAGAAACTCAACGCAATTAAAGATTGGTATGCGTCAATCAAGGAAGCAGAGACTGTCTCTAAACAAAGCGTGCTTTCTTCGTTAAAGGACGTTTTTTCTGATCCTCAAACGCAAAAAGAAGCGCTGTGGTACGCCTTTCATCAGGCGAAAAGCGCCAAAGGAACGGATGATGCCGTTCCGGAATTATTGAGCGTTCTGAAACAAGAGTTGCTCGGAGATTTTGTTGGCCAGTTAATGGCTGAGCCGCCAACAGACAGAGCAGCATTAAAAGCGATGCTTGCGCAAAGCTTCCCACTTGGCGCTCAGAAAGAACAAGCGCTTTGGCATTGTTGGGCAGAGCTAAAGTCTTTGCCAGAGATGACATCAACAGTCGATTTAGTCCGTGAAGAGCTGAGTTTTGTTATCCAAAAAAACGCGATGGTGAAGAACATCATGACTCACAGCCATAAGTTAGATTTGTCGTAGGAGTACACATGATCAATACACAGTACACCGAGGTGATGCAAACCAACCTTGAGAAGTTGCAAGATGCTCAAGTCGAAGACGGGCTGA
>NZ_JAWOTS010000228.1:0-1341 GCF_033338975.1 Vibrio sp. Vb0349 | reverse complement strand
GCAAGGAAAAATGCTATGTCGAGTCGCAAACAAGCGAGACTGGAAGCAAAACAGTTCATTGATACACTCTCGGTACAGCCGTACCCAAACTCAACCAAAGTGTATGTAGAGGGTTCTCGTCCTGACATCCGAGTGCCAATGCGTGAAATTTCTTTGGCTGATAGCCTAATTGGTGGTACCAAAGAGGCTCCAATTTTTGAGTCGAATGAGTCTGTACGTGTTTATGACACCTCTGGTGTGTATACCGACCCAGATTACGCTATCGACCTTTATAGTGGCTTACCAAAGCTTAGAGAGGGGTGGATTGAAGAACGCAATGATACTGAAATCCTTGAAGATGTGAGCTCTGTTTACGCAAAAGAGCGTCTTGACGATGAAACCTTAGATGATTTGCGTTATGGCAACTTACCACGTATTCGACGAGCTAAAGCCGGAAAATGCGTCACTCAACTACACTATGCTCGCAAAGGCATTGTTACTCCGGAAATGGAATATATTGCACTGCGTGAGAACATGGGTCGCGCTCAATATCGCGATGACGTGCTGGTTCAGCAGCATCCCGGCCAAAGCTTCGGTGCAAATCTACCTAAAGACATTACTGCAGAATTCGTTCGTAAAGAAGTCGCAGAAGGTCGCGCCATCATTCCTTCGAATATCAATCATCCAGAATCTGAACCAATGATTATTGGCCGTAACTTCTTAGTTAAGGTGAATGCCAATATTGGTAACTCATCGGTCACGTCTTCAATCGAAGAAGAAGTGGAAAAACTTGTCTGGGCGACACGCTGGGGTGGCGATACCGTGATGGACCTTTCTACCGGCCGTAACATTCATGAAACTCGCGAATGGATTTTACGCAATAGCCCGGTGCCAATTGGTACGGTTCCTATGTATCAGGCTTTGGAGAAAGTAAATGGCATTGCTGAGAACCTGAATTGGGAAGTCATGCGCGACACGTTAATCGAACAAGCAGAGCAGGGTGTTGATTACTTTACTATCCATGCTGGTTTACTACTTCGCTATGTTCCAATGACGGCGAAGCGAGTGACGGGGATTGTTTCGCGTGGTGGCTCGATTATCGCTAAGTGGTGTCTAGCGCATCACCAAGAAAGCTTCTTATACACCCATTTCCGCGAGATCTGTGAAATTTGTGCGAAGTACGATGTAGCTCTGTCTCTTGGTGATGGCTTGCGTCCTGGCTCGGTTGCAGACGCGAACGATGAAGCGCAATTTGCAGAGCTGCGTACGCTCGGCGAGTTGACGAAAATCGCATGGGAATATGATGTGCAGGTCATCATTGAAGGTCCTGGTCATATTCCAATGCACATGATCAAAGAGAAT
>NZ_JAWOTS010000227.1:0-1341 GCF_033338975.1 Vibrio sp. Vb0349 | reverse complement strand
CGAGCTGGTTGATAACCCATATTGGCAGAAAGAAACAACCAAACATACGCAATCGCATTGCCTGTTTTGCCTCTGTCTTTCCATGCTTCGCCTGCATGGTACATCGCTTCTGCGCTGCCGCCCTCAGCAGCACGTTCCAGCCAATAGCAACCTTTCACCATGCTCTTGTCTGCGCCAATGCCGTTTAGATAACACAAGCCGACTTGAATTTTGCCTTCTGCACTGTCTTTTTCTGCCGCTTTCATAAACCAGTAAAGCGCATCGGCTTTATGGCCTGAAGTATTTTCAGGCGAGAGCTGCCACTCTCCCATGTAAAGCATCGCAGCAACGCAACCTTCTTCGGCCGCCGTTTCGATGAGTTGATGGCCTTTCGGGATGTTCTTCTCTACCCCTCGACCAAACACCAGTGCTTTACCTGTCGTGAACTTCGCTTCAATATCACCTTCCATGCCCGCGATGGCAGTTCGCCAAAAGTTCGCCTGCTCTTTTAAGATCACATCTTCTCGCATGCGCTCACTAAGGCGCACAATGCCGTACATGCCTGTCACGTTATCCAACTTCGCCGCTTTGTCGTACCAATACAGCGCTTGTCGAACGTTGTCCCGCTCAGCTTCTTTCGCTAAAAACAAAATCGTCGGGATGTGGCCAGTTTCTGCTTTAAACTCACGCTCTTTGCGTTCTTGCTCGCGCGCCTTTTGCATCGCTTTACGATACGCAGCTTCACGCGCTTTCCTCTCGGTCTCCAGCCGTTGCCTTCGCATCGACAATGAGATCATCCAAACAAATATCAGGACGAGTGAAGGGCCAGTTGCCGCATTGGCAATGCCCATACTACTCATAGATAGCCTCTTTTTTAGTCAGGGCCCAAATGAACTCCCTACCGGGGAGTCTTGAAAATCACATGCCGACCAATATCGGCAGCCTTTATTATATAACGACCATTACCGCAAAATCTGAAGCTTCTAAGTGTCTGTTGGCGTTATTTTATTCAATATCAGCGTAACTTATTTTTAAAGGCGAAATATCACCCCATTTTTTATAGAAGTTAATCACAGTTTTGGGGCTGAGATATTCTCCTCCCCTATCATCCCCCCTTACTCCTCCTATAAAAATTTACATTTTGATGGTGTGCGGAATATCTCACTATGCGACCGTTTTATTATTTATTTTGTGAACAAAATCGACTGTGACAGAAAATTTTTACTTGTAAAAAACTTAACAGCCTGCTCTCACATTTTGCTGATGATTCAGTGTATTAGCATCTAGTTGAACATTTCCTTTTCGGCATCTTGCCCCAAATAGGGCGTGTAGCGCTTCGAGCTTTAGAGCCACGAAATACCG
>NZ_JAWOTS010000226.1:0-1343 GCF_033338975.1 Vibrio sp. Vb0349 | reverse complement strand
GACACCATTTTCTCCTTGTCTGGACGGTTATGATGATCAAATCATCTGGTGAACAAAATCATATCACTCTTGATGCACCTTGCGAGTGACAATCTGGAAAAAGGCGATGAAAAAAACTGAAAATGACCCAGCACTCACACTCAAGTATACTTCTCGTACCAAACGGACAAAGTACAGAGAAAGACCATGATCGATACCCACGCGCACATATACGCGAGCGAATTTGATAACGACCGCGATGAAGTGGTTGAGCGCGCCTTAACTCAAGGCATCACTAAGATTTTGCTGCCGAATATCGATCTGGACTCGATTGAACCGATGTTGCAGACCGAAGCAGCGTATCCGGAAGTGTGCCACTCAATGATGGGTTTGCACCCATGTTACGTTGATAGCAACGTTGATCAAACGCTAGAAATCATCCGAGGCTGGTTCGAAAAACACAACTTTATCGCCGTGGGCGAAATCGGCATCGACCTGTATTGGGATAAAACCTACCGAGCAGAGCAAGAGATGGCTTTCGTAACCCAACTCAATTGGGCAAAAGAGATGGATTTACCTGTGGTGATCCACACCCGTGATTCCATCGAAGAAACGCTGACTCTGCTTCGTCAAGAGCAAGACGGTCGCCTGCGTGGCGTGTTCCATTGTTTTGGTGGCAGCTTAGAAGAGGCACGAGCAATTAACGAGTTGGGCTTCCACCTTGGTTTAGGCGGTGTATCGACGTTTAAAAACGGCGGCATGGACCAAGTCATCCCACACTTAGACATGCAATGGATCATCTTAGAAACAGACTGCCCATATTTGGCGCCAGTGCCGCATCGCGGTAAACGCAATGAACCTGCTTACACGTCGCTCGTCGCGCAGCGAGTGGCAGACTTGCGTGGTGAAGAGGTCGCCATCATAGATGCTATCACCACGGAAAATGCAAAAAACTTATTCAAGATTTAAGCAAGACAACAAACGCAACAAGCGGCCACACTAGGTCGCTTTTTATTGCCTAAACGGTTGGGTGAACAGGCCAAACCTGAAACGACTCAACCAGCAATACTGTAGTGTTGATAGACATAACTATTAACTTGTAACCCTACCCACTTCGCATCATACGTATTCCATCAGTACGCTTCTTGTGACTGTCGACAACTCGACACATTCTTTTCTTATACTGCTATTCGCCTACGTCTTAGCACAGGTGTAAAACAACATGAATACGGATATTGAAATGTGTACACATGGTGCTTACTTGCAACGCGTACCACGCAACTTTTTTCAAAAGCTGCTAGGCATCAAAGAAGTTTATGTCTGTACTAAATGTGGTTACGTGTTGAAAGTTAAGTAGTTAGCCC
>NZ_JAWOTS010000225.1:0-1346 GCF_033338975.1 Vibrio sp. Vb0349 | reverse complement strand
TGTTGGAGTTCCCGCTGGGGCTGTTTGGTATTGCGATTGCGACGGTGATTTTGCCTGCGCTGTCTCGTAAACATGTGGACTCGCAGAGCGAAGGTTTTGCACATACCATGGATTGGGGCGTTCGCATGGTAACACTGCTCGGGATTCCGGCGATGTTGGGTTTGATGGCGTTGGCGAAGCCGATGTTGATGGTGCTATTTATGCGCGGTGAGTTCTCTCCACAAGATGTGCACCAAGCGTCTCTGTCGTTGCTCGCTTACGCATCTGGACTATTGAATTTCATGTTAATTAAAGTGTTGGCGCCAGGCTATTACTCACGTCAAGACACAAAAACGCCAGTGAAATACGGCATCATCGCGATGGTGACTAACATGGTGTTCAACGCAATTTTCGCCTATTTCTACGGTTACGTCGGCTTGGCTATTGCTACGGCATTGTCAGCGTTCGTCAACATGGCGCTGTTGTACCGAGGTCTGCACATTGCAGGTGTCTATCAAATCACTAAGCGTACCGTCTTCTTTATTATACGTTTGGTTATTGCTGGTGCTGCGATGGTTGCTGCGATCTTATGGCAATTGGAAGACATGTCGGTTTGGCTAGAGTGGAGCTTTGCTCACCGTAGCGGCATGTTAGGAATGTTAATTGGTCTAGGCGCCGCAGTTTACCTAGCGGTTCTATTTTTGACAGGCGTACGTTTAAAAGACCTAAAAGCTGGGACAGATTGAGGTTGATTAGTATATAATCCGTCAGTTTCACACAGTGCAAAGTAAAAACAGAGGCAGAACGCAGTATCCAATGGAACTGATTAGAGGCATTCATAATATCGCACCACACCATTATGGTTGTGTGTTGACGATCGGCAATTTCGATGGCGTACACAAAGGCCATCAACAAGTATTGCAGCAAGTGTCTGAGCAAGCGGAGAAACTTTCGTTACCGTCGGTTGTGATGACCTTTGAACCTCAGCCAATGGAGCTGTTTGCCAAAGACAAAGCGCCCGCAAGGTTGACGCGACTGCGCGACAAGTTCGTTCAATTAAGCAAGCTCGACATCGACCGTTTGCTTTGCGTCAACTTTAATCGCCATTTTGCCAGCCTGACAGCGGAAGAGTTTATCCGCGACTTGTTGGTCGAGCGTTTGGGTGTTAAGTTTCTTGTCGTTGGTGATGATTTCTGCTTTGGCAAAGGCCGTTTAGGTAACTTTGCTATGTTGCAGGAAGCAGGGGAAAAATACGGCTTTGAAGTCGTCAGTACCCAAAGCTTTTGTTTACAACAGTTACGAGTGAGTAGTACCGCGATTCGCGAAGCCTTAGCTCGTGACGATTTGCATGCCGCACAAGAGATGCT
>NZ_JAWOTS010000224.1:0-1348 GCF_033338975.1 Vibrio sp. Vb0349 | reverse complement strand
GAGCATGGGAATTAAACGATCAAGCGCTTTTGCATATTTTGCATCATCACTCTGCGCGGCTTCAAATTCTTGCCAAAGCGCTAATAATTCTTGCCCTTGATCTGTTGGTAACATACCAAATAAGCGTTCAGCGGCTTTTATTTCTTTTTCTGCTTGCTCTTTTGAAGCTGCAGTATCATAAACAAACGTGTCGCCTGCGTCGATCTCAACAACGTCATGTATCAATAGCATTTTCATCACTCGACAGATATCGACTGGTGCATTTGCGTGCTCTTCCATTAAGACTGCCATCAATGCGACATGCCAACTGTGCTCACCACTGTTTTCAAGACGACCTTCGGCACTTTTCACCCGAGTACGACGCAATACGCTTTTGAGCTTATCAAGTTCAATGAGTAATGCTAACTGCTTTTCTAATCGATCCATATTAGCGCCCTTCTTGCTGCCAATGAGGGTTAGTTAATGATGTCAGCACATGGTCTTGCCATTCACCATTGATCAAAAGGTAATCTTTTGCGTAACCTTCTTTGCTAAACCCGACAAACTCTAGCACAGCTTCACTGCGTTTGTTATGAGGCATATAGCCGGCTTGGATACGATGCATTTTTTGCACGTTAAACATGTAGTCGCATGCCATTTTTAACCCACGACGCATATAGCCGTGACCTTGTGCCTCTTCCGCCAAGGAATAGCCAACGTTACAGCTATAAAATGGAAAGCGACTCATACTGCTGAATGAAATCGTTCCCAGCATGCGCCCTGTATCAACATGAATTAGCAAGCAATAGTAGCCAAGCCCCATGCGATGGAGCTCGTTCAACTTAATCAGTTTTTGGAGCCAACCATTAACAGAGAAAAACGCCTCTTCTCGCTTTGGTTCAAATGGCTTCAAATAATCGCGATTAGATTGAAAATACGCCGCGATCATATCGGCATCACCGATTTCAGCGGTTCGTAGAAGCAAGTCGCCGTCCAACTTGTGAACGGCGATTGATGAACTATGATCTTCCATTACAAACGACAACTTCCCTTTTCTTGATTACTCGCGTTAATTCTTACGAATCCCATAGTCACGTAACTTATTCGCAATAGACGTATGCGATACGTTCAAACGCTTCGCTAACTTACGGCTTGACGGGAACGACTGGTACAAACGCTCCAACACCTGGGATTCATAATCACGCATGATCTCGTCCAAAGAACCATCAATATTAAGCGTTGCACTGCCCCCGCCAACTGACTGCGGCTGTGGCAAATTAAAATGTTCGGCTTTCAGTAGGTGACCATCCATTTCTGTTAGCGCTCGCAACACCATATTATCTAGCTGACGCATGTTACCCGGCCATTG
>NZ_JAWOTS010000223.1:0-1350 GCF_033338975.1 Vibrio sp. Vb0349 | reverse complement strand
ACAGCCGTGACCGCTCTCAAGGCAGAACCGAACAGCTAAAAGCCGTCGATACCATTTGTACCTATTGTGGTGTGGGTTGTAAGTTGACCATGTTTGTCGATGAGCGACAAAACAAAATCCGCTATGTAAAAGGGGCGGATTCGCCGGTTAACCAAGGTATGCTGTGCGTGAAAGGCCGTTTTGGTTTTGACTTCATTAGCAGCGAAGAGCGTTTAACGACACCGCTGATTCGTAAAGATGGTTGGTTGCAGCCAGCAAGTTGGGACGAAGCGATTCAGCTAGTGGCTTCGAAGCTTTCGACCATCAAGCAAGATTTTGGTAACAACGCACTGGCCGGATTCTCTTCAGCGAAAACCACTAACGAAGATAACTACGCGTTTCAAAAATTCATCCGTCGTGAACTGGGTACGAACAACGTTGATCACTGCGCACGTTTGTGTCACGCATCAAGTGTGACAGGGCTTGAAGCATCGTTGGGGAGTGGTGCGATGACCAACGACATTCCGAGCATTAAGCATTCCGATGTGATCTTTATTATCGGTTCTGACACCACATCTGCGCACCCGATCATCGCTTCGCACATCAAACAGGCGATTCGTCATCACGGGGCGCGCTTGATTGTGGCAGACCCGAAACGAGTGGACATGGCTGAACATGCAGAGCTGTACTTAGCGCATCGTCCGGGCACGGATGTTATGTTGCTCAACGGCGTGATGCAGCAAATCATCAAAAATGGTTGGTACGATCAAGAATACATCGAAGAGCGCGTCGACGGCTTTGATACCTTGCTTCAAGAGGTAATGTCGCCAGCGTACAATCTCGACAAAGTTGAGTTAGTGACGGGCGTAAAAGCGGACGATATTTTCGCGATGGCGCGAATGATTGGTACGGCAAAACGCACGGCGGTGTATTACTCAATGGGTATTACCCAGCATACAACAGGGCACGACAACGTTCGTTCGATTGCAAACCTGCAATTGTTGTGTGGCAATATCGGTATTGAGGGTGGTGGTATTAACCCACTGCGCGGTCAATCAAACGTGCAAGGTGCGTGTGATATGGGCGCATTGCCGAACTGTTATCCGGGATACCAAAAAGTGTATAACCCGATTGTTCGTCAGAAATTCGCGATTGAGTGGGATGCGCCGAACTTACCTTCTGAGCAAGGGCTTACCCTAACGGAAATCATCGATGCGGCGTGCAAACGAGAAGTTCGCGGGATGTACATCATGGGCGAAAACCCAGTACTGAGCGATCCAAACCAAGCACACGTGATTGAAGGGTTAGAAGCACTCGACTTCTTGGTCGTGCAAGACATCTTCCTCACCGAGACGGCGCAGTACGCCGATG
>NZ_JAWOTS010000222.1:0-1355 GCF_033338975.1 Vibrio sp. Vb0349 | reverse complement strand
TTGGTACACGGCGAGCCACCTTAAATGTTGCCCATTCGAATGTGCCAATCACAACCATGAAAATCACACCAACTAGGGCTGGTAGTGGAATCATTTCAATCAATGATGACGCAAACAAAATGAACATCAGCAGAGCTACAGCCGCTACGATGCCAGACAGACGGCCACGGCCACCGGAGTTTACGTTGATCATTGACTGTCCAATCATTGCACAACCACCCATCGCGCCGAATACAGAACATGTCATGTTTGCCATGCCCTGACCGATACATTCGCGGTTAGATTGGCCACGAGTATTCGTCATTTCGTCTAAAACGGTCAGCGTTAGCAAAGATTCAATTAGGCCGATGGCCGCAAGGATCACTGCATAAGGCAAGATGATTTGCAGAGTCTCTAGCGTAAATGGTACTGATGGAATAGAGAAGGTTGGCAAAGAGCCTGCTAGTGTAGCGGCTTCATTACCTGACATAGAACGTAGGAAGTCGACAACTGTACGTGTCTCTAGATCTAACCCAACAACTAGTGCAGTCACGGTTACGATAGCAACAAGTGAAGATGGCACTGCTGTTGTAATTTTCGGCAAGAAGTAGATGATCGCCATGGTCAGCGCAACCAAACCTAGCATTAACATCATTTGATCTTGTGGAAGCCAAGTCAGCACGCCATTCATGTCTGGAGCCTTGAATTGTCCTAATTGCGCGAGGAAGATAACAATCGCTAGGCCGTTAACAAAACCAATCATTACAGGGTGTGGAACGATTCGAATGAATTTGCCCAATTTAAATAAACCGGCAGCAATTTGCAGAATACCGGCCAACATAATGGCAGCAAATAAGTACTGAACACCGTGGCTTGCAACAAGAGAGACCATTACTACAGCCATTGCGCCTGTAGCACCAGAGATCATGCCTGGGCGACCACCAAAGATTGAGGTGATAAGGCCAACGATGAATGCTGCGTACAGACCAACCATTGGGTCTACACCAGCAACGAATGCAAATGCTACGGCTTCAGGGACAAGTGCCAGGGCAACCGTCAAACCTGATAGCACGTCATTTTTAACAGAGTGCTTAGAAAATTGCGGGAATTCGAACATGTTTGTCTTTAAGTTCTCGTTGAGATGAGTTTATCCCGACACATATTCGTATTTGCATTAACCACTAAGTGATGAAAATACATTCAAGGTACTTAGTGTAAACCGTAGTAATAAAAGAGCAGCAGTAGAATGGTGTCGAAAACTTGAGTTGGCGAATGCTACCGAAAAGTGTGATTAAGTTCAAGAATGATACGGATAATGAACCACAAATGTGATCCGTCGTTGATATTAATATGACCAATTACGCTAGACCGAGAAC
>NZ_JAWOTS010000221.1:0-1355 GCF_033338975.1 Vibrio sp. Vb0349 | reverse complement strand
CAGTGCTTTCCACCCCGGCGAAACAAGTTGACGGCCTTTAGCGATGAAAATGCCACCAGCGATGTCGAATACCAATTTCGCTTCGGCATAGACAGCCGCAGGATAAAACTGCATTAAATATTGGCGCGCAATGAGCTGATACACTTTCATTTCGTTGCCAGACAGTGCATTAACGTTGGCTTGCTTAGGCGTTGGAATGATGGCGTGGTGAGCATCGACTTTTTTGTCATTCCACGCTTTCGACTTAATCGATAAGTCGGCACCATTCACTGCGCTTTGCAGTTCTTTGGCGTTGTTTGCAATAGCGGATGTAACCGTTCCAGCTTGAGAATAATGCTCCAACGGCAAGTAGCGACAATCAGAACGCGGATAAGTGATCAGTTTGTGCTTTTCGTATAGTGCCTGACAAGTATCTAGCACTTGCTGCGCACTCATGCCATAACGCTTTGCTGCATCAATCTGCAAAGCAGATAATGAATATGGCAATGGTGCAGATTGCTTGGTTTGCTTCTGCTCTGATTCCTTCACTATCGCTGGCTGGTTCGCGATCCGATTAGCGACGTTTTCGACTAACTTGCGATTTAATACTCGCCCTTCTTCATCCTGCCATGGTTTGCAAGCCTCACTGGGTTTCCAGCGTGCGCGAATATCAAACGCCCCATTTTGGTCTTGATACGGGATCAATGCGTGCAGCGTGAAGTAATCTTTCGGAACAAAGTTTTCAATTTCTTCATCTCGACGGACGACAAGCCCTAGAACCGGAGTTTGCACACGCCCAACCGAGAGCACACCTAGGTAGCCAGCCTTTTGTCCCAGCAAGGTATAAGCGCGAGACATATTCATTCCATACAACCAATCCGCCCGTGAGCGCGCGAGAGCGGAAACAGACAGAGGAATAAAATCACGATTACTGCGCATTGAGCTTAGTGCGCGCTTCACTGCAGGTAAGTTCAAGTCAGAAATCAGCAAACGCTGTGTCGCTTCTTTCTTAGTCTTGGAAAGCTTGCAGTAGTCGAGAACCTCATCAACTAATAACTGCCCTTCACGGTCTGGGTCTCCCGCATGAATCACTTCAGTTGCTTCTTTGAGCAATTTACGAATCACGGTTAACTGCTTACTGGCACTTTTTCTCGGTCTAAGTTGCCATTGCTGAGGAACAATCGGCAGATCGGCCATGTTCCATTTTTTGTAGCGTTCATCGTAAGCGTCTGGCTCAACTTGCTCTAGCAAATGACCAATACACCACGTCACCACATCACCATTTCCACAACGGATAAAGCCTTGGTCTTTCTTTTGGGGATTAGGTAAAGCAGCCGCAATAGCACGGCCTAGACTGTGTTTTTCAGCAATAAACA
>NZ_JAWOTS010000220.1:0-1355 GCF_033338975.1 Vibrio sp. Vb0349 | reverse complement strand
GACATCGTTCATGGTTTCGTCCTTATATTTATTATCTTAATAAACGATTAACAAAGAGTGATAAGAGTGTATAGCTGCAGAAAATTTTAGAATAATCGCTTGTTCAGAGTATAAACTTCGATTTTTCCGAGGTTATCTTCATTACTCATCGTATTTTTCAACAAACTATTGAGACGAAGTAAGCCTTCTCGCCTCCTCTTATCTATCCAGTTATTAACCAAGATCGTTATTAAAGTAGCATAAGATGATGTCTCACTTCACGGTAAGTCTGTGATTTTTTAGACAGAACTAACGTGCTTCAGACACAAAAAAGCCACTTTGCTAAGTGGCTTTCGATAGATTTTAGTAGCCGGTGAGCTGCATAAAGCCCCACGCCTCGTTGGAGCCAGAAGCCAAGATTGGGCCTTCCCAGTAAGGAATAACAAATGGCAACCACATATCGGATTTTATGATACGAGTCGTCAAATTAATTTTGTGTTCAGGTGCATTGATGATCCATTGCAACGGTAAACGTCTGCCATTCGACAGGCTTGTTACCTGCATTGGCGTAATCGAGACCTCTTTCTCTGATAGATTGACCACTTTTCCCGAACGGGTCGATAGCGTACCGAAAATATGAGGCGTCTGACCGTGGTGACGGTAACGGCTAACCGTTAACGCACGTCCATCATCCAAGTTAAAGACAAACCAATCCCAACCTTGTTGGCCTTGGCCGATTAAGCCACTGCCCCATTCTTTTTGCGTCCAGGCTGAGCCTGTTACGGGGATGAGGCGGCCATTTAAGTTCAATGTGCCTTTTACATTAAGAAACGGTGCGCTAAAGCTAAACGACGCCACAGATTGCAGTGCATGTTTAACTTGAAAGCCTTTGTCTCCATTTACCACAAACGGCCCGCTTGTCATGGTATTCAGTTCGAGTCCGAATGTGTCCGTTGTAACATTGAGGTTGCCTGGAAATGGTGTAGAGCCTAATGAGCGCCAAGTCCAGTTATCTATCCATAAACGGAATGGTCGGTTTGTCATGCCAGCTTGACCAATACCACCACGCGCAACACGCTGTTCTTTCCACACATGCGAACCATGGCTCACGACAACATGTGAAATGTACAGTTGCGGGTTTTGCCAACCGCTGGTTTCTCGTTCATCGGTGGCGACGCGAAAATAGCTCCACTGCACGTTGTAAGTGCGACCTTGCTTATCTTGCAGCTTCGCAAAGTAGTTCCACCATTCATGTTGATATTCAGGATGGAAGCGAAAGTCTGAAGGCAATGAGACATGCTCGTCCGGTAAAACCGGCTCAAAAATGGTTTTATTTTCTCGCGTCAGTACCGAATTGATTTCGTTTTCTTGGGTAG
>NZ_JAWOTS010000219.1:0-1359 GCF_033338975.1 Vibrio sp. Vb0349 | reverse complement strand
AGATATTGTCGTTAATACGTTGCCGAGCACACCTAATACTCGTGCCTTGCTCAACCGTGAAACACTTCAACATCTCAACCAAGCTTTATTATTCAATGTAGGTAGAGGAGATGTGTTGGATGAAGCCAGTTTGTTGCTCGCCATCAAGAATCGCTGGGTAGAACACGCTTTCTTGGACGTGTTTGAGCAAGAACCATTGCCACCAGCGCATCCGTTTTGGAAGTTACCGCAAGTGACCATCACGCCACACATCGCCGCATTGAGCTTTCCTGAACAGGTGGTCGACATTTTTGCCGACAATTACCGACTTTGGCGCGATGGTTTCTCATTAAACAATCAAGTGGATTTCGAGAAAGGGTATTAAAGATAGATGTCTCTAGAGAATCTACTCCAACAAGTGCGCGCGTGCCAGATCTGCGCTGAGAGTTTACCTCTCGGAGCCAACCCTGTGGTTCAAGCCGGTAAAAACGCACGCATTCTGATTATTGGCCAAGCGCCAGGAACAAAAGTCCACAGCACTTCGATACCTTGGAATGATCCAAGTGGTGACCGACTGCGCCAATGGCTTGATATCGACAAAGACGTGTTCTATGACCCGAATAAAATTGCCATTGTACCGATGGGATTCTGTTATCCAGGTAAAGGTAACTCGGGAGATCTACCACCGAGAAAAGAGTGTGCTCCTACGTGGCACAAAAAGATTCTCGAACAGCTCCCCAATATAGAGTTGACTCTGCTTATTGGTCAGTACTCTCAGCAGTACTACCTCACCAACAAGCCCAAAACTCTCACGCAAACCGTTCAGCAATGGCAAGATTGGGAACCTGAGTTTATTCCTCTACCACACCCTTCCCCACGCAATACGCTGTGGTTAAAGAAGAATCCATGGTTTGAGTCGGAAGTCGTTCCCTATATCCAACAGCGCGTTCACTCGATGCTTTGAGTTACCGATGATCTAATTGCTAGTTAATCTGAACAAGAAAATTGAAACACAAACAACATAAGTTTAAGTCATTGTTTATAAATGACTTAAATATTTGTTGTACAGCTTAGTCAGTAATTAGATCATAACAGGCCAAATACTTACTAAGCTGTACAATTCAAATTTCAGGTAAAAAAATACCGGCACTGATGGCCGGTATTGGATTTCAATAAATCGAGATTATTTGTGGTAAGGCTTAGATAGCTCATGTACCGCTTCAACAAACACACCCGCGTTTTCTGGCGGCACATCTAGGTGGATGCCATGACCTAGGTTGAATACGTGACCTGTACCAGCATCACCAAAACCTTCTAGGATACCCGCTACTTCTTCACGGATACGCTCAGGTGAAGCGTAAAGCATAGATGGGTCCATGT
>NZ_JAWOTS010000218.1:0-1363 GCF_033338975.1 Vibrio sp. Vb0349 | reverse complement strand
TACCTTATTACACACTTTGCTGCATGAAGCAGGGCATGCGTACATCGAGGATCAAAGCATCCCTGTGTTGGGGAAAGAAGAAGATGCCGTTGACAATTTCGCCACTATTTTACTGATCGACTATTTAGACGATGGCGCCGATATGGCCATCAGTGCCGCCGACATGTTTGCGTTTGAGTCCGATGACAGACCCGACTATTACGATTTCGGCGAGTACATTGACGAACACAGTTTTGACCTGCAGCGTTACTTCTCCACTTTGTGCTTGGTGTATGGCAGCGATCCTGAACAGTACAAATCGTTACTCGACGAAGTTGAAAAAGACTACCTTCGAGATCGCAAAGACTTCTGCCAATACAATTACGAAAACATTCGCACTAACTGGCAGCACTACCTGCAGAACAATGACCCTAAAGAAGCATCGACACGTAAAAACAGCGAGAAACCATCAAGCAGCCCCAATGCAATGACGAATTGATATGACTAAACTGACTATTTTCTACGACGGCACTTGCCCACTGTGCGCCAAAGAGATGAAGGCATTACGCCAACACGATCATAAGCAAGAGATAAACACCGTTGATATTTACAGCGACGCTTTTTCGGCCTATCCGCAAATCGACCCTGATCGTGCCAACACCATTCTGCATGCCTTGGACAACCACGGGAATTTACTCCTCGGGCTGGATGTGACCTACCGAGCTTGGCAGCTTGTTGGGCGAGGGTGGTTGTATGCACCACTGCGCTGGCCACTCATCAGACCTGTTGCGGACTGGCTTTATCTGCGCTTCGCCCAAAATAGGTATCGCATCTCATATTGGTTAACGGGCACTTCTCGTTGTAATTCTGGCCGCTGCTCTCGGTAATTGTGATCACGCTTGAAAATGTTAATACGCTCGCGATAAATCGTACATTTCCAGTACTTCTCTCCTACTAAGTCGGTTAATCTGCAATCACTACAAAAATAAATAGCCATATATTTATCCGGCAAATCGATTGAATTTTGCCTTTTCGTAACGCTGCGCCGAGAAGTAAGGAAGTCTCTATGAATCTAACCATAAGAAAGCGACTGTATATTCTTTCCATCATTCCAGTACTCACCATTGCACTAGGTATGATGTGGTTCACCTACCTGCAAACTAACGCTTATAACCAACAGCAAATTGATCAGACCCACACCACCATGATGGCGATGAAAAAAGCCGAGCTGAAAAACTATGTTCAGATGGCTCGCTCGGCGATTGAACCGCTACTCAAGAAAAATGCGACATTAGAAGAAGCTCTTCCCGTTTTACGAGAGCTGGAATTTGGTGAAACGGGCTACATCTTCGGTTACAACTCCAAAGGCGTCCGTGTTGTGGTC
>NZ_JAWOTS010000217.1:0-1366 GCF_033338975.1 Vibrio sp. Vb0349 | reverse complement strand
TAACTGGTCTGGGGAACAAACATCTCGAGATGCTCGATTGGCATTCACTCAAGCGGGGATACCTACCTATCGTACGCCGGAAAGCGCGGTCGTTGCTTACATGCACCTCGTTGAATACAGGCGAAATCAGAAACAGTTGATGGAAACGCCAACAACAGCAGAGCCGCTGCACTCAGGTAGCGTAAATTCTGCAAAAGAATGGGTAGATGAACGACTACTGGATAAAAACACAGTCACACTGGATACACACCAAACTAGCCCACTATTTAAGCTCTTTGGCTTTAATGTTTTGCCTACTTGGATAGCATCGGATGAAATCGAAGCTGTTCACATGGCAGAAAATATTGGATACCCGGTCGCCGTGAAGCTTCGCTCTCCTGATATTCCTCACAAATCAGACGTACACGGCGTGGCGCTTAATTTGAGAAATAGTCGAGAAGTTTCTAACGCTGCACAATCGATTTTAGATACCGTCAAATTCAGTTACCCATCTGCAAACGTACACGGCCTGCTAGTTCAAGGCATGGCGAAGCTTGGCAGCGCGGAAGAGTTGCGAATCAGTATCGCGGTTGACAAGGTATTTGGGCCTGTCATTTTACTTGGTCAAGGTGGATCTGAATGGAACATCGCTCAAGATGCGGTGGCCGCCCTGCCTCCTTTGAATATGACGCTTGCACGCTATTTAGTCGTGGTTGCATTAAAGTCCGGGAAGATCCGTCTTCAGAAACACAAAGATGCGCTCGATATCACTGAGCTGTCAAAATTCTTAGTTCGTATTTCGCAAATGGCGGTTGAGTTACCTGAAATACAAAAACTGGATATCCATCCAGTATTGGTGTCTGGAGATGACTTAACCATACTTGATGCTGATGTGACGCTTTGCAAATATGAAGGTGACGCTCAAAAACGACTGGCTATTCGCCCTTTCCCTGCTGAATTTGTTGAAACTGTGACACTGCGTGATGGTCAACCAATCCTTCTTCGTCCAATTCTTCCTGAAGATGAGCCACTCCACGCTCAGTTCATCAATAGTGTATCTAAAGAAGATCTCTATAAACGGTTCTTCTCAGAGGTTGGTGAGTTCAATCACGAAGCTTTAGCTAATTTTACTCAAATTGACTACGACCGAGAAATGGCCTTTGTCGCAGTAGCATTCGATAAAAGTGGACCGTCGATCATTGGTGTCGCGCGTGCGCTGATCACGCCAGACAACAGTGATGCTGAATTTGCGATTTTGGTTCGCTCAGATTTGAAAGGAAAAGGATTAGGAAAAATCTTGATGGAGAAGATCATCAGCTATTGCAAAATTAAAGGCACGAAACAAATGTCAGGTATGACGATGCCTACCAATCGAGGGATGCTGATG
>NZ_JAWOTS010000216.1:0-1367 GCF_033338975.1 Vibrio sp. Vb0349 | reverse complement strand
GGGCGTATTTGTGTTGCCAATCGCGTGGGTCGGGCAAGGGCTATTGAGCGGAACATCTGCCGATACTTACGTGATCAGTGTGCCGATGGCGGTGGGGGCAAGCGAGATTGCGTTACTGGCGTTTTTGGGCGGTACTTCGGCGGCGAGCGGTATGGTGATTGTTTCAACCATTGCTTTGGCGATCATGGTATCGAACGACTTAGTGATGCCGCTGATATTACGCCGAATGCGCTTGGCGCAGCGCAACCATCACCACTTTTCTGAGCTTTTGCTGCGTATTCGCCGCGCTCTAATTCTGATTTTGTTGATTGGTGCATGGGGATTTTATCAGGCTTTAGATAGTATCCACTCACTCTCTGCGATAGGTTTTCTCTCGTTTGCAGCCATTACCCAGTTTGCTCCTGCATTGATTGGCGGTATGTATTGGCGTCAGGGTAACAAGAAAGGCGTTTATGTTGGCCTCGCGGTCGGTTTTACGATTTGGTTGATTACCTTAATGAGCCAAACCGACATGTTAGCTGGTAATGCCAGCAACAACTTTTTGATTTGGTTAATCACGCCGCCAGAGGTGCTGTCGAGCTTCGACATTGCGATTTCGGATTGGGGCATGATCATGAGTGTGGTGGCGAACGCGGTGTGTTTTGTCGCGGTGTCTCTGGCGACGCGTCCAAGCCTAAGTGAGCGCTTACAGTCGGCGTCTTTTGTCGGAACACCGCTGCCTGAAAGCGAAAACATCAGCTTGTACCAAAGTCGAGTTACCGTGGCTGAGCTGGAAATGCTTGCCTCACGCTTTGTTGGCCGCACTCGGGTGAAAGTGGCTTTCCAAGCCTATTGGAGCCAGCAGCGAGAGGAGTTGTTACCGAACCAACAAGCGCCGTCTTCGTTGATTCGTCACACTGAACGCGTATTGGCTGGAGTGTTTGGTGCCTCTTCCGCCAAGTTAGTACTTACTTCTGCGTTGCAAGGCAGAAATATGCAGCTTGAAGAAGTCGCAACCATCGTTGATGAAGCATCCGAGTTGTACGACTTTAGCCGCGGATTACTCCAAGGGGCGATTGAACATATCGGCCAAGGGATTGCGGTGGTCGACAAACAACTGCGGCTGGTGGCGTGGAACCAGCGTTACCTAGAGCTGTTTGTATTCCCACCCGGATTGATTCAAGTCGGCCGACCGATTGCTGATGTGATTCGCCACAATGCTGAGCAAGGTTTGTGTGGCCCCGGCGATCCAGAAGACCACGTACGCCGCCGCGTGTATCACCTTGAACAAGGTACGCGACATACCTCTTCCCGTGTGCGTCCTGATGGACGAGTGATTGAAGTGCAGGGCAACCCGATGCCCGGCGGTGGTTTTGTAATGAGCTTTA
>NZ_JAWOTS010000215.1:0-1371 GCF_033338975.1 Vibrio sp. Vb0349 | reverse complement strand
AACCAGCCGTTTCACAACATATTAAAAAACTTGAATGTACTATAGGGGCTGAAGTCTTCGATCGAAAAGATGGATTCAATCTGACTAAACATGGCCAAATATTGCTTAGTTATACAGACAGAACAATGTCTTTATATGACCAATTATTTGACGAATTGGCTCAAGTAGATATGTTTGATCGGTACTCTATTGCGATATCTGATTCATTTGCCCCTGAATTGGTCGCGAAGGTAATTAGCTCTTTTAGAGTGTATAACGACGTCGAGTTGGCTATTACAAGTTATAGCGACATGAATTGTGTTGATAAAGATAACCACGATTTAGTCTTCGCTATTGGTGACACCACTTCCGTGGAAGGTCGCGTTTTCCCCCTAAATAGAGAGCAATACATTTTAGCTTGCGACTGTGCCGTCAAACCTGAGGAGTGCTACCCTGAGCGAATCGTCTTTTGTAATACTTTGACTAGGCGAGATGCTGAGGTATTGCTTGATTCTTCTGGGGTGGATATTTCTAAGGTAAAACATTGGCTTACCACTTCTTCCTCTCGATTGATGATCAATGAACTGCAAGCGGCAAATACTTTTGTTATCTGTCCAAGTTGGACATTAGGTGATTACAAGTGTAGCCAATATCCGCTATCCAAGTATATCGAGATGTACGTATGGTGTAATGATTCTGCTGCGAAGAAAATTGACCAAGAACGTTTGAGAAGTTTGATTACCGAAACATTCCGACTTACTTCTAAAGGCGTGGTTGGTAGGCCACCTACGGGTCGCTTACTAACCAGTTGTGAAGTGATGTAGAAAAACGCCATGCCTATTGAATAAATAGACATGGCGTTTGTTTTAATAATGATTAAATTAATGACATGTAGAAGAAAAAGAGCCCACTTATACCAATTGGTATTGTGTAAGGGATACCATTCTCAAAAGGTGTTTTTTTTCGATAAACAGACATTAACCACATAACCAATATTTGAATCCCACCCAGTAATCCTATCGTTACTATTGCCGCTAACATATATTCATCGTTCACTCCTAAGAAAAGTGCGCCAATGAGTTTTACATCCCCTCCGCCTACAATGTTTATCAACCAAAGTATAAAAAAACAAATAAAAACAGAGGAACTCACTGCAAGCTGGGTTAGTGGTTCTGGAGTAAAGAACAAACTAAGTAGAGAAGTAATAAAGATAATAAGAAGAAATCGATGTTTAACAATTCTATAACGAATGTCATCATAAAATATGAGCAAGACGTTGATCAGGCAAGTTAGCCACAAAGCAAAATTTATATAATTCATTTTCCCATTTTAAATGTGTTACTTCTAAATTCAAATCTTTTTGGATAATAAAAGATTATGTAATGGATTTCA
>NZ_JAWOTS010000214.1:0-1371 GCF_033338975.1 Vibrio sp. Vb0349 | reverse complement strand
CCCAGAGCCAGAAGGTGCCGACATTCACGACCAAGGATTAGGTTGGTTAAACAAGACAACCCGCGGCGTAGGCAACAACGCGGTCACCAGTGGGATTGAAGGCGCATGGACAAGCCAGCCAACGCAATGGGATAACGGCTATTTTCATCTGCTGTTAAATTACGATTGGGAACTGAAAAAAAGCCCAGCCGGCGCATGGCAATGGGAACCTATCGACATTAAAGAGGAAGACAAACCGGTCGATCCTGAAAACCCTAACGTTCGGCATAACCCAATCATGACAGACGCCGATATGGCGATGAAGATGGATCCGGAGTATCGCAAAATCTCAGAACGCTTCCATAGCGACCCGGCCTATTTCGCCGACACCTTTGCTCGGGCTTGGTTTAAATTAACGCATAGAGACATGGGGCCTAAGGCTCGCTACATCGGCCCTGATGTTCCGCAAGAAGACCTCATCTGGCAAGATCCGGTTCCTCACGGCAATGCAAACTACGATGTAGACGCGGTAAAAGCCAAAATCGCAGCCAGTGGGTTATCGGTTAGTGACATGGTCACAACCGCTTGGGACAGTGCACGCACGTTCCGTCAGTCTGACAAACGTGGTGGCGCAAACGGCGCTCGCATTCGCTTAGCACCACAAAAAGACTGGCAAGGTAACGAGCCAGAGCGGCTAGCCCGAGTATTACCGGTGTTGGAAAGCATCGCGAAAGATACGGGAGCCAGCGTCGCTGATGTGATCGTATTAGCAGGTAACGTCGGTATTGAGCAAGCCGCCAGCGCGGCGGGTGTTAACGTCACTGTGCCGTTCCTTCCAGGACGTGGCGACGCAACACAGGATATGACGGATGTTGAGTCTTTCGAGGTGTTAGAACCGTTGCACGATGGATATCGAAACTGGCTCAAACAAAACTACGTTGTAACACCGGAAGAAATGCTGTTGGATCGCACCCAGTTGATGGGGTTAACTGCCGCTGAAATGACGGTGCTCGTCGGAGGGATGCGCGTTCTTGGCACAAATCATGGCGGTAGCAAACACGGTGTGTTCACAGACCGAGTCGGCCAACTTACCAACGATTTTTTCATTAACCTAACCGACATGAAGTACACGTGGGAACCCGTTGGCGAAAACCTTTACGAAATCCGTAGCCGTCGCTCCAAAGATGTAAAATGGACAGCGACCCGCGTCGATCTTGTCTTCGGCTCAAACTCAATACTCAGAGCCTATGCCGAACTGTATGCACAAGATGACAACGCAGGAAAATTCGTTGAAGACTTTGTCGCCGCGTGGACCAAAGTGATGAACGCCGACCGATTTTGATGTCATCCAAAGCGAAGCCTAATTTAACAATTAGGCTTCGCTTATATTAA
>NZ_JAWOTS010000213.1:0-1371 GCF_033338975.1 Vibrio sp. Vb0349 | reverse complement strand
CTCTCTGCTACTTATCCGATGGTTGAAGCGTTACTAGGGGAAACGTGCTTTGCCCAAATAGCACGCCAACATGTTTTAACGCACCCACTCCAAGAAGGCAGTGTTATTCACTACGGAAAAGACTTCCATCACACTGTGATGTTGTTTGGTCAGGTCATGGCTCAAGCGCCATACAGCCCAGAAGTCGCACTCTTTGAATGGAACATCGACCTTGCTCGCCAAGCTCGTTATGAGCATCAAGCAGACACAGCCGTGCAACCGCTGACTGAATTACCACACGTACCAGAGTCGCAACATTCTCATTTAGTTTTCCACCTTCGCCCTGGGTGTAAGTGCTTTGATGCTCATTACGCGGTGTTTGATTTATTCGCAGCTGTTCGTACTCAGCAATTCGATCAGCTCAACATCAACCAATTACAACAAGGGGTGATCCGCATCGAGCCCAATGGTGAAGCGCAGTGTTTCGCGCTAGCTGCCGAAGCCTATCAATTGCTTGCCAGCTTGGAACAAAAGCAATGTTTGAGCGATATCCCTGAGCCGTTGCTCGCTCATCTTAATCACATCATGACGCTTGACCTGATTGAAGGTTTTACGCTGCAAACCGCGTAAGGAGGATACGATGACAGATTCTGTTAAAAGCCTGATTAGCCGCTACGACGAATACACCAACAGCTTACAAACTAACGCAATGCCGTTGTTGCTGCTGTTTTGCCGTTTATGGGTCGCTTGGGTGTTTTTTAATTCTGGCCTTATCAAACTTGCCTCATGGGATAGCACCTTGTACTTGTTCGAATTTGAGTATCAAGTTCCGTTGCTACCTTGGGAATTTGCCGCCTATTCAGGCACATTCGCAGAGCTAGTTCTTCCGGTCTTTTTAGCGATTGGATTATTTACTCGCCCTATGGCTGCCATGTTGTTTGTATTCAACATTATCGCTGTCCTGTCCTACCCACTACTTTGGGAGAAAGGTTTCCATGACCACCAACTCTGGGGGTTAATGATTTTGATTGTGACGCTGTGGGGAGCCGGTCCGTTTTCGCTCGACCGATTGCTAAAAGACAAATTCGTCAGATAGAAAAATCCCCGCGATTGCGGGGATTTCTTTTATTGCTTGTTTAGGTAAGCCAGCAGTTCATCCGCTGAGATACCTTGTTGTGCGAGGTCTTTTGCTAATAGCTCAACTTGCTCGCCCTTGCGTGACTCAATCACTTGTTGAAATTGGTACACAATGTCACGCAAGATTGGTAGAGGTACTTGTTTTGCCGCACTACGAATGCGCTCGGAGCTTTGATTGCCCAGCTCATTAAGCAACTTGCCAAACATCACCTTTTCTGGTGAATCTTCCATTTGCTCTAGAATACGAGCCATTTC
>NZ_JAWOTS010000212.1:0-1373 GCF_033338975.1 Vibrio sp. Vb0349 | reverse complement strand
GAGATTCATTTTCACTACGCTTTCAGAATGATACCATTCTAGAAAAATACGCCCTCAAAAGGATAAATAATGAAAGTAATCAGCTTTAACATCAATGGACTACGTGCGCGACTGCACCAACTCCAAGCGCTCATCGATAAACACCAGCCTGACGTTATTGGTCTTCAAGAGATTAAAGTGCATGATGAAGCGTTCCCGATTGAAGATGTCGAAGCCATGGGTTACAAAGTGTATTTTCATGGCCAGAAGGCGCATTACGGCGTAGCGATGCTTTGTAAGCAAGAGCCCATCCGCGTACAAAAAGGTTTTCCAACGGATAACGAAGAACACCAAAAGCGCATGATCATGGCGACATTTGAAAACGAAAATGGTGAAAAAGTAACGGTGCTTAATGGCTACTTCCCTCAAGGGGACAACATTAACCACGAAACGAAATTCCCATACAAGCGCCAGTTCTACAAAGATCTAATGACGTATCTAAACGATCATCACAGCAACGATGAACAGTTGATTGTTATGGGTGATATCAACATCAGCCCTATCGATTCAGATATCGGTATCGGAGAACCGAACCGTAAGCGTTGGTTGAAAACGGGTAAATGCTCTTTCCAACCAGAAGAACGTGAATGGCTGAAAACGTTGTTAGATTGGGGCTTTGAAGATACTTTCCGTAAGCTTTACCCAGAAGTGAACGATCGCTTCTCGTGGTTTGACTACCGCTCTCGCGGCTTTGATGACAACCGAGGTCTACGAATTGATGTGATTTTGGCGACTCCTTCTCTCGCGCAAAAATGTATTGAGTCGGGTATCGATTATGAATTACGCGGTATTGAAAAGCCTTCAGACCACGCGCCAATCTGGTCGACATTCAAGTAATACTTTACAAAGCAATAACCGTGACTCAACGCTAAGATAAATCTAGTAAAAAGGGAGACTCAGTCTCCCTTTTTCATGCACGTTATTTTCTACTCAGCTAGTTCAGCGGCCAAACCGTTTGACCATCAATACTTACTGGCGTTTGAGCGAATTCGTTCAGACAGTAGCCAGTATTGCTACTTGCAAAGTAAGTGAGAGGCATCGGCGTCAGATTCAACGCAACAACTTGTTGCTTCGCTTTTTCTGAGAACGAGAATCCCCACATGTCGAGATAGTTAGTCATATCTCGCTGAGCCACGTAACTTAGGGCAATGAGCAACCAGTCATTGTTTGAGATGCTGTTCGCTTCATCTTTGGTATACATCGAGAAGCCAATGCTTGATTGTTTCGCATTCCACAGTGCCTCATCTGCTTTCAAACGATTAAACTCACGCTCAATAAGATGAAGTCGCGCCAGTAAATGCCAACCATTTTTAAGCACACCTTCGTACTGAGTT
>NZ_JAWOTS010000211.1:0-1374 GCF_033338975.1 Vibrio sp. Vb0349 | reverse complement strand
GTTTTGAGCCAGTCCTATCGTTGTATTGTGCCTGACTTATGGGCGCATGGTGAATCGGACGCCGCTCCTGCTTCGACCACGTCTTTAGTTGATTATGCCCAACACATGCTGGCGCTAATGGATCATTTGGAAATCGACAAATTTTCCATTGTTGGCTTATCTGTTGGCGGCATGTGGGGCGCGGAACTGACCGCTCAAGCCCCGCAACGAGTGAAGTCATTGGTGTTGATGGATACCTTTATTGGTTGGGAACCAGAAGTGACGCATAAAAAATACTTTGCGATGCTAGATACCATCAGCCAAGTTCAAGGTGTTCCTGGGCCTATTATCGAAGCAGTTGCACCACTGTTCTTTGCGAATAACGCGGATCAAGTTCACCCAGAATTGGTCGCTTCATTTAAACAAAGCCTTGAATCGCTAACAGGTGAGCGAGCTGTAGAAGTTGCTCGCATCGGTCGCATGGTGTTTGGGCGACGTGATGTGATTGAAGATGCAGAAAAATTCGCACTGCCAACATTGATCGCAGTTGGTCGAGAAGATAAGCCGCGTCCGGTATTTGAATCTTACCTAATGAATGACTGCATTACGGGCAGTGAGTTGGTGGAGATTCCTGAAGCGGGTCATATCAGTTCGCTTGAACAGCCCGAGTTTGTGAATCAGATGCTGTTGAGCTTCCTAAACAAAGTTCACGCTTAAAATGCATTTAAAAACTCGGCGTTATGCCGAGTTTTTTTCTGTCAGTTTCTTTTCACCAATTTTAGGCTCTTCACCCGAAAGTAAACGACGAATGTTTTGATGATGTTTAAACACGATTAGACAACACAACATGGCAACGGGCAGGGTGTATTGCGGTTTGAACATCCAAGTATAAAACGGTGTGACTAATACAGTGACGAGTGCGGCAAGGGAAGAGTAGCGAAACAGGACTGCAACCGAGAGCCAAGTCAGCATAACTAGGCCTGTGAGGTCTAAGCCAATTGGAGCAATGGCACCAAGCGCGGTAGCGACGCCTTTACCCCCTTTAAAGTGGAAGAAAATTGGGTACATGTGACCAAGGCACGCCGCGATAGCAATAACGCCAAGAATGATAGGATCGATACCAAGAAAGTACCCTCCCCAAACTGGAATCGTCCCTTTGAGCATATCGCACAACAACACCGATATGGCCGCGCCTTTTCCGCCAATGCGCAATACATTGGTCGCGCCTGGATTGTTTGAGCCAACGTTACGAGGGTCTGGCAGTTTTAACAGGCGACAAATCAACACCGCACTGGAAACAGAACCCAGTAAGTAGGCGGCCATTGTCATTATCAGTGCCAGTGCGTCCATAGAAGTCCTTGATGGATTGGAAATTAATGCTCAGTTCCCGCGTAG
>NZ_JAWOTS010000210.1:0-1376 GCF_033338975.1 Vibrio sp. Vb0349 | reverse complement strand
ATCAAAAGGATTGCCGGGCGTTTTTATTGCCCAAGCATGTTACTATACCAAACGACTTCAACCGGCTATAAAAAGCAAGTTGAAGTCATTTGGGTTTATCCGCTATCTAAAACAGTTCGAGGGAACGAAAAGAATGTTTTGGGACAGTTCGCGTCTAATTAAATTAATAGGCTTTTTTTGTCTACTCTTGGCACAGCCACTTCACGCGACCATTTTATCTTCGGCTTTGCTTAACGAAGCACAACAACTGGCTGAGATAGAGCCAGCTCAAGCAAAGCAAGCAGCCAAAAACTACTTATCGCAACGCGAACTGACCGAACGTAAAGAAAGCGGCAGCCCTTCTGCGATGTCTCGAGAAGAGACCGATCGCAGCATTCGTACCCCAGCCAGCACCATCGAAGCACACAAGATCATTGCGCAAGCCGACTATACGATGGGCAATGTCCGCTCAGCGATCGATAACCTCAATGAAGCTGAAAAGCTCGCGAAAGAATATCAACTGCCTTACATGACTTTGGATGTGCAACTCATGCGCAACCAAATGATTTGGATGTACGACCACAACTATTCAGCTGCCGAAGACACCCTCAATCAAATTGAAACACAGCTAGACGAAGCCGACTCTGTACTTCAACGTACAGACAGCGTCCGTTATCGTCTGGTGATGCAGCGAGCCCTGCTAGCGGCTCATCGTGGCGATAACGTTGGCGCAGAGCGTTTGTATGCTCAAGCGAAAAGCATGCTTGAGGACAGTCGTTCCGATTTGGCCTTAATTGATTACTACACTTCTGTTGGTGAGTTTTACCTTAACAGTAAAAAATACAACCTTGCGCTTTCAGAACTGCTTTACGGTTATTGGCAGTCCATCGAAAGTGACAGCGGTACTCGCCTTGCCAAAGTAAACCGCTTGCTGGCGAGACTTTTCCAAGAGCGTCGTGTGTACGACAAAGCCATTGAATATCTGTCTCAGGCTGCAGATTTCTACGACTCTTACCCAAGCTCCCCTATTTTGGCCGATGTGCTTGAACAAATGGGCGACATCTATTTTTATCAAGGCAAGTTCAATCTTGCTTTGGTGCACTACTTCAACGTACTGGATCACGAAAGCACCAGTCGTAATATCAATCGCACCATTAAGATTCGGTTGAGCTTGGCTGCGACTTACCTGCAACTCTACAACTACGCACTTGCAGAGCAATATCTGGAACGTGCGACAGAGTTACTGGAATACGCGGATATCCCTCAGCTTGAAGCGAAAGCCGCCCTACTTCAGTCTGGTCTCGCTTATCATCAGAACGACAGCAAAAAAGTAATTGAAAACGCGAAGAAAGCTTTAGAGCTTGTCGAAAAAGCGCCGGAAAACAAAAACTTCATCA
>NZ_JAWOTS010000209.1:0-1377 GCF_033338975.1 Vibrio sp. Vb0349 | reverse complement strand
CAAAAACCATGGCCGGTCATTTCGATGCTTACCTTCTTACTGCTCAAGTACTCGAATCAACTTTTCGTAATGGTTAACTTGCAGGCGTTTATGTAGAAAACTAAACGGTAGACTTCATGGGCCATGAAGTACCAAATATCACGCAATACAGCGAAAGTTTGATTAACGACACAAAGCTGGTCGACAGCTTCACGCGTGATACCGGAGCAATCGCAACGTTATTTGCACCACTTGGTGATGACTTCATTCGCGTTTCAACATCATTAAAAGATCCGCAAGGTAAGCGTGCAGTAGGCACGACTCTTGGACGCAACCATCCTGGTTACCAACTCTTAAAGAGCGGAAAACCTTACTACGCGCAAATCAAACTATATGGTGAACGCTACATTACCTATTACGCGCCAATCAAAGACGCTAACGGTAACGTATCTGGCTTGTCATTTATCGGTTTGCCAGTAGACCAAGCCACACAGACTCTGTTTGATGCACTAGAAGAGATTAAGTGGGGCGACACAGGCTACACCATCATTGTCGATAACGACAAAAACAATCTTGGTAAGTACTTACTCCACCCAACTAAGAGCGCTACCGATCCTTCAATCGTAGAAGTTCGTGACTACGATGGTAACAAGCCTTTCCATAAGATTTTCGAACAAAAGAGTGGTCTGATCCGCTACCCATTCCAATACGGCTCAACCGTCGGTGAAAAATACTTAGTGTTCACCGAAGTACCCGGCTGGAACTGGAAACTACTGGGCGGTACATTCATCAAGGAAGTGACCAAAGGCAGCGACACGCTACTTAAACTGATAGCCATCATATCTTCGGTAGCAGCGAGCATCACTTTTGTTGTGCTCACTCTGTTCTTAAATCGCAGCTTACAGCCTCTAACGGTGTTGAACTCTTACATGACGCGCCTAGCTAATGGTGAAGTCAGCTTACAAATTCCGTCGTCTCGTAAACGTTCTAAAAATGAGATTGTGAATTTGAATAACGGCGTTGCAAGCATGGCAAATCAACTGAATGAGTTAGTTGGCCAGATTCGTTCTACCAGCGATTTAGTCGAAAGTAACTCGACCAGTGTAGCAAGCGATGCTCATAGCAACTTAACCCAAGCGGATCGTCAGCAAGAAGAAGTTGAGCAAGTCGTAACAGCAATCGAAGAGATGGCCTCTTCCGCTCAATCGGTGGCGCAGCAAGTAGAAAGCATTGCTGAAAATGTCCGCTCTGCGAACTTAGATAGCCAATCTGGTTTGACGATTGTTGAAGGCGTATGTGTCGACGTGGCGCAGTTGAATGATCAATTGGATCAATCAGCCGAAGCCATCGAACAAGTCAACCGTGACAGTGAAAGTATCCAAACCGTCACAAGAATGA
>NZ_JAWOTS010000208.1:0-1381 GCF_033338975.1 Vibrio sp. Vb0349 | reverse complement strand
ACGCCAATGCCCGATTTATTGAATCGTTAATGTTGATGGCCTCATCAAGGTCGATATCCGTTCTGCCCAATTGCTTAACGGAACGAACAATGCCAACCGTATGCTTAGACGCGATACGCAAGTCGTGCAGGTCTCGCCCAACTTGCCAGTAACGAATCGCCTCTTCTGGCCTTTTTAACCAATGCTCCGAGAGGTAGTTACTCGGCACGGCTCGCGCTAAATCACGCGCCAACTCTTTAGGCAACCCATAATATTTTTCGAAATGACGACCGCGCTTTCTCGCTTCACTAGACGATACTTTTTGCCCTTGCATCAAACCAAAATCAAAGAACTGACTCGCCTCTGGATGCACTTCTTCAAGCAGCGTCATGATGACGGACTCTAAACGCTCCGATTTACTGCTGACCACACCAATCGCATTGTTAAGTTCGTGTGCGATACCTGCGGCTAACTGACCGAGTGTTGTCATTTGCTCTGCGGTGTGGAGCTTCTGCAGCGCCTTCTCTTTGGCTATCGCTTCTTGCATCGCGCGGCGCTGACGGCGAGACAACTCATTCACCATTACGGGCATAAACTGTGTGGTTAATGGCCCGTAAGTTTCTTCTTCAACGGCTGGCGTATCGCGTTCTATCCACGCAAGTTCTACATCGGTTTGTGCAATCACCGTAGATGAGGCAGTCCATGTTCCTGAAAAAAAACTGTGCACTCCAATAAATGCCCCTTGAGAGGCAGAAAATACCTGAATGGGTTTTCTGTCTTCGTCCGCATAGAAGCCAGCAAGCTCGCCAGAGAGCACATAATATAGACGGTCGTTGTAGCCTTGCTGTTCGATCAATACGGAGCCGGCCAACACAGTCAGCCGACGTTCGATATGATTAAAGTAGCGTTCTACTAACGCATCTAACTTGGTTTCGTACATGTATTACCCAATATGCCCAACCGTATGAAGAATCCACACCATCACAAAGCTTAGCAGCACACCAACAATACCAAGTACCGCACCCACTTTCGCCATTTGGCTACTTTCTACATGACCAGTGGCATGCGCGAGCGCGTTAGGCGGTGTACTGATAGGCAGTGACATACCAAGCGAAGCCGCGAAGGTCACAACAAGGATAAGCGTGACTTCACCACCTAATGGCGTTAAAGAAGCCATGGACGTACCAAGTGCAGCCATTATTGGCATCAGCAAGTTGGCTGTGGCCGTGTGTGACATGAAGTTTGCCATTAGTAAGCAAAGGAATGCCGCGCCGAATAGCACCACATAAGGCGAGAATTCATCAAACGGAATACTGTGTACCACCAGCTTCGCAAGCCCTGTTTTGTCGAGCGCTAAACCGAGAGCAATACCACCCGATACTAAACAAAGTACATCCCATGA
>NZ_JAWOTS010000207.1:0-1383 GCF_033338975.1 Vibrio sp. Vb0349 | reverse complement strand
AACACGGAAGAAGGCGTGATGTACGTTTGGGTAGAAACGCGTGATCCTAACTTCACGACCATTATTCCTGCAGAAGACATCATCGAGCAAAACGGCAATTCTTATAAAGTAAAAGGCATGGCGTCTTACAATAAGATTCTCGATGAAGTGGATTACATGACGATTCACGTCGGCGCACAAGAAGCGGCGGGCTGGGAATCGGGCATGGATAACGCAGCTCGCTTTGGCTTTATCTACAACATCCACAACATGAATTCGCAAGCTGAAGACATCAGCAATCCAGACAGAAATGTGGATCAACTTGGTCGCTACGCGGCAAGTGCGTACGGCTTTGATAACAGCATCAAGCTGGAAGGCGAAGAGTGGGTGTACAGCAATACGTCAGCGGAAAACTTAGCGAAACTCGATCTTGCGAAGAAAGATTGGGAAGTTCGTTTTGCAGAAAACCGCACCAACAATAACGCTGCGGACGGCGAGCTGCTTGGCTTCTCTATGCTGCAAGAATCGGTGGATCAAGCCTCTTACATGTACTCAGACAACAAATACTTAGCGGAAATGGCGAAGTTGGTGTCCGATGGCGTAGAAGGTAAAGATCGTGCGCAAGAATTCCTTAACGGCGCAGAAAAAATCAAGACTTACATTAACCAATGTATGTTTGATGAAAGCACAGGATTCTTCTACGACATTCACTTAAATGTGGCTGAAGATGGCACTACTCCTGCGCCTCTTGCAAATGGTTGCGCGGGTTTGCCGATTGTAGAGCGTGGACGTGGCCCTGAAGGTTGGTCGCCGCTGTTTAATGGTGCAGCAACGCAAGAGCATGCCGATAAAGTGATCGCGGTAATGCGTGATCAAGACGAGTTCAACACGCCAGATAAATTCCAAGGAACGGGTGTGCCTTTGCCGACCGCATCGCAAACCAACCCTGCTTACGGTAAAGATGTGTACTGGCGTGGTCGCGTGTGGCTAGATCAAGTGTACTTTGGCTTCCGTGCGATGGAAAACTACGGCTACAAAGAAGAAGCGATCGCAATGGCGAATGAGTTGTTTAACAACGCAGAAGGTATGACGGGTGACATGCCAATCCGTGAAAACTACAACCCTGAGACGGGCGCGGTACAAGGTGCGTCGAACTTCTCTTGGTCTGCAGCGCATTTGTACATGATGTACAACGGATTCTTCAAAAACTAGATCGCACATATTAGGCGCTTTGGATGACCCCCCTAGCATTCGTAGCGCTTAACGAACGATAATTCAGTGACAAATAAGACAAACCGGACTGTATTGGCAGTCCGGTTTTTTTTATGTCTCTTGTCACACAGATTTTAGTGCTGGGTCAGGGCGTGTTGCCATATCGAAAGCATCTCTTCACTAAACAAGTAA
>NZ_JAWOTS010000206.1:0-1383 GCF_033338975.1 Vibrio sp. Vb0349 | reverse complement strand
CTTCGAGTTGGCCATCCGTCATACCGATGCCCGTATCTGCAACTTTCAAAATAAGCTGCTTTTCGTGCAGGATGACACTGATTCCGATCTCGCCTTCTGCTGTGAATTTCACGGCATTTGAGAGCAGATTGGTGGTGATTTGCACTAATCTCAGTGCATCGATTTCAATGAACGCATCCGAAAACGGCTTGATCGTAACTTTGTAATCCAAACCTTTCGCAAGCGCTCTTGGCTCGAAGCTTCTAAACACATCGCACAAGGTTTTGAGTAAGTCGGTTTTAGCGGGAGCAACGGTTAACTGCCCTGCTTCCAGCTTTGAGTAATCCAACACTTCGTCTACTAACACATTCAAATGATTGAGTGACCGCATGGCCTGAGCGATCAACTCGCGATTTGAATCGGCCGTCACTTGGCGATTCAGCAAATCGAGGATGCCGTGCGCCGCCGATAATGGTGTTCTTAACTCGTGACTCATGGGCGCTAAAAAATTTTCACGGGCGCGCACTGCAGTTTGTGCTTCTTTTTGCGCATCAATTAACGCCTGCTCACGCTCTTTTTGCTGAGTAATGTCTTGAATCACCGTCAGCACAAACTTCTTCTTCCCGCTTGGAGACGCGATGGTTTTACGCTCTCGATACACATGTTTAATACCGAGTTCGCACCCCGCAGACGCGACCTCTTCCGAGATGCGTTGTCCGCCAATTACAGAGGCCAATTCATCCGAGTTGTTCACGAGAGGCGCATTAGTCGAGCAGCTTTTCAGCTTACATTCTTGGCATTGCTTGCTCTTGTAGTTGGCACAGTTGCTCATTTCCAACTGGTTATCTTCACCGTGAATAAACACCAAGCTGTTAATTTCTTGAATGATGCCCATCAGCCATTGTTTTTCCGCTTCTTCATTGTTGGCATTCAGCTCAGCTAATTTCACCTTTAGACGTAGGTGCGCAAGAATGAAATACGCGGCAGCAAACATCAGAGAAAAAGCGACCGCACCTGCCAAGAAAAATTTTGCCATTTGCTCATCGTCGTAGCCATAAACTAGGTTGAAGCTTCGGTGCGAGCGCAGAAGTTTTTCTATCTCATTTGAGTCAATGGTTTCGATGATGCTGTTGAGCATGTGTTGGAGCTGCGTATTGTGTTTTGCAACTGCAAACGCATTCGAGAACGTCAGAACGTCTTGCTCATTGATCACCAAACCATCGACCTGATCTTGCGCAATCATGCTATGAACAACGTCATCCGGAATGTAAGCCACGTCCAAAACGCCTGATTTCAAATCCGCAAGCAGCTGTTTTAAATCGTCATAACAGTCAAAACGGTCCTGTTGCCACACACCTAAGTGCACCAACCCTTGCTTCTTTAAACTCAGTAGAATGCCCGCTT
>NZ_JAWOTS010000205.1:0-1387 GCF_033338975.1 Vibrio sp. Vb0349 | reverse complement strand
GAGATGTCTTTTTTTAGCTGTTCCATGCGTTTCTCGGACGTTTTATTTAAGTGCGCGTTCCATGCTGCGCCTTAATTGGACTTTGGGTTGAAGATAGAATATCTGAACTCCAAAAAACAAAATGCGCTTGTTCACCGTCAATATGACGGTTGTTTTAAATAAATCCAACAAAATGTTGGTTTCTTATGCATTTAGAATAGGTATAGAATAAGAAAATTAAGGGAAGCTTGGTATATTTATGGACAAATTTGATCACAAGATCATTGATATCCTCCGGCATAACGCGCGGTTGTCGGTCACCGAGATTGCGGAGAAGGTCAATTTATCTCGCTCAGCCGTCACGGCTCGTATTCGCAAGTTAGAAAATGACAAAGTCATCTTAGGTTATCACGCTGAAATTGCGCCTCCAGAGGGGGATTCGATCTGTGCCTACTTCGCATTGAAATTCGACACATCCATATCATCTTACTACTGTGAATCCTATGCTGATGAGTTATATAAAATTGATGGTGTGAAATGGTGCCATGTAATCAGCGGCGAAACTGACATGATGGTATTTGTGGAAGTCCCTAACATGAATCGGCTCAATGAAATCCGAGATCAAATTCAACGCTTTCCTGAACTGCGTCATGTGATGACGCATACGGTTCTGACCGAGTTTTTTAATACGACCGGAAACAAGTTCGTAAAGTGAAGCATCAAGTGGGTCGAGTATGTTAAACAACATCAATTTAAATCTGCTGAGGTCGTTGCATGTGCTGCTTGAGGAATGTCATGTAAGCCGCACTGCCGAGCGCTTGCACGTGACTCAATCTGCGGTCAGCCGCCAATTAGCCCAGCTCAGAGAGCTTTGTGGCGATCCATTGCTTGTCCGTCAGGGGAACTTGCTCATACCCACACCTCGAGCGTTAGCGTTAAAAGCTAAACTTGATGATTTGCTGTCTGAGTTTGATCATCTGCTTGATGATAAACCGTTCGAACCGGCAGATTGGCAAGGTGAGTTAGTTGTCGCGTCTAGTGACTATGTTGCTCAGTACGTTCTTCCAGATATCGCTTCCCATTTAAGCCAACTCGCGCCGCAACTGGATATGGCTTATCGCTTATGGCAACCAGATTTTCTCGATAAGTTGCATGAACTGGGTATCCACATCGCATCGTCCATGTACCCTTCAAAACCAGAAGGCGTTTCAAGCGTGAACATTGGTTCTGATACCTCGGTGTGTTTGATGAAAGCGTCACACCCGCTAGCGAGTTATAAAGAGCTGACGGTGGATGCGTTACTCAGCTATTCGCACATAAAAGTTACGGGTGGCGGCGATAAAGATTCAAGCACCGACACGGTTTTAAAAGAGATGGGGTTGGCGCGACATATCACATTTAAAGTCCC
>NZ_JAWOTS010000204.1:0-1389 GCF_033338975.1 Vibrio sp. Vb0349 | reverse complement strand
CTTCGATAACAACTTCCGCGAGCTATTCATCCAGCTCGAAGAGAAAATGGCGGAAGAGATGCGCAAAGATCGTCACGATAAGTTATCGCGTTCTGAACGTGGCTGGACGCCACCGCCAAAAGGTTACGCTGAAAACTTTGACGGTGAAAACGTGCAAGATATTACGCCACCAAAAGAAGAAGCGATTTAACGCAAAAACAGAAATACAAAAACCTCCCACCATTGGGAGGTTTTTTTGTCGGTTGTACGTCAGCACGCAGCCCTAAATCACCACAGTGACTTTCATCTATAATGAAAGCTACATGAGGTCATTCATCAAAATCTCATACTCTTCATTCGCTTCTTCAACTAAATGAGAAAGCTCTAACGCGTCGGTAACTGCAAGATTGAACTGCCACGGGGTTGCGTCTTCTTTGCCACAAATTCGAGTTTCACACCCACGACTTTCAAAAGATAAATCATCAAACTCGGTCGTATGACGCTCTTCAAGTTCGATAATTTCAACTTCCAATCTTCCAACAGGGTTTACTTTAACGTGCGCGTGTAACTCTGAACTGCTAGACAAACAATAATCTCGATGAACTGCAATCATGGCCGCCTCCTTGTTCTGCCAACTGACAACTCATCAAAGAGTGTAGGAGAGGAAGTTTGAACGTGGGGTGAAATAATAATGAAGATTGATCTGTCTCATTGGAGGAAACAATTTTTGTCATCACAGTATGAGTCGGTATGAAACTCGCCTGAAATCACACAGAGTCAAACCAGAAAAGTTGGCATTCAAGGCGAGTTTCCCTATTATCGAAACACATTTAACGTTGGTCAGTTTAGAGGTCAGTATGGAGCTAGAAGCCGTCGCTAAAGCATTAAAAGAATTAGGGCACCCTACCCGTCTATGCATTTATAAAGAAGTCGTTAAAGCTGGCTACAAAGGCATTGCGGTAGGCGGTGTGCAAGAAAAACTCGGTATTCCTGCATCCACACTTTCTCATCATATTTCCAGTTTAGCCTCTGCAGGACTCATTACTCAGCGCCGTGAAGGCCGCATTCTTTTTTGTGTTGCTGAATACGAATGTTTGGACGATGTCATCGACTTTCTTCGTGCCGAATGTTGCGTGAATGAATGCCAATAACGGCTTTGACGATTCAAATAAAAACGAGCTCCTATTGAGCTCATTTTTATTGTCTTCTGTCGCCGCTTTTATTTTTGCACCAATAACATGAACGACTTTGCCGGAACCTTCAGTTCTATCCCGGCTTTAACGCTTTGATCTGACATCAAATCGAACCAATCACACTCAGTCTTTAACGATAGCGATTGTGCGCGTGCGGATTTGTTTAGCACCACAATGCCTTTCTCTCCGCGTTTTAGCACTAGCATATCATCATTCC
>NZ_JAWOTS010000203.1:0-1390 GCF_033338975.1 Vibrio sp. Vb0349 | reverse complement strand
GGACAGATTATGACTCAAGCCATTCTACAACTGAGCGAAATTGAAAAAGCGTTCCCAGGTGTAAAGGCGCTAGATAAAGCGAGCCTGAACGTATACCCAGGTCGTGTTATGGCGCTCATGGGCGAAAATGGGGCAGGCAAGTCAACATTGATGAAAGTGCTGACCGGTATTTACCATATGGATGCAGGTAGCATTCAGTATCAGGGTCAACCTGCTGCATTTAAAGGTCCGCGAGATTCTCAAGAAGCGGGCATCAGCATTATTCACCAAGAGTTGAACTTAATCCCTGAACTGACAATCGCTGAGAACATTTTTCTCGGTCGTGAATTTACCGGTTCTATGGGGCGCATTCAGTGGAGCAAAATGTACGCGGAAGCGGACAGACTTCTACAACGTTTGAACGTGAAACACAGCTCGAAAACCTTGCTTGGTGATCTAAGTTTGGGTGAGCAACAAATGGTAGAAATTGCCAAAGCGCTCTCGTTTGAATCGAAAGTCATCATCATGGATGAACCAACCGATGCGCTTACTGATACAGAAACCGAATCTCTGTTCAAAGTGATTAATGAGCTTCGTGAGCAAGGCTGCGGCATTGTATATATCTCACACCGCCTGAAAGAAATCTTTGAAATCTGTGACGACATTACGGTGCTTCGTGACGGTAAATTTATCGGTGAATGCCGAGTAGCAGACACGGATGAAGACGGCTTAATCGAAATGATGGTTGGCCGTAAATTAGAAGAGCAATACCCACGTATTGATGTAAAGCACGGCGAGACATGCCTTGAAGTGATTGGCTTGACAGGTTCTGGCGTTCACGATGTGAGCTTCACGCTTAAACGCGGTGAGATTTTGGGTATCTCTGGTTTGATGGGCGCAGGCCGCACCGAGTTAATGAAAGTGATTTACGGCGCGCTGCCAAGCGAGCATGGCGTTATCAATCTCGATAACAAAACCATTAATCCGGTTAGCCCGCAAGATGGCTTGGCAAATGGCATCGCTTACATCTCGGAAGACCGCAAAGGGGATGGTCTGGTGCTGGGTTTGTCCGTGAAAGAGAACATGTCTCTGTGTGCATTGGATAAGCTAACCAAAGGCGTACAAATCCAGCACGGCGAAGAAGTCATTGCCGTGGAAGATTTCATCAAGTTATTCAACATTAAAACACCAACTCGCGACCAAATTATTGGCAACCTTTCTGGTGGTAACCAACAGAAAGTGGCGATTGCGAAAGGGCTAATGACCAAGCCTAAAGTTCTGATTTTGGATGAACCAACGCGTGGTGTTGACGTTGGTGCTAAGAAAGAAATCTACCAACTCATCAACAAATTTAAAGCCGACGGCATGAGCATCATCTTGGTTTCTTCCGAGATGCCAGAAGTGCTGGGCA
>NZ_JAWOTS010000202.1:0-1392 GCF_033338975.1 Vibrio sp. Vb0349 | reverse complement strand
TGATTGCTATCGGTATTACGTTACCAGGCCTAGTTAACCCTACGACAGGCGTCGTTGAGTACATGCCAAATACGGATATTGATAACCTTGCGCTTGGTGAAATTATCCGAGAGAAGTTCAATACGGCTTGCTTTGTCGGTAACGACGTCCGTGGTATGGCACTTGCAGAACATTATTTTGGTGCTAGCCAAGATTGCCAAGACTCTATCTTAGTCAGTGTACACCGCGGTACTGGCGCAGGCATCATTGTTAACGGCCAAGTGTTTCTAGGTTTTAACCGTAACGTAGGTGAAATTGGCCACATTCAAATTGACCCTCTTGGTGAGCAATGCCAATGCGGCAACTTTGGCTGTCTTGAAACGGTTGCTGCTAACCCAGCGATCATCCAACGCGTTAAACAGCTCATAGCACAAGGCTATGAGTCTAGCTTAACGCAATTGGAGCACATTACGATTGAAGATGTATGCACTCATGCTATGAACGGTGATGAGCTCGCGAAACAGAGCTTAGTACGTGTTGGTAACCAGTTGGGTAAAGCCATCGCTATCACCATCAACTTGTTTAACCCACAAAAAATCGTGATTGCAGGTGACATCACCGCTGCACAAGACATTGTTTTCCCTGCAATTCAAAGAAATGTAGAAAACCAGTCACTGAAAACATTCCATAACGATCTTCCAATTGTGGCTTCTCACATTGATAAGCAGCCAACAATGGGCGCTTTCGCCATGATAAAACGAGCGATGTTAAATGGCGTTTTGTTACAAAAGTTACTAGAAGACTAAGTTTATACAACTAATTGAGTTACAATCTCGGGCTGTGTTTTCACAGCCCGTTTTCGTATATCAGGAATCTAGCTCAACAGTATGGAAATTATTCTAATTACAACGGCTTTTTTAGCAGGCTTCATCGCGCTCAAATGCAGCCTTCCCCCTCTAGTCGGTTTTCTACTAGCAGGTTTTGGCTTACATGCCTTTGGCTATCAAAGTAATGACGTTATTGTCACTCTGGCTGATCTCGGCGTTACTCTTTTGCTTTTTACTATTGGCTTAAAGCTCGATGTAAAAACATTGCTCTCCAAAGAAATTTGGGGCGGCGCAACAGCGCACAATATTCTTTCAACCGCTTTTTTTGCTCTTGCGTTGTCAGGGCTGAAACTGCTTGGATTAACGTCCCTTGCAAGTATGGAAAGCGGGCAGATATTGCTCCTAGCCTTTGCACTTTCCTTCTCTAGCACTGTTTTCGCGGTAAAAACACTGCAGGAAAAAGGTGAACTCAACGCGACATACGCCACACTGGCCATCGGTATTTTGGTTATGCAAGATATCTTCGCCGTCGTGTTTCTGACTGTTTCGACAGGCAAAGTGCCAGAATGGTACGCCATAGGTCTAT
>NZ_JAWOTS010000201.1:0-1395 GCF_033338975.1 Vibrio sp. Vb0349 | reverse complement strand
CACTATATTCACATTGGAAGAGCGCGTCGCTTTGATGGAAGAGGTAGTGGCACATTTACCTGGCGTGACAGTAAAAGGGTTTTCTGGATTGTTAGTGGATTTTGCTCGCCAAGAACAAGCCAAAGTGCTGATTCGCGGGTTAAGAACGACAGTCGACTTTGAGTATGAGTTTGGTTTGACTAACATGTATCGAAAACTACTACCTGGGATTGAGAGTGTATTTCTGACTCCAGAAGAAGAGTTTGCCTTTTTATCTTCGACCATCGTGCGTGAAGTTGCTATCCATGGCGGCAGTATTGAGCAGTTCGTTCCCGCGGCCGTTGCTAACGCTATTGAGAAGAAAGTAAATGAAAGACAGTAAGTTTCCTTATTATTTCTCAAACGCACTTTCGATGCTGGTTCCTCGTTTTGTATATCGAGCACAGGCAAAGCGTTTACTTTCTACTCTGACTGAAGCGGAGAAGCAGTACTGTCTTGAGCGAGTAAATTACTACAACAAGTGTGGGCAACCATTTACGGTCGATAGCCGAGAACAGAGTTACGCTAAAATTGGCGAATTCAAAAAAACAAAAGGTTGGACTTATTTTTTCGATACGCGCCAAGTCATACGCTATTTCCCGTCTGAGTTTACATTCAACTACATCAATGGCGATGTGACGCATATTCCCAATGTTCCGAGCTTTATTAAAAGTCGCCCTATCCACGGCGACAATCAGAATTCTGTCGTTTTAAAGCTGAATCAAATCCGTCATTTTAAATTTGTCGATGACGAAATGAGCTACCACGATAAGAAAGACATGGTGGCGTGGCGAGGTGTCGGCTTTCAGCCTCACCGTCAAACGGTAATTCATGCTTTCTACGATCATCCGCAGTGCAATATTGGCCAGACTCGACCGCAAGAAGGACAGCCTTGGGAAAAAGGCTTTATGAGTATTGAGGAGCAACTTCAATACAAGTTCTTGCTGTGTATTGAAGGTAATGATGTCGCAACTAACCTGAAGTGGGCAATGTCCTCTAACTCATTGGTTATTATGTCGAAACCTAAGTACGAAACGTGGTTTATGGAAGGTAAGCTAGAAGCTGGCATCCACTATGTTGAAGTGCAGGATGATTATTCAGATTTGCCTGAAAAGATGGACTATTACCTAGCGAATGAGCAAGAAGCATTAGCGATCATTGAGAATGCGCACCAATGGGTTGAGCAGTTCAAAGATAAACGTAAAGAGCGTTTGATCTCATTGATGGTTGCCGATAAGTACTTCACCTTATCTCAACAACAATAAAAAAGGGGCGAAACGCCCCTTTTTTTATTCTTGTAAGCTTCCAAAGTTTTTAAGCTTCTAGGAACTGGTCAACACCGTTTTCACAACGCTTAAGCTTGTTTTTAATGGTGTT
>NZ_JAWOTS010000200.1:0-1401 GCF_033338975.1 Vibrio sp. Vb0349 | reverse complement strand
GATGATACCTACCAAACTAAACAAGAATGAGCCAAGAAAAGTCGCCAGAGCATTTTGCGTTGTGCTGTCTTCCATCAATAGCTTGGTAGCTCTAGGAGTGACCCCCGCACTGGCCGCGCTGTACGCTGAAACCCTAATGTTGAGTGAAAACGTCGTCACCGCCAGCATCGACGTCGCGAGAATATTCAATATGTTATTCAGCAGCTCATTACTGACATTGATGGTGGGAGGCAGGGTAATGAATTTATTTAAAACAATAGAGATCAGGGCGGTTACAACAGCAAGTAAGGCGAAAAGTGATGTACGAACCCACAGTTTGCGTGTCATTTGTTTAAGCAGCCACTGCCATTTGGAGCCGGTCATTCTCATGTGCCTCTTATCTTTAGTGAGAAAGTCGATAGGAAATTCAAAACATTATTCTTTGTTTAAGCATAGGTGAAATTTCCGGGTTCTCTTTGTGCTTGATGGGCTTCGTGATCAAGGTACTGGTATCCGAACCATTGGATAGTTTTGAAAACTATTGGGCATATTTAGAAGTTAACGAGCGTTAAAATCAGAAAGTCATGCTGCTTCAAAGAATGGCGTTCGTAAGATGTGAATCAGCCTATATTCCGTTACCTTAATTGGTACACACATTAGAAAGCACTTTTACGAACGAGGTAGAAAATGATTGTAATCACAGGTGCAAGTAGCGGCTTAGGGGCGGAGTTGGCCAAGCTTTATGATGCGGAAGGGAAAGCCACTTATCTGACTGGCCGAAGTGAGAGTAAGCTCTCTACAGTCACAAACTGCTTATCGAACAATGTTGGCTATCGAGCTTGTGATCTCGCATCCCATCAAGAAGTGGAACAATTGTTTGAACAATTAGATTCTATTCCGAGCACGGTGGTTCACAGTGCAGGCAGTGGGTACGTTGGGTTGTTACAAGAGCAAGATCCAGAGCAGATTCAAACCTTAATAGAGAATAATCTCAGCTCAGCGCTTAACGTGCTGCGGGAGTTGGTTAAGCGATACAAGGATCAGCCTGTTAATGTAGTGATGATCATGTCTACTGCGGCTCAGCAGCCCAAAGCTCAAGAATCCACATACTGCGCTGTGAAATGGGCAGTCAAAGGATTGATTGAATCGGTTCGTCTGGAGCTGAAAGGTAAGCCAATGAAGATTATTGCCGTGTATCCGGGAGGAATGGCGACGGAGTTTTGGGAAACCAGTGGTAAGAGCTTGGATACGAGTAGCTTTATGAGCGCAGAAGAAGCAGCATTAATGATACATGGCGCACTCGCTAACATTGGCAACGGCTACGTTTCTGATATTACAGTGAATCGACTGTAAATCTTTTCTAAACAAGAGAATTTTACGCGGTTTTTTGTGAAGATGAATTTGATTTTCTTCTCTGAGCTT
>NZ_JAWOTS010000199.1:0-1401 GCF_033338975.1 Vibrio sp. Vb0349 | reverse complement strand
TTTATGATTGCTAGGAGGGAGTTAGGTTATACTGGCTCCCTTTTTTACATTGGAACAACAGCATGAGACCTGTAAGCAAGGAACTGAGCGAGATCTGTTATCCCTTTATCTACGAAGACAGCCCTGTGTGCGATTTCGAGATCACCGCAGACGAGTTGTGCAGCCGGATTGGGTTGGTGCTGTCGATGGAATTGGACGACTTCAGTCGAGATATTCTCACGCGCCTTCAGCCTAATGTTTACCATCTCAATGGTTCGGTGCGTGGCAAGTTAGCGATTACAGAATCGGAAGTTGAAGAGCTGAAAGCAGACTATGAGGCCATAAAAGCGCGCATAGACGGTGGTTATAAAGGTTTTGTGCTGCCGGGTGGCCATACTACGTCTAGTCAACTGCATTTATGCCGCTGCCAAGCAAAGAAAACCGTTCGAGCACTCGTCGCGATAGAGTATGCTGGGAAAAAGCAACCAGCGCCGATTCTGTTCCGTTACGCCAACTTAATGGCCAATGTCATTTACAGCTTGGCTTCCTACATTAATCATGTTTACCAAGTGGAAGAAACTGAGTTTGTGTCTCGCAGCTACGCTATGCCAAAGAAGTAAACGCTGTAAACAAGTCGCTTTAGTACACGTGCCTTAAGCGTCGCAGTGTCATCAATAGTCAGCAATAAATCGTTGAAATGACGACAAAGTGATAACGATTTCGAGTGAACACAAAGCCACATATTATGTTCAGTTAAACGTTAAGAAGCCATGGCATTGGCTTCTAGCTCTTTTGCCCCGCGGAGCATAGCTTCGATGAGCTCACCAGCATTAAACTTTTCTAACGCTTCGTGAGCGCCAACTTGATGCGCTCTATCGACACAAATCTCACTCGACAGTGAAGTATGCAGAATGCGGTATGAGTGATTAAGAGCTGAATCATTTTGCACTTCAAACGCTAACTCGTAACCATCCAACCCCGGCATTTCAATATCACTGACCAGAATATCTATTGGGCGATTTGCTTCTGCCTCATTTTTCATCAACTGCAGTGCATCTGAGCCATTTTTACAAATTTGATAGGAGATATTGATGCTATCTAGCGCGTCACTTAATTGCTTACGCGCAATCGACGAGTCATCCACCAACAAGATATTCAGTGCTTTGAGGCGTTCACGCTCTACATCCGTCAGCATCGGGATATTCGCGTTTTCATACTGCGGATAAATTTTAGAAAGCAGCAGCTCGACATCGAGCATTTGAACTGTTTGATCGCCATAACGAGTGATACCCGTTACGAAGATGTTTTTTCCAGCGCTTGCTGGTGGCGTTTCAATGGCTTTCCAATCACATGCGATTATCTTCTCTATGCTACTAACCATAAACGCAACCACTGTGGGTAAGGAGTCGTTGACGAGGGGGT
>NZ_JAWOTS010000198.1:0-1402 GCF_033338975.1 Vibrio sp. Vb0349 | reverse complement strand
CAAACCAATCGCTAATAGAACAAGGATGATCTGGCCAACTACGCCACCCGCATTTAGACGATCTTTCAGCGTTGGCGAGTTCGCTAGCTGTTCTAAAAGAATGCCACGCGATGGATCAATAACTAACGAATCCAATTCGCCGTTGGTGAATGCGCTCGCTGTCGGACCATTTTCTGGCTGACGCAAATAGTTCACTGCGTCACCACGCTGGCCGTTCCATTTCACATAGCCATTGTCATCAAGTAGTGCCATTGCGCCAAGACGAACACCGTTGACTGTCTGTTCTTTACCTTCTCCATCGAGCAAAGTGAAAGAGACCTTCGCCAGTTCGCCACTTGCGGTAACTTGCTCTTCCATACTGCGCCACATCGCTTGCAATTGCTTCAACGTCGGTAGAGACTTCGCCGCGACAATAGCTTCAATGTCTTTTTGATATGAGTTGGCATCTACGCCGGTCACTGCGTGTTTCAGTTCTGACTCAAGCTCTTTCGCGTTTTGACGAACAACACCAAATAGTTCGCCTAGGCTGCCCGTTTCTAAACGCAATTGCTCTTCTAACTGAGCCAGTTCCGCTTCATTTTCACTAAACGTGACGCTTAATGTATCAGCTTCGGCTTGAAGGGCTGCACGCTCAGCAACAAGCTTGTTTTTAATTGCTTGCAGCTCTTGTTCGGTTTTCTTGAAACCCGATTCACGTGACGCATTGTGCGTTTGCTGCTGACGATTTTCTTGCTGCGCTTTTTGCAACAACGTATCACTCGCGAACGTCGTGTGAGGCATCATCGCCGCGGTTGAGATAAGAGCAACCGATAGCCATTTCTTGATCATTTACTTGCCCTCCGCAACCGTTAGTGACACTGGCAGAGTTAACATACTCGGTGCAATTTGTTTGTTTGCCATAGCAAACGCCTTATCTAGCTCGGTCTTTTGTTCCGAACCAACAGGCTGCCAGGCTTGTTGCTGTTGCGACCAACTCCAGAATTTGTCACCAGACAGGCTACGCGCAACCAAAGATACACGGCCCAAGTAAAGGACATCAGCTTCCACTTTTTCGTTAGCATCTAGGTTAATTTTGCCTTGGTAGATACCAAGCTTGGTGCCGTAGTCCATTTCAATTTGGTAGGCTTCTAGGATTCGACGGAATTTCTCTGCGTCGGCAACATCGGCTCGCGTCATCAGATCATCAAGCTTCGCAATGCGTTCTTCACGCTGAGCTTTACGAATAGGTTTGTCGCTGGCCACTATGCGCTTGAGTCCTTCAAGCATGTGATACATCAATGGCACGACACCCTGACGAGTTTGAGCAATCTGCTCAATTTGCTCGTTCAAACTGTTCACTTCTTGATGTTGGCTTTCGACCAAACTTGAAAGATGATCACGATAAATCTTCAAGTTGCTGACT
>NZ_JAWOTS010000197.1:0-1402 GCF_033338975.1 Vibrio sp. Vb0349 | reverse complement strand
AAAGGTCAGCGTTTGAGCTTTGAATTTACGTACTCATCTCCAGTTCATACACCGCGTATTGCTTTCTTGCGTGAACAGGCAAAATTGGCAGGGTTGGACATTGAGCTGAAGCTGATTGATGGTTCATCGATGTTCAAGTATGTGCGTGAGAAAAAACACGAACTTGCTTTCTTTGATATGGGGACTTCGGAAATCCCAACTTATTGGGAATACTTCCATTCCGTGAACGCGAACAAACCACAAACGAACTCATTCACTAACTACAGCACGCCAGAGCTAGATGAAAAGATCATTGCGTATCGCTTTAACATGGACATGGATAAGAAGATCCAACTAGGTCATGAGATTCAGCGAGACATTATTGATGCGCACGTGATTGTCACTGGCTACATGGTGCCTTACGTTCGTTATGGACACTGGCGTTGGTTGAAATTGCCAGAGAAACCAATGAATCGAATGACAGAAGCGTTGTTCAGTGGCGGAGTTATCGGTGATGGCACGTATTGGATCGACAAAGACGTGAAGAAAGAAACCCAGAAAGCGATGAAGTCGGGTAAAACCTTTGAACCGGTTGTTGTCGTTGATGACACGTATAAGCTGTAAGGATGTGTTATGGAAAACGATGTAATTTTGAGTGTAAAAGATCTCGAAGTGGAATTCATCACGGATGATGGCCCGGTAAAAGTACTCCATGGCGTGAACTTTGATGTTCGCGCAGGACGAACGCTCGGTCTCGTTGGTGAGTCTGGCAGTGGTAAGAGCGTGACCTCCATGTCTATCATGGGACTGTTGCCAAAGCCTTACGGAAATATTGTCAATGGTGAGGTTAACTATCGAGGTACCAATCTGGTGTCGCTACCAGCGGAAGAAATGTACGCCATGCGCGGCGACCGCATTTCGATCATTTTCCAAGACCCAATGACGGCGTTGAATCCAGTGCATACCATTGGCCGCCAACTGTGCGAAGTGTTGGAATTACACCGTCCTGAGCTAGGTAAAAAAGAGCGCGAATCCTACGCGGTAGAAATGCTGGCTAAAGTGAAAATTCCAATGCCAGAAAAGCGCCTCAACGAATACCCGCACAACCTATCTGGTGGTATGCGCCAGCGCGTGATGATCGCAATGGCACTCGCATGTAAACCAGACATTTTGATTTGTGATGAGCCAACGACGGCACTGGATGTAACGGTACAGGCGTCTATCCTTGAACTAATGAATGAACTTCAAGAAGAAACGGGCATGGCAATGATCTTCATTACCCATGATTTAGGCGTAGTAGCTGAAGTGTGTGATGACGTTGCGGTAATGTATGGTGGTCGTATTGTCGAAAAAGCGGAGATTTTTGAGTTGTTTGACAATCCGCAGCACCCTTACACGGAACGATTGATGGGCTTAATGCCAA
>NZ_JAWOTS010000196.1:0-1404 GCF_033338975.1 Vibrio sp. Vb0349 | reverse complement strand
AAATATCGGAAAACGGCTCACGACCTGACACTTCTTTCCAATTTGCCTCTGGCAGTCCCCTGTGGTTTTCCTTACAGTCGAGCTCACTCAGTGACGAGGCTTATACCAGAATACGATCATTACGACATGATGAAAGACCAACTGACGATCTCGATATCAACCATCAATGGCTCCAAGCATTGGTATTTCAGTAAACGGATGCAACGCAACCTAAAAACCTTTTTAGGGCTATTTGTACTGACTTTGGCAGCTACCGCCATTCTCATAAACCATCTCTACGCGCGGGTCGATAGCGCAGCGATGAAACAAGCGCAGCTCACCGAGCACTCACGCAGCATGGGCGAAGAGCTCAGTACATTAAAGGCGTTGAAGTCTGAACTAGAAAACGACCTTTCTGAGCGAGAGGAGCGGGTTCAGTTGGTTTCCGAGCGCTTAGGCGAGCTAGAAAAAGTGCTTGGCGTGGATAATCACGCCACCAATGAAGATTTGGATACTCGATTAGATTCAGCAGCGATCACTTCGAATGTACGAACGCTGATGCTCAATCAAATTCCAAACGGTTCGCCAGTGGGTAAAGTTCGACTTTCATCCGGTTTTGGCAAACGTATTCATCCTGTCACCAAGGTAGCGAAAATGCACCGCGGATTAGATTTCGCGGTGAACATCGGAACAAAAATTTATGCCCCTGCCGATGGCGTGGTGGAAGTCACTCGTCGCAGCAATACCGGCTCTGGCAACTTTCTGAGGCTACAGCACTCTTTCGGTTTTACCAGTTCTTACTCGCACTTAAAGAAATTCAAAGTGCAAAGCGGCCAATTCGTAAGAAAAGGCGATTTGATTGGGATTTCTGGCAACAGTGGGCTCTCTTCTGGCCCACATCTGCACTACGAAGTGCGCTTTGTGGGACGAGCATTGAACCCAAAACCGTTTGTTGATTGGAGCCTTAATAATTTTGAAGATATCTTTACTAAGGAGCGAAAAATACGATGGGAATCTTTGATAAAAACCGTGGAACAACGAGTAGCTCAGCAGCTTCAACTCTCATCGCCAAAGGCTGTACTGTTAGCGGAGAACTCAAAGTAGAAAACGACGTCCAGATTGACGGCATCGTCGATGGTCAACTGAATGTCGAAGGCACGTTAGTCGTTGCAGAAAGCGGTAGAGTCACTGGCGATGTGTATGCCAAGCAGCTGATCATCAATGGTATTCTGGACGGAAACTGTCACGCAGAGCACATCCAAGTACTCACTAAAGGCCGTGTCAGTGGTAAAATCTGGAGCAACAATCTGAGCATTGAACCGGGCGGTAAGTTCTTCGGTGAAGCAGCAGAATTGCCAGAAAAAGAAGTGGTCAGCCTGAAAGGCAAAGTGCAAGAAAGCGCAACGGCGAAAGACAACAGCGCCA
>NZ_JAWOTS010000195.1:0-1405 GCF_033338975.1 Vibrio sp. Vb0349 | reverse complement strand
GGCCGACATTGCCTTTTGGCGCAAGCACCAACACTGGTTGTTGCAAAGTAATGACCCGGTCACTCCAACTAATGAAGACGACTTGAGCGTGAATTATAAAATTCCGCTCAATTACATCAATCAATACAATGGTGAACATTTACGCCTGTTCTACGGGTCTCGCCTCGTTTATGCGAGATTGTTCAGTGCCCTGCACTACATTTTGAATCACGTTAAATCGGTGATCGAAGATTGGAGCCACGATCGCTACCCCTATCAATTACCCATAGAACTGTACACACCAACGACAAGTGAGCCGCAATCGGCAGTACGAAATACATATCACCATTTCAATAGTGCTAACTATCAATCACTTAAAAACTATTTCCAGCAGCACTATTCAAGTTGGATTGAAGAGCAGTATCTCAATTGGATGCTCGAACTCAACACACAACTTAATCACCAAACCGCTGCCACTTACATCGTTGAATATGAGGACGAGTTTGGCATTCCACGTGTCGACTTTATTTGCAAAAACGAAAACACTTTGCGGATGATTCGCCCCGCTCATTTTGTTGAAGACATGCGACAAATGGTGAGCTCGACCGATTATCTTGATCACCAAGTACAACAAGTCGCGCTCAGAATCGAACGGCAATGCCGAGCGAAAGGATGGTAAATAAAGGCAGGTACAACGTTAGGGAAATTCGAATAACAAAAAGCCATCTTCTAAGCTTGATCATTAGAACGAGAAGTTTGAACGGCGAGAAGACTCAACGGATGGATAAACGCTATGCTATCGATAAAACAATTATCTTATGCCTTGGCTGTCTCAAAAACGCTGCATTTTCGTAAAGCAGCAGATTTGTGTCATGTTCGCCAATCAACGTTGAGCACAGGCGTCAGTGAACTGGAGCGTCAGCTAGGCATTAAGATTTTTGAACGGGACAATAAAAAAGTGCTCGTCACGCCACTTGGTCGTGAGGTTTTGGACAAAGCCAGCAACATTATGCTTCAACTGGAAGACATGGCACACCTCGACCACAGTTGCGGCGAACCTTTTTGCTTTCCGTTGTCCATTGGCATGATCCCGACCATTGCACCTTATCTTCTGCCAAAGTTGTTACTCACCTTAAAAGAGCAGTACCCCAACGCGAAAATAGACATCGTCGAAGAACAGTCGCATGTCCTTGTCGACATGGTTCACAGCGGTGAGATTGACGCGGCCGTGCTGGCCATCCCCTACCCTTGTGACGGCTTGTTAACGTTAGAGTTTTGGCAAGAAGACTTTTACTGGGTCGCGCTCGATGGGCAAATGCACACAGACAAAAGCAGCATTACGTCCGAAGAACTACAAGAAACCAACCTCATGCTGCTTAAAGAAGGCCACTGCCTCAAAGATCATATTTTGGATGCCTGCCGCCTC
>NZ_JAWOTS010000194.1:0-1407 GCF_033338975.1 Vibrio sp. Vb0349 | reverse complement strand
AATCGGTCCATCGCGCGATACCCCAAAGCTTCAGCCAGATGAGGCCGCTCAATCTGCTCAGCACCTTCTAAATCCGCTATCGTGCGGGCCACTTTAATGATGCGATGATAGGCACGAATCGATAACCCCAGCCGATGTAGTGCAGTTTCGAGAAATTCCGCATCGCTTTTTTGCAACGGGCAAAATGCCTCAATTTCACGGCTGCCGAGTAGTGCGTTTACTTTGCCGTTTCGATTGAGCATGCTCTCGCGAGCAAGACTGACGCGCTCTTTGACGAGTTCCGTGGGTTCACCTCGGTCACCACCTTCCGCCAACGTGCCTTTCGGTAAGGATGGAATTTCTAACGACATATCAAAACGGTCGAGAAGCGGTCCCGATAAACGACCTAAGTAACGCAAAATAGCTTGAGGGTTAGTGCGAGCTTGATTCCCTTCGTAATAGCCAGTTGGGCTTGGATTCAACGCGCCCACCAGCTGAAAACGAGCAGGAAAACGCGTTTTTCCTTGTGCGCGCGAAATGATGATCTCACCCGATTCCAATGGTTCTCGTAACGAGTCCAACACTTTACGGTCAAACTCCGGCATTTCATCAAGGAACAATAACCCATTGTGAGCCAAAGAAATCTCACCCGGTCTTGGCACCGAGCCACCACCAACTAATGCCGCCATCGAACTGGAATGGTGCGGCGCACGAAACGGACGCGACTTCCAGTTGTGCTCATTAATCTCACTTTGCGTCAGTGATGCGACTGAAGCCGTTTCCATCGCTTCTTCGTCGCTCATCTCCGGCAGTAAGTCGCATAAACGCGACGCCAGCATGGTTTTTCCTGTACCAGGAGGACCAAGGAAAAGTAGGTTGTGGTTTCCAGCCGCCGCAATTTCTAGAGCACGCTTGCCTTGTTGCTGGCCAATGATGTCTTGTAGATCTCGACCATGTTTTTCAACCGTTTTTCGCTTCGGAGTTTGATAAAGATTGAGACGATGCTGGCCACATAACTCCGCACACACTTCAAGTAAGGATTGCGCTGACTTATGTTGCTCTTTGCCCACCAACGCTGCTTGATCGCCATTGACATGAGGCACCACCAAATGACGTCCTACTTTGCTTGCAGCCAACGCGGCAGGAAGCACACCTTTAACAGGTCTTAATCCTCCAGACAGGGCTAATTCGCCAACAAATTCGTAGTTTTTGAGCCTATCTGTCGCGATTTGCTCTGAAGCTGCCAAAATACCCAATGCGATAGGTAAATCATAACGTCCGCCTTCTTTAGGTAAATCCGCCGGGGCCAAATTGACCGTAATGCGCTTGGCTGGAAACTGGAAATTTGAATTGATGATCGCACTGCGTACACGATCTTTGGATTCCTTTACCGTAGTCTCCGGCAACCCAACGAGAGTAAAGCCGGGC
>NZ_JAWOTS010000193.1:0-1407 GCF_033338975.1 Vibrio sp. Vb0349 | reverse complement strand
TATGGCCATCTTCAGCCAACTCCGGAATGCGCCCCGTGATGCGTTTAGCGTGAACGCCATTTAACGTCGCCGATTTGGAATCCAGATACATGGCGTCGTTTTCAAACAATAGATCAAGCTGCAAGTCGGTAATGGTTGGCCACGCAGTATCAAAACTGAATTTCGCGTCTTTTAAGCCAACCCATGCCTGAAACATGCCGTTGTGCTCTTTGTAAGGAAAATCTCCTAACTCGCCATACCACAGCAATTTGGCCGTATTTACTTTACCGCCTTGAATGGCGGTTGATAGGTAATCCGTCAGATCTTGACCTAATGCCAAGGTTGGCAAGTAACGCCAAGTTTCACCAGCGTTGTAGAGATCCGCCTCAGCATAAAACGATAGGAATGGGCTTTGCTCTTTAGGGAAATCGAGTCGAAATGCGCCCAACACTTGAAGGTCCGGAGTCGCAGCCGTGACTTTATCCGACCACAAACGCCAACCTGTCTCATCTTGCTGCCAGATGATGTCGACTTCGCCTTGCTTGATGTTCAATGGGGCTTGGAATACATCCCCGTACGGGAAAACATCATCAATGACCGTGACTTTCGCTTTCGCTTGCTTCAAGTCACCCGCAACGCTGCCTTGCACATGTTGAAAGCCCGGCAACAGTTCCCATTGAGTCATAGCTAACTCATCGAGGTCTGCCGAATAACGCAGCGTATCTAAGCCACCATTCATGGCTAAACGAATGTCTTCAACACGACCTTTCGGCGCTAATTTATTGAGTAAGTCACTGGTTGATTCCGATTCCGGCGCGAGCTTAACGAGTGGAATCAGCGCCTCAATGTCGAGCTGAGAAAGATTGAGCTTCCAGCCATCTGGTTGCCAATCAAAAGCCGCATCAAGTTCAGGCCAGGATTTGTCATCGGTGCGAATTTGAAGTGAGTGACCATTTACTTTCCAACCTTGCTTATCAGGCAAGAGCTTAAACACTCCCGATTCGATAAACAGTTCATGGCGGCCATTTTCATTCCATACGAGCTCAGACGGTTGCAGCTCCACGTACGCATAATTAGGTTGGCTGTGTTTGAGAGTCAGCCAGGTATTCAAACTGACCTTGCCAGACTCCGCACCCGACTCTTCTTGCATGTAAGTGGTAAGCCAAGGCGTTACCGAGACATCTTGCGCACTCACGTAAAACTCACCAGACACATCACGCAGCGAACCATGGTCTTTAAAGTTAGCATTTACTAACAGTGAACTCAGGCTAGCGTCTGCAATACTGACTGTGCCTTCCGCCAAGTGACGTTTGCCTTGGTTACTCCAGCGAAGCTGTTCAATATCGAGTCGACGAGTTTCGCCCGATACCGATTTGTACCAGACGCGTGAATTCGTAATGGTGAAGTCTTCAAACTGGCGCAGCAATA
>NZ_JAWOTS010000192.1:0-1409 GCF_033338975.1 Vibrio sp. Vb0349 | reverse complement strand
TGTGGATGTTGTGGAGAAGGAACAATAATGAACATTGCTGAGTATTCCATTAAGAACAAAGTCATCAGTTGGTTGTTCATTGTTATTCTTGCTATCGGTGGGGTGACTTCATTCCTAGAGCTTGGTCGATTAGAAGACCCTGCGTTTACGATTAAGGACGCGATGATTGTCGCGACTTATCCTGGGGCGACCTCCAAAGAAGTGGAAGAAGAATTAACGTATCCGCTTGAGAAAGAGATTCGTAAACTGCCGTACATTGATCGAATCACGTCGACCTCTTCGAATGGTATGTCGCAGATCATGGTCAGTATGAAGATGGATTACGGCCCAGACGAACTGCCACAGATTTGGGACGAAATGCGCCGTAAAATCAATGATCTGCAACCAACTTTACCGCAAGGTGTTCAATCTCTGCAGATTATTGATGACTTCGGTGACGTGTACGGTGTGATGTTGATGCTGACGGGCGACGATTACGACTATGTCGAGCTCAAACGCTATGCCGACCACCTACGACGTGAAATCGAACTGGTTGATGGCGTGGGCAAAGTAGACATTGCTGGTGATCAGCAAGAGATGTTGTTCGTTGAAATCTCGCTTGACCGCCTTGCGTCTCTGAATCTCGACATGAACGTTGTTTCTGGTTTGCTTAACCAACAGAATAACGTGGTTTCGGCTGGCGAAGTTATGGTGAATGGTGAAAGCCTCGTCATTCGTCCTAGCGGTACGCTGAATACCATTCAAGCGTTAGAAAACCTGATCATTCACGGTCGTGATACAGGTAATTTGATTCGCTTAAAAGACGTTGCGACGATCACCCGAGGTATTCAAGAAAAGCCGGGCAACATGATTTTGTTTAACGGCAAGAAAGCAATCAACATCGGTATTTCGTTTGCGTCTGGCGTTAACGTAGTAGAAGTAGGTGAGCGCCTTAACGCTGAGTTAAGCAGTTTAGAGTCCATCAAACCTGCGGGTTTGGACATGAGCTATTTCTACAACCAAGCGCAAGAAGTCGATGATTCTGTAAAAGCGTTTGTGATCAGCTTAGCTGAAGCGGTAGCCATCGTAATTATTGTGCTGTTGTTCACTATGGGCTTACGTAGTGGCGTGATCATTGGTGTGGTTCTTCTGTTGACGGTGTTTGGTACGTTCATCTTGATGAATTACAACAACATAGAACTTCATCGGATTTCGCTCGGTGCGTTGATCATCGCGTTGGGTATGTTGGTGGACAACGCGATTGTTGTGGTTGAAGGTATTCTGGTTGGCCTGAAGAAAGGGCGCACAAAGGTTCAAGCTGCCGTTGATATTGTGAAACAAACACAGTGGCCTTTGCTTGGCGCGACAGTAATCGCAATTACCGCGTTTGCACCAATCGGTTTATCTCAAGACGCAACTGGTGAATTCAT
>NZ_JAWOTS010000191.1:0-1411 GCF_033338975.1 Vibrio sp. Vb0349 | reverse complement strand
TGGATGATAACGCTTCTCTCAACGTTCGTTGGGATGATTTGCCGCAGAGTGTTCAAGCGCACTATGAGCTGACGGAAGTTCGCCAACCAGCCAGGGTAATACTCGACCGTCAACAGAAACTGAGTGATGACCTTAAACTGTTCAGTACCGAAGGTGAGCGAATTATTGTCAGCAGCGAAGGCGATGTTTGCCCACAACTCGATCAAAGCGGAAAAATTGATTTAGCTGCCACCCTAAAAGCGGTCGCGACTCAGCATAATATCAACCATTTATGGGTGGAAGCTGGCGCGACGCTCGCGAGTTCTCTAATCAAAGCTAACCTTGTAGATGAGTTGATTGTCTATCTCGCTCCGAAACTAATGGGAAGCGATGGACGTGGTTTAATTGGCGCGCTGGGATTGACGGAGATGGCGCAGGTCATCGATTTAAATATTACTGATGTGCGAATGGTGGGCAGAGATATCCGTATTACCGCCACCCTTGTACGTAAAGAAATTTAGAAAAGAAGCACTATGTTTACAGGAATTGTAGAAGCAGTTGGTAAATTAACTGCGATTACGCCAAAAGGCGAAGACATTACCGTTACGGTAGAAGTAGGTAAGTTAGACATGTCTGACGTAAAGTTAGGCGACAGCATCGCAACTAATGGTGTGTGCTTAACGGTGATTGACTTTGGAAGCAATTACTACAGCGCGGATTTGTCTCTCGAGACCTTGAAAAAAACCGGTTTTGCAAACTACCAAGTCGGCGAAAAGGTTAACTTAGAAAAAGCCATGCTGCCGACGACACGTTTTGGCGGACACATTGTATCTGGACACGTGGACGGCGTGGGTGAAATTGTGGAGCGCAATCAAGTTGGTCGTGCGATAGAGTTTTGGGTCGCGATGCCTGCTGAGATCAGCAAGTACGTGGCAGAAAAAGGCTCTATCACCGTTGATGGTATCAGCTTAACGGTGAATGATTTACGTAAAAACGCATTCAAACTGACGATTGTGCCTCACACCAGTGAAGAAACCACCATTGACCAGTTCCAAGTGGGCCGCAAAGTGAATTTAGAAGTGGATGTATTGGCGCGTTATATGGAACGCTTGCTGCAAGGTCAGCAAGAAGAGCAGCCTGAATCTCGCATCACCATGGACTTCTTACAACAAAATGGCTTTGCGTAAGCGCTCAGCCACGTTGCGATAATTGCCATAACAGACCGGATTCACAGAACATCGTTAGGGCAATTGACTTGCATTGTGCAAGGCTCAAACTGTTGATGTCATTACCATTGCAATAAGATTTCACGCATTGCTGTCGGAAAGTAAATTTTAGAATAACGGGAAACAGAATATGCCAATCAGTACGCCACAAGAAATTATTGATGATATTCGCGCAGGCAAAATGGTCATCCTAATGGATGATGAAG
>NZ_JAWOTS010000190.1:0-1413 GCF_033338975.1 Vibrio sp. Vb0349 | reverse complement strand
AAACGGTTCGCCAAAACCGTTTGTTTGATTGCTTAGTACCCAATCAATTTACCACACATTTTCCAATTGGAACTGACGACGGGTTTTTCGTGATCAACCCCCGCATTTCTTCGGATGAAAAGCATTTTTTAAGTGATGATGATCAATTAATTGATATGTAACTTAATAACAAAAAATGACTTTCAAATCTGTCAATAAAAATATTAGTGATCAATTCGATCTTCTGACAAATATAAAATCAAAATTCATTGTGATTGAGATCACCTTTAATTTCTTTTTTAATTCAAATTAAATGCCTGAAGCGATCAAGGTCACATTTTGTTTGGCGTTCGGTTTGATTGGAAATGTGATCTATAACCATTTTGAGGTTTTGTGAAAGTTTATAACGTGAACGTTTGCGCGATGTTGGCGTTTTGTGGATTAAAGCTGGAGATGAGTGGCCTTTTTGCGATGAGTTTAACTAAACACTTTGTTTTTAATGTTTTATGAGCAAATAACGTATCACGCTGCACGCGTTTTGTTTATAGCGATTTTGAGCAGCGCGATACCTCCTACGTTTGTAGACGACGGTTAATTGTTCATCGCTAAATACTCGTGCGCGTTTTCACTGCCCATATAACGTGCAAGCGTTTTCTCAGGTACATCGCGTAAATCCACCATAATCAATCCATCCAGTGCGTTGTTAAACGCCGGATCGACGTTAAAACACACCAACTTACCATTCAAACTCAAATATTGGCGCAGTAATACCGGAACGCCTTTGCCTTCGTCAATTCGAGCGATCACGCGAGATAGCAACTGTAAATCTCCCAATGCGGTTAGCATGCTGGTATTCCAGTTTAAGTTGGTTTCTGGCAGTGGGTTTGACGGAGTGACGTATTCGGCGCAGTCGTTGTCGTAGTGGTGTAGGGTCATCGATTGTGCCAATAATTGACGCGCGGTATGGCTGTAATCGTTGCTGATGCTCACTGGGCCAAACAAGTGCGTGTATTCGGGATGTTGATGGACAAAAGTCGCTATACCTTTCCAGAGTAAGAGTAGGGCACTCATGCTTTTTTGATATTGCTCGGCAATCACAGAACGACCCATTTCAATCGACTTGCCCATTTGATCGAGAAAGCGTTGGTCATAGTTGAACAAGGTGCGCGAATACAATCCTTCTACGCCATATTTCGCCAATAATTGATCAACTAATCCAAGACGGTAAGCTCCTACCATGCATTGGTTCTTACGATCCCACACAAACAGGTGCAGGTAATCATGATCGAAATGATCGATGTCTATCGCTTGTCCGGTCCCTTCGCCAACTTGACGGAAATTATGTTCTCGCAAGCGGCCAATTTCATGCAGGAGAGATGGGATCTGCTGCGCACTGGCGCAGTACACGTCGAACTCGCCACTTTGAAGCAATTG
>NZ_JAWOTS010000189.1:0-1416 GCF_033338975.1 Vibrio sp. Vb0349 | reverse complement strand
AGCAGAATACGGTATTCAATACGAAGTGGTGCCAGGGATCACCGCTGCGGCGGGGGCGACGGCTTACGCAGGTATTCCACTAACGCACCGTGATCATGCGCAAAGCGTTCAATTCATCACGGGTCACGTGCAAAAAGACGGTCGCGAAATTGAATGGCGCTCGTTAGCGCAATCAAACAACACGCTTGTGTTCTACATGGGGTTGAAGCAAAGCAGTCACATTATGGACAAGCTCATCACGCACGGCTTAGACCCAGAAATGTCATGCGCAATCATCGAAAATGGGACGCGACCAGAGCAACGCGTGTTCCAAGGTAAACTAAATGAACTGTCTAACATGGCAGAGCAAGCAGTAAGTCCTGCATTGATAGTGGTGGGGAGCGTTACGCAGCTGCATAATAAGTTGGCGTGGTTCGGAAAGTAACGAAGAATCCTGTTTCTTCACGAGTCTTCATTTCCTCAAGTGCTTCAGATTTCGCAGGGGCTTCGCTGCCTCTGCACCTCTTGTTTCCGCATCGGCATTTGGTCAATCAAAGCGTTAATGTATTGCCAGTCGGTTTCTGCCCCCCAGCGGTATTTTTCTAAGCCATCTTTACCGAGCAAAATCGCAGTGTGCTCGCCTTTTTTCACGCTGTAGATCTCTGCGAGTATCTTTAAATCAAACTCTTCTTTAAGCCAGCTTGGCACGGTGTAGCCATCTTCTGTGATCACCAGTGTGACGACATCTCTATCAACTAACTCGCACTCGTGCATCAATGCTTCAAGCAAGAACTGTTTTACGTAATCATCATTTTCAGGCGCGAAATACAGAACACTGCGATGCGGCCAGTATTGAGTGTGCGCAGGATAGCCGAGTGCCGTCGAGGCAAAGACGCACAAAAGCAGTATCACCAATAACTTTCCACCCATGACTCACTCCTAAAAACGCGATTTTCCGTTTATACGTTAAGTTTAGTGGAATTGGCTCATTGTGCTTTTGGGCGATCTGGCTTAGGGTAGGCGGCAAATTATCGGTATGAGATCACCATGCAATCAGACCACAAAGAAAAAATCGCCATTCTCGTTGACGTTCAAAACGTTTATTACACTTGTCGCGAAGCGTATCGCAGTAACTTTGACTACAACCAGTTTTGGTATGTCGCGACACAAGAAAAGCAAGTAGTAAGCGCAAAAGCTTATGCCATTGCCAGTAACGATCCGAAGCAACGCCAGTTTCATCACATTCTAAGAGGTGTGGGATTTGAGGTGATGTTGAAGCCTTACATTCAGCGTCGAGATGGCAGCGCCAAAGGGGATTGGGATGTCGGTATCACGCTCGATGCGATTGAGATTGCGCCTGATGTTGACCGCGTGATTTTGGTTTCTGGTGATGGCGACTTCAGTTTGCTGGTGGAACGTATTCAGCAGCGCTACAAC
>NZ_JAWOTS010000188.1:0-1416 GCF_033338975.1 Vibrio sp. Vb0349 | reverse complement strand
TGAGTAGTGTTGGCTGCTTCACTATAGCGCGTGCGATCAACAGCAAACGTTGCTGACCGTATTCCAACTGTTTGAAAGACGTCTTTTCGTAGTGACGCATGTGTAAGATATCAAGCCACTCTTTAGCTACGTCAATCTCTTTACGCGAAGGCTGATTATACAAGCCAATCGAGTCGTAGAACCCAGACAGAATGACCTCTAACGCGCTGCAATTCACTCGGTATTGAAGATGCAGTGCAGAGGAGACCATGCCAATATGCTGTTTTATCTCCCAGATGCTTTCGCCAGAGCCTCGTTTCTTGCCGAAGATGTGGATGTCGTTACTGTAGCATTGTGGATGATCGCCAAATATCAGCCCCAATAACGTACTTTTACCACAGCCGTTTGGCCCTTTAACTTGCCAGTGTTGTCCTTTATCTATGCGCCAATTCAGGTCAGTGAAAATACGTTTTTCAGTGTATTCAACTTGGCCATTTTTTAGTTCGAAAATAGGATCATCGAAGTGCGTAGAGTGTTGGTGGCGTCGTATCAACCCCATCATCTCTTCGCTTTGTTTTTGGGATTGTGACTTGATTTGTTCGATTATCGGGTGGTTGTCCCAACTCTCTTTCTTCATTGTGCTGTCAAGACTGCCGGCATTAAATAGCGCTACATGATCTATCCATTCTGGCATGTCGGACTCGCGAGAAAACGTAATCAACATCTGGACGGATTGCGAAAGCGAGTGCAAATAGGTTGCGAGTGAAGCGCGGTGGGCAACATCTAGACCGACAAAAGGATTATCCAGAAGCACAAGGTCAGGTTGGGTTGCCAACGCTCTAGCGAGCATGACTCGTCTGGTCTCGCCAGTCGATAAAACACGAAAACCGCTCTGTTTTAAATGGTGAAGGTCGAGCTCTTCAAGCAGTCTTTCCGTTGTTGCTGCATCTTGGCAGCACTCAAAAATCAAAGCATAAACGGTACTGCCTTGGTCGATACGATCGAGAAAATCGGTGTCGTCCTTTTCTAGCTCACGTTCAAGTAGTCGTTGTTGCTCTGAAAGCGATACTTGCGCGACTTTCAATTCACCAAGATCCAACGTCCCTTGTGTGGGTTTCAGTTCGCCACAAAGCAGATCGCCTAGCAGGGAGCCGATGTCGCCTTCTGCACTGAAGATGCCCCAAGAGTCATTGTTATCGATTGTCCATTCATCAATGGAAAGTGTGGTGGTATGTCCTTGTACAGCAAGCTGACTAAAGCGAATAGCCATTGTGTTTGTCTTCCTTGTTATTGTTGTATTGGACTAGTTATAACAACTAACCAAGGGCCTAAGGAAGGGGATGTCAGTATTAATTTTAACCAAAGTAGAGCTTGTTACGACCAGAAATGAAAGACTTATGTAACGAATCTTCTGTTGAATAAGTCGCGGGAATATTT
>NZ_JAWOTS010000187.1:0-1416 GCF_033338975.1 Vibrio sp. Vb0349 | reverse complement strand
CACAAACATGAACAAGCAGGACAAAACATTGCCATTGCTATCAGCCGTCGCCAAGACATTAATCGTATCACCAGCCGCATGAGCAGCGCTTGGAACTACGACTTAATTCCTCTCGGTTCTGCAGCACTAAAAGCGTGTTTGGTGGCGGAAGGAGCGGTCGATTGCTATTTACGTTTGGGCCCTACTGGCGAATGGGATACAGCAGCAACGCAATGCATCGTGGAAGAAGCGGGCGGACGCATTCTCAGCACTCACCTCGAACCTTTGTCTTACAACGAACGGGAAACGCTAGAGAACCCGAACTTTATCGTGCTGGGCGATACGAATTTGCCTTGGGATGACATCCTGCAACGCAAAGATTAAGTACTTATACTTGCGTAACTCAACTTGTATCATTAGGCCGTGAATTCCGTTCACGGCCTTTTCTTTTTCCGCATGAGCAGCTTTAACAGTATTTGACCTACCATATACCTAAAGCTAATTAAACTGCACAAAACCACATAATTCCATTAAAATACAAGCACTTAAACAATATGCTTTGTCCCTCGTTTATTTACGTACAGCGAATAGAGGGTTTGGCCTACTATGATCCAAAAGCAAAAAGAGCTGCACATTGGCAGCTCTTTTCTGTATTACGTTGGCTTAAAATTAGAATCTGCCTTTGTAGTCAAACTCGTATTGGCCTTGTGCGTTTGGCTGTCCAAGCCATTTCAACTGCTCCCCCATGCTTGATGGGAAATCTGCGCCAGGTTTAAACCACGCTTTCGTTGAATAGCGTTGATTCGGCATCAGCTCCGCTGAAAACGCCGAGGAAACTTGCGTACTGGTTTGCTCACCTGATGCAGTTAGCACGCTATCTTGGCATTTCAAATCAGCAATAACAGGGCCGAGCTCTAAGCTTCCCACTGGACTTTGGATGCCACTGGCACTCCAAACCAATGTGCCTTCACCAGTTTTACACCACGGAGCTGCGTAAGTCGCATGACGAATGTTCAACTCCAGCTGGCCATCAACACTAACAGGCACCGGCAGGCGTGCTTGTTCGACGGCTTTCGATGCCGGGATCGACGCCACCAAATTTTCCGCGTAAGGGCCATCGCTGAGACTGTATCCAACTAAACCTCGACCGCGAATGTTCATATCGCTGCCGCGCCCAAAACGTACCGAAAATTCGGCTTTGCCGGTAAATAAGCTATACCATTGGAAATCCCAATTAACTTGCCCTAGATTTTGACGCTGCCAACGCACGCTAGAAGCCTGACCTTGCCAAACGGAACCGTGAGCACCTTGTATGTCTAGCCCTTTCACAGTGGGGGCTTGCTGGAGAACCCAAGAAACAGGTAACCCCATGATCAAGCTAACAGAAAAACAAACGATAAAGATTACAACGTAAAGTACTGCTCGCTTCACCTTAAC
>NZ_JAWOTS010000186.1:0-1419 GCF_033338975.1 Vibrio sp. Vb0349 | reverse complement strand
CCAACATTTGCGCGAAGAATGACGAATGCCCTATCCTTCAATACCCGCAAGTTGCAGTAATATTTGCTCTAGTTCATCCCAAGGAAGAAGCTGAGAATCAATCACTTCAAGTCGTGATTCAAACCCTTCTAAGCTGATTTCGTTGACCGATACCACGCGATTTGCCACGTTAAATGCGTAACACCCTTGATTGGTGTTGACTACCGCTTTCACACGTTCGGCAGTTAAGTCAGACAACATCGAGAACAGCTTATCAAAATCGAACTTGTATTCAGCGCCAAATAGCCAGCCACAACTGAAATAGCCTTGCCCTTTGTTCTCTTTACGGATGAATGCTTCACCCGGTGGTAACTGAAACTGAGGCTCTTGGTGTGCATGCTCATGGTGATGCGTTTCGATATGAGAAGAAGCACTGCCGTGTACGCGTTCAATATCCAGAACTTCAATCGGCAGCTCGCCGTTGTGAATCAACTTACTGAACACTTTAGCTGGCGTTTGATCGGTAACCCAATCGTTGAACACATCAATATCATGGCTTGAACAGAGATCGACTTTGCTGCCAATCACCACATCGGCACTGTCTAGCTGATCAACAAAGTTTTGATTAGACGTGTATTTTTCATCGCTCAAGTTACGAGGGTCGACTAACGCGATGGTCGCCTTTAAATCAACGTATGGCAGATATTGCTCTGATGTCAGCGTCGCAATCACTTGTTTTGGATGACCAAGGCCTGTTGGTTCAATCAACAAACGATCTGGCTTTTGGCGCAATAATGCCGTAATACCAACAGACATAGGAACGCCTGCGGTACAGCACATGCAACCGCCCGGCACTTCTTTAATCAACGCACCTTGGTCGGTCATTAATGCACCATCGATGCCAATCTCACCAAACTCATTGACCAACACCGCCCAATTTTCATTTTCAGGTTTGTTCTTTAAAAGATTTAAAATCGTGGTCGTTTTACCGACACCCAAAAATCCGGTCAGTATGTTGGTAGGTACTCGATTTGACATGTTTTTCTCCGACACAGTCGTGCATTAGTGCTGGGGCAAAGTATACGGAGAATGTGACTTGCTTCAACGCTTTTTATCACGCTCGCTTATGTCTTGATTTAATGTGTGTCGGTTTGAGTTTTGAGAATAGTCAGAATGACTTACCGCCTCTGCACGTTTCACATTCGACAGGTACATACTGGTGTGAATGACACAGGTAAAGAATGCGATAATCGCGACTAAGATTGGAAGGATTCCGAGCGTGTTTTCGAATTTAAGCGCAGCGATAGCCAAAGCGAAAACAACGACAGAGATAAGTGCAATAGCCTTACTTTTGTTGCTTTTCATGATAACTCGCCTTTTTGAGAGTAAGCCCCTGACACCTCCTGTGACAAGGGCACCGAACGAAAGTCATACACCTTC
>NZ_JAWOTS010000185.1:0-1421 GCF_033338975.1 Vibrio sp. Vb0349 | reverse complement strand
CAACACCGCAGCATTGTTGATGTTTAGTGCGAGCTTGCTGGGTTACTTCATACCGTTTTCACTGTCGATGGCATCGTTGAGCATCATCGTTTTGGTCACGTGTTTGATCATCTTATTCGCCGGCCATTACAAAGCACTCGACACACTTTCGAAAGTGATCATGTCCGTGCTCACCATTGCAACGCTGCTTGCAGTTGCAATTGCGTTTGGTAACCCAGTGGAACCCGTCGCGAACTTTGAATCGCCTTCCCCTTGGTCAATTGCGGCAATTGGTTTCATCGTGGTTACGATGGGGTGGATGCCAGCACCAATTGAGATTTCGTGTTTAACCTCAGCGTGGCTAAAGCGCCAGTCGAGTCAGCAAGAAGTAACACCTCGCTCTGCTCTGTTTGACTTCAACGTTGGCTACATCGGTACAGCCGTTTTGGCGCTAGTGTTTGTTTCGCTCGGTGCGTTAATGCTGCACGGTTCTGGAATTGAACTGAAGAGCTCCGGGGTAGGCTTCTCGCATCAGTTGGTTGGCTTGTACGCTTCGACCATCGGTGAATGGTCACGTTACTTAATCGCAGTGATCGCTTTCTTCTGTATTTTCGGCAGCACAATTACCGTTATTGACGGTTACTCGCGCGTAATTGCCGACTCACAACGCCTGTTGCGTTCTCAAGCGGAAACCGATCCAAAAGCAACGTCAGCGATTATGTTGGCGGTATCATTGCTGGCGCTGGGTATTGTCGTATTCTGGGCATCGGCACTGCTACCTATGCTCGACTTCGCGATGGTTCTGGCGTTTATGACGACACCATTCTTCGCGCTACTGAACTACATCTTAGTGAGCAAAACGGACTTGCCGGAACCGCTGGCGGTGGGACGCAAACTGAAATGGCTATCGATTGCTGGGCTGATTTACTTGTTTGGCTTCTTAGCTTTGTTTATTTGGTGGAAGTGGTTGATGTAATCCGCAGGCAAACCGTAGATAAAGAAAAAGGTCTTCGATTGAAGACCTTTTTTAATGCGTTTTACGCGATTAGTTGTGGCTCACCACAATCAGACGGAGCGAATCTAGCTGCACTTGAGCTTGATTGATGTAACCAGTCAGCTCTTTGATTTGCGCTTCAATCGCTTCAATCTCTTCATCACGAATGTTTGGGTTCACCGCTTTCAAAGCTTGTAAACGCTCTAGCTCCGCATTCAAGCTTTGTTGCATGTCTTGCTGCGCTTGCTTACGAACGGCTTCCACTTTCTCTTCAACCAGCACATCACCCGCTTCAATCAAACGGTGCACGTCTTTTTGCACAGACGTCACCAGCTTGCTGCCAAGATGACGGTTTACTGGGCTAAGTTGACGGTTGAAACCTTCAAACTCCACTTGAGCCGACAGATCGTTACCACGCGAGTCCATCATCAGACGGATTGGTGTTTTC
>NZ_JAWOTS010000184.1:0-1423 GCF_033338975.1 Vibrio sp. Vb0349 | reverse complement strand
CGCTTCAAAATCAACCCCATGCCACTGCGGTTACCCATTACGCGGTCTAGCGTAGCCAATGACATGTGCGCAGGAATGATGTCCATTCCTTCCAACTCGGTTTCTAAGATCAACGGCTTAACTGTATCGCGAGTGAACGTCTTTAGCTGAAACAGATCGAACAAGCTTGATGACACGGTATCTGAGTCGTAACCAAGATAAGTCGTCAGTGACGCATGAGGATCGGTGTCGACCATCAATACACGATGACCTTTCTGGCTCAACAAACCTGCTAGTGTCACTGTTGATGTGGTTTTACCTACCCCACCTTTTTGGTTAGCTACACTCCAAACGATCATGATTTATCCTACGCTAAACCCACTTCCACCAGCATGCGTTCTGCAATTCGGTCAAGAGGTAAATCTTCAGAAGAAATGCCCGCTTTAGCAACAGCTTGAGGCATACCGTAAACCACACAGCTTTCTTCGTCTTGTGCCCAAATGGTTGAACCTGCCGATTTCAGCATACGTGCACCTTCTCGGCCATCTGCACCCATTCCGGTGAGCACCATAGAAAGCACTTTGTCGCCGTAAACTTTCGCCGCCGAGCCAAAGGTCACATCCACACACGGTTTGTAGTTCATGCGATCACCGCCATCAATGATGCGAAGGCGAGCAGCACCTGCACGACCATCAATCATCATTTGCTTGCCGCCTGGCGCTAGGTAAGCCACACCAGCTTGTAACACATCACCGTCTTGTGCTTCTTTCACTTGGATCTTACACAACGTGTTCAATCGACTTGCAAATGCCGCCGTAAATGTCGCAGGCATATGCTGAATCAGCACGATTGGATGTGGGTAGTTCATCGGCAGACGAGTAAGAATTTTTTGTAAAGCAACTGGGCCACCAGTGGATGTGCCAATCGCAGTTAACTGGTATTTCTTACCCGATGCGCGGAACTTGGTTGCTGCCGGCCGAGCCGGAGCCGATGCGGCAGGCGTAGCGGTTCTTGAAGCCAGTGGGCGCGCAGCACTAGTTGCAGCAGCTGGACGCGCTACAGGACGGCGCATGAAAGCACGCTTAGAGGCAATTTGAATGACACGTTGCTGAAGCAGCGAAACCGCTTCATCGCGGTTACGTGCAATATCTTCAAACTTCTTCGGTAAGAAGTCCAGAGCACCAGCGTCCAACGCATCAAGAGTTGCTTTCGCCCCATCATGAGTCAGGGACGAAAACATCAGAATTGGCGTTGGAGATGCGGCCATGATTTCACGCACAGCCGTAATGCCATCCATAACTGGCATTTCAATATCCATGGTGATGACGTCCGGCTTGAGAGCTTTGGCTTTTTCGACCGCTTCTCTGCCATTTACCGCAACGTCAATCACTTCTAGGCGCGATTCTGAGTTGATGATTTCGCTCACGCGACGTCGGAAAAAACT
>NZ_JAWOTS010000183.1:0-1423 GCF_033338975.1 Vibrio sp. Vb0349 | reverse complement strand
GCTGAGTAGCGAACAACAAAGTACCATTCCTTGGGTGGTGTGGTCGACAGAACAACAGGAAGTGATTGCCAGCGGTGAACTTGCCGGATGGGAACACTTGGACGAGTTGGTATCGTATGCTGGCCAGCGCCAAGTCATCGCTTTACTAGCGAGTAATGATGTGGTGTTAACTCAGGTGGACATTCCGCCTGGTGCTACACGTCAGTTCGACAACATGTTGCCTTATTTGATTGAAGATGAAGTCGCGCAAGATGTGGATAGCTTGCACTCTACTGTATTGGGTAAGCAAGCGGATAAAGCCCAAGTGTGTGCGGTCGAGCGCGCATGGGTACAAACCGTGCTACAGCGTTTTGCTAGCCAAGGGTTGACCATCAAACGCATCTTGCCAGATGTATTGGCATTGCCTGTCAGTGATGACAACAGCAGTGCGGCACTGATTGGTGAGCAATGGCTAATTCGTCACTCAGAGACGGAAGGCGCGGTGGTGGATTCGGCGTGGCTGGATCTTTACCTCTCTTCTTACCTGCAAAACCATGAAGGTTGGCAACTCGATTGCTACAGTTCCGTGCCAGAATCGACTGTTGAGAGTGTATGGGTTCCTAAGCCAGAAGAAATGACGATGGCGTTGCTCGCAAAAGGCGTCGCGAGTAGTAAAACGAACCTGTTAACTGGCGAGTTTAAGCCGAAGTCTTCTTGGGGTAAGTACTGGAAAGTTTGGCAAAAGGCGGCTATCGCTGCGGGCGTTTTGTTAGTGGTGGTCGTGGCTCAGCAACTTCTCGTCGTCCACAAGTACGAGGCGCAAGCACAAGCCTATCGTGAAGAAAGCGAACGTATTTTCCGTCAGGTTTTCCCAAACAAGAATCGAATTCCGACCGTAAGTTACTTAAAGCGTCAAATGACGGATGAAGAGCGCCGTTTATCTGGTGGCTCAACAGATGTTGCGATGTTGTCTTGGCTTGCTGCCTTGCCTGCAACGCTTGGTCAGGTGAAAGATCTAGAAATCACCAGCTTTAAGTATGACGGCCAACGTGGTGAAGTGCGCATTCACGCACGTAGCTCAGACTTCCAGCCTTTTGAGCAGGCACGTGTGAAGTTGGCTGAGAAGTTTAATGTTGAGCAAGGTCAGCTTAATCGCAGCGATAACGTTGTGATGGGTAGCTTTGTGTTGAAGCGTCAGTGAGGTGATGATGAAGAATTTAATTTCTCAAGCGCAAGCTTGGTGGAGTGGCATCTCTCAGCGTGAACAACGACTTGTGCTGGGCTGTGGTGCATTCGCCATCCTTGGCATTCTTTACTGGGGGCTGCTGCAGCCGATGAGCCAACGTGCAGAGTTGGCGCAATCTCGTATCCAAAGTGAAAAGCAATTTCTCACATGGGTACAAGACAACGCCGATGACATTACCGCATTGAGAAAAAGCGGGGG
>NZ_JAWOTS010000182.1:0-1430 GCF_033338975.1 Vibrio sp. Vb0349 | reverse complement strand
GATTTGTGTATTCGGTGGTATGCGAACGTGTTTATCGACGATGCAATTCACCAGTTGGCTGCCTTCACCGACTTCTACATCATCAAAAATGATGGAATCCACAACGGTCGCGCTGTCTTGAATGCGCACATTTGATGAAATGATCGAGTGCTGGACTGAGCCACCTGAGTTGATAACACCGGTAGCTATGATCGAGTTGATGAAAATACCTTCGTTTCCTGTTGCAGAAGAGACGGTTCTCGCTGGTGGAAATTGAGGTTCGTAAGTGCGGATAGCCCAGTTAGATTGATAAAGGTTCATCGGAGGTACTGGTTCCAATAAATCCATATTTGCTTCATAGAAGGAGTCAATTGTCCCGACATCACGCCAGTAACAATCTTTATCGACACGACCTTTGCTGCCACAAAACTTGTAAGCGTAAACCGATTCGGTGTCGATCAATTTTGGAATAATGTCGTTGCCAAAGTCATGGCTAGACGTTTCCAGTTTCGCATCTTCGGTCAGCGCTTCTTTGAGCACATCCATATCAAAGATGTAGATCCCCATTGATGCAAGGCTCTTGGCTTTATCGTCTGGAAGAGTAGGTGGGTTTTCGGGCTTCTCGACAAAAGACTTAACCAGTCCGTTTTCAGCGATTCCCATTACTCCGAAAGCAGAGGCGTCCTTTACTGGAACATCCATACAAGCGACGGTCAGCTTTGCCCCTTTCTCTTTATGCTCCTCAAGCATCGCTGCGTAATCCATACGATAAATATGGTCACCAGATAACACAACAACGTATTTTGCGTCGTTCCGCGATAGTAACCACAAGTTGTGGTAGATGGCGTCGGCGGTACCCTCATACCATGCACCACCTTTGCGCATTTGAGGCGGAACTGCCGTAATGTACTCACCAAGTTCGGGATTAAAAATCGACCAACCGTCACGAAGGTGCTTTTGTAGTGAGTGAGATTTGTATTGAGTAAGCACTAGAATTTTACGTAAACCTGAATTAAGACAATTGGTTAGCGTAAAATCGATGATTCTGTATTTGCCGCCAAATGGTACCGCAGGTTTGGCTCGATCATCAGTGAGTGGGCTAAGTCGTGAGCCCATCCCGCCTGCTAAAATTACAGCGAGTGCGTCTTGCATAATATTCCCTTTCCCTTGTTCTACATGCGTCTAAACCGTGCTTAACCGGAGGAGGTGTTATACAACGCAACAATTTAGAATGACATGTGCTGGTTTGTTTGTTAGCTACTGCAAACTGTAGTACAAGAATCGCGCCATTGAATATTTCTTTAAAAATCAAAATGATGAATTTTGTGACCGAGAGTCGATGCACTATATTAGTGAATTAAAAAATAGACAGTGCATTATATTGGGGCGGTATAGAATCTGGGGATTTAAGAGATTATTGATTTACAATGTAAAACCTATTTAAAACAGTA
>NZ_JAWOTS010000181.1:0-1434 GCF_033338975.1 Vibrio sp. Vb0349 | reverse complement strand
GCTTTGTCTCTCATTTCAAACAAGTGCGTGATGCAGGCCTAAACGTGACAGTTCACGCTGGTGAAGCAGCGGGCGCTGAAAGCATGTGGCAAGCCATTCAAGAGCTAGGTGCAACGCGTATCGGCCACGGTGTGAAAGCGATTCACGATCCAAAACTGATGGATTACCTAGCGGAAAACCGTATCGGTATCGAATCGTGCCTGACGTCGAACTTCCAAACCAGTACGGTCGATTCTCTAGCAAATCACCCACTGAAACAGTTCCTAGACCACGGCGTTCTAGCGTGTCTAAATACGGATGATCCTGCGGTAGAAGGTATTGAGCTACCTTACGAATACGAAGTGGCGGCGCCAGCAGCCGGCCTGAGCCAAGAGCAGATTCGCCAAGCGCAAATCAATGGCCTTGAGCTTGCTTTCATTTCTGATGCAGAAAAAGCAGAACTGAAAGAAAAAGTTAAAGATCGCGTTTAATCAGCGCAAAATTACAAAAAATGCCAGCATTTGCTGGCATTTTTTGCATTTGGAATCGGCAAGCGATGATCAAATCACGCGAGAGAATTGCTGCTGACGCGCTTTTGCTCGCAGATATTTATCGAAGCTCATACAGATGTTACGGATAAGCAGGCGACCACGCAGTGTCACTCGAATTTCATTGTCATCCACTTCCACCAACTCATCATTGATGAACGTTTGCAGCAATTGCAGGTCTTCTTTGAAGTACTGATCAAATTTCACTCTGAATTCAGATTCGATCGCTTTTTTATCAAGCTTAAAGTTACAAATCAGCTGCTTAATGACTTCACGACGGAGCAAGTCATCCGAATCGAGTGAGACACCTTTCCACAATGCGTGGCGAAGGTCATTTACTTGAGCGTAGTACTTCTTGAGCTCTTTTTGGTTTTGCGCGTACGCATCACCAATCATTGAAATGGCAGAAACACCAAAGCCCACTAAGTCACACTCTCCTTGAGTGGTGTAGCCTTGGAAGTTGCGATGCAACACTCCTTCACGCTGCGCAACGGCGAGTTCGTCGTCAGGCATCGCAAAATGGTCCATGCCGATGAACTGGTAGCCAGCACCCGTCAAAGTTGCGATCGTGTCTTGGAGAATCGCCATTTTCTCTTCTGCTTTTGGCAAATCTTCGTCTTTAATCTTACGCTGCGCAGCAAACAATTGCGGCATGTGTGCGTAGTTAAAGACCGACAGACGACCCGGCTGCATTTCCAGCACTTGTTCTAACGTCTTCGCAAAAGAGGCTTTGGTCTGCTTCGGCAAACCGTAGATCAAATCGAGGTTGGTCGAACGGAAACCCAACTCTTTCGCACGTGCCACCATCGCAAAGATGAATTCTTCATCTTGTTCACGGTTCACCAGTTTTTGCACTTCTTTGTTGAAGTCCTGAACGCCGATGCTCAGGCGGTTGAAGCCTTCACTA
>NZ_JAWOTS010000180.1:0-1434 GCF_033338975.1 Vibrio sp. Vb0349 | reverse complement strand
CTCTTCAATGACTTTGGGCAATTCATGCGGTAAAAACGGACGAACCAGCGTTAAGTCCATCAAACCATCATCAATCATCGCATTGGGAGCGAGCTGTTGACCGCCACCAGCTAAGCGGCTGTTGCAAAATGCCCCTAACAACATTTCGCCATCGTAGCGACCCCCTTCGATAATGATGCTGCCATCATAAGGTTTGAAGCCGAGCGCCTTCACAACGCCAGTCAGTGTGTAAGCCCCACCACCGAGAAAGTTTTTTAACTCAACAGGCGTTTCTGCCGTCACTTCTGCGCCAAAACCCGCCGCCGCGACATTGATAAAGCAACGATCGTTCGCCTTAACGCAATCAACAGACAGCGCTTGCCCTTCCACTGCCAACGTTAATGCATCAGCAATCGAATCTGGAATATGATTCGCGGTCGCAAAATCATTGGCCGCACCAAGCGGAATAATGGCAAGTTCAGGGCGACTTTCATGATCAATGTGGATAAGTGCCGAAGCAGCCTCATTGACAGTGCCATCGCCACCCGCAACAACAATACGCTCAATACCATCCGTTACCGCTTCTTTCACGAGACGCGGCATATCTTGCGATTCCCAAGTGACGCGAACTTGCACATCTACGCCCTTGTCTCTCATTTTCATGATGGCGTTTCTTAGCTCAGGATTACCGGCTTTTTTGCCGTTTAGAATCGCTCGTATTGTCTTCATATGGACTTCCTATTTCTTGATGACTTTCCCTGCGTGTTTGATTTGCGCGCGCAACCACTGATGGGCACTTTCATTAGTACGGCTAGGGTGCCAAATGGTACAAAGATCGTAAGTTGTCACATCAAATGGAAGCGGCAGTGCTTTCACATGATAGGTATTACTGAACAACTTAATCATCGATTCTGTCATCAAACCAATGTATTCGCTACCACAGATAACCGGCAACATTTCCAGTGCTCCTGCGGCTCGATACATGATTTTGCGTTTGTCCAAATCAACAATATCTTCTGCACTCAGCATGCTTTTTCGGCTTTGCCACTGCGATACTGCAACGTGTTCTTCTTCAAAAAACTGCTCTTGAGAAATGCTCTCAGCGATACGAGGGTGATCTTTGTTACACACCACCATCAAACGCTCAGTGATCACGGGTTCAACTTTCAAGACCGTTCTCCCGCGTGGTGCTAAATCGATAATCAAATCATAACGTTGTAAGCGTAGATCACTTTCGTAATCCTCAGTAAACAGCGGGTGCACTTCCAAAGCGATATTCGGCGCTAACTCGTGAATCTGCTTCATCAACTGTGGCAGCAACTCGTAGCTTAAAATCGACACGCAAGCGATAGAGAAAATGCGATTGGAAACTTTAGGATCAAACTCAACCGATGCCGACAGCGTCGAGGTAAAGTTCTTTATCGCCGCAACCATAGCCGGATAAATATCAACAGC
>NZ_JAWOTS010000179.1:0-1436 GCF_033338975.1 Vibrio sp. Vb0349 | reverse complement strand
CGATTCATCAATGCGACGCCCTACATTGGATGCAATGCGTTTGGCGATAGTATTGAGCTGCTTTTCATTGACGAACTGGATTGGCGACTTCTCTACCTTGCCGTTGATTTCGATGAAAATATCTGACGGGCCATTGATCATAATGTCCGAGATATCATCGTTATCAACCAACGCTTGAAGCGGCCCTAAACCTTTAAGTTCATCCAGTAGTGCTTTGACGAGATCTAAACGCTTCAAACTGCTGATTTGCAGTTGCTTTTTCTCGATAAGAATATTGACGGAATCTTTTAATTGGCTCTCAAGCTCCAATGGCTCGACATCGACTAAAGAAGCGGCATCAAGCGCGTCAAAGATTTCGTCTCTTATGTCAATATAAACTTCTTTTAGGTGATTCATTTCTTAAACCACGCGAACTTTTTCTGCACTTTGACTTTTTTACCAGTCAGCGAATTCACCATATTTGCAATAGCTGGGGTGAACTTAATTTTCGCCGTGTTGTGAATGCCCTGTTGGATGATCAACTTTTCCAAATTGGCTTCATAAACGAAATCAATGGTGTCTTTCGCTTTAATTTTTTCTTTGGCGCCTTGGAGAGGCATCATGTAATCCTTCTGCGATCGAGTCATAGAAAAAATGATTCGATGCTCGGCCTTTCCTAATTTTTTCTTTATCGAGTGGTAAGCGCGTAACGAGGCAACAGAAGGTTCACAAACAACAAAAATGCGGTTGTATCTTTCATTGATGTCTTCTGAAGTCAGTTCGTTTATCGCATTTAAAGGCAATGAATCTATGATGAAGTTGTACTGATCCACCAGCTCATTAGAAATTCTAAATAGAGAGTCTGCATGATCGCTTATGCATGCAATGTTCTTTTCAAGGGCAAGGAAATCAAGCTTGTCTTTGATTGGGTGTACATAGCTCCCAGCAATTGCAGCATCGAGCTCAGATTGGTTTAAATCGATGCTATTTTGTTGCGCCTTTAGCCCTTTTAAACCCAAGAAAATATCCGAATTTAATGCCAGCGTATCGTGTTCAACAAGCAACGTTTTTAAGCTCGCTTGCTGGCTCAAGCTATGGGATAAAAAAGCACTGATGGTTGACACGCCAACACCGCCTTTACTACCAAGCATCAAGACTCTTTTCGCGATTCGCGACTTTTTCTTCACCGTTGGCGAAAATGTGTCTTTACCAGACTCTTTTAATGCGCCCAACAAGCCATCAAGTTCCGGATCCCAAAGAATGTAGTTCGCACCTAACGACAGCACTTTGTCACGCATCAAGATTGAGTCCGTGTTGCTCAACACAATCAGAGAGATGCTCACATCTAATCTTGAAGATATTTCCGCCACTTCCGAAACAAGCTCGCCACAATCTCGCAAATCAAGAACGACATACTTTATTTCTGCGCTTGTTTTGTGCCAACTCTCATCATCGAT
>NZ_JAWOTS010000178.1:0-1450 GCF_033338975.1 Vibrio sp. Vb0349 | reverse complement strand
GTCTTTTTCCAAGGTTCGGTTGTCAACATACGGCCAATAGTGGTGTCCAACGCGAATCACCAAGGTCGCTGCCGCCAAGATAAACGCCGCAATAGAAAGCCAAACCACCAAAGTGGCATCCAACTCTTTCATACCTAAGGTGATGTAGCGAGCAATGGCCATCATCGCGATATAGATAGGATAGCGAACGGGGATCTTACCGTTCATCACAAACTGCTGCACCATCGCTAAAACCTCAAGATAGATGAACATCAATAAGATGTCCGTCAACAGCACTCGCTTCTCAACAAAAACATGAATGAACTCTTGAGCCATGGCATAAATAGTTGCCAAGGTAATAGCGACCAACAGAACCGCTTCTAAGATGTGGAACATCTTTAAAAATGGGCGACTGAACGATTTGGGTAAATTTGATGGCAGAGCCAATTATCCAAGCAAAACCAAAGAGATAAGCTTTGAGTTTAGCATGCAAGATAAAAAAGGATACATAAGAAAAACGCCCCGTTTATTTAACGGAGCGTGTTTTCTTGAATGCGATGGTGGCACGGCTTACGCCACTTGCTGCTTTTTTTCTGCCACACGCTTTTTCTTGCGATATTTAGGATGGGTAATCGGAATCGCTGAGAGCAGTTTCTTGGTGTAATCATTTTGTGGGTTCGCGTAAATTTCTTTCGCATTCCCCGCTTCCACCACTTTACCAAAGTACATCACCGCGACTTTATCGGAGACATGCTTAACCACCGACAAATCGTGAGAGATGAAGATGATGGCAAGGTTCATTTCTTGTTGAAGTTGCAGCAACAAGTTGAGAATTTGCGCCTGAACCGATACATCCAGTGCAGATACTGATTCATCACAAATCAACAGCTTTGGCTTCAGAGCTATCGCACGAGCAATACCAATACGCTGACGCTGGCCACCAGAGAATTCGTGCGGATAACGGTTCACAGCCGTTTCAGGCAAGCCAACTTTCACCAACAGCTCTTTCACCCATTGTTTACGCTCTGCAGGAGTGCCTATTTTATGGATGATATACGGCTCTTCCAAAATCATACCAATGGTGTGACGCTGGTTAAGTGACTCCATTGGGTCCTGAAAGACAATCTGCATGTCTTTACGCAACGAGCGCATCTCTTTGACAGAGAACTTTGTAATGTCTTTGCCTTCAAAGAAAATCTTACCTTCTGTTGGCTCATACAATTTTAGAATCGTACGTCCTAAGGTACTTTTACCACAGCCAGATTCACCGACGAGTCCCAATGTTTCTCCTTCTGAAACCGACAAGGAAACGCCGTCTACAGCTTTGATCGTGTAGCCTTTCTTAAACAGTCCTTTACCAGATACAAAGTGCTGCTTAAGATTTTCAATTCTTAATACTTCTTTTGCCATAACATCCTCTTTTATGACTTGTTCACTTTGCACCAGTTAGCTAGCAAACATGCTGGCATCG
>NZ_JAWOTS010000177.1:0-1455 GCF_033338975.1 Vibrio sp. Vb0349 | reverse complement strand
CATCGACCAAGCGTTGATTGCCGCCGTCGATGATACTCAAGAGATTCGCGGCGTGATTCGAGTGAACTGTGTGGGTGGCTACATCGGCGAAGACATCATCGCCAAATACGTGTGTGAATTTATGCAACAGTACCCGAACGTCAGCATTGACTTGGACTTTTCTTCGCCTCGTATTGATTTGATTGAAGATCAGTTTGATGTCGCATTTCGTATGGGGGAATTGGATGATGCAGGGTTTGTAGCGCGCAAGCTGATGACCGTTGACATGGTCACCCTCGCAAGCCCGAGCTATGTACAGCAATATGGCATGCCAATACACCCAAAAGAGCTGGCCGAACATCGAACTCTGACTGGTTCGGTTACGCGTTGGAACTATCGTAAAGCAGAGAACCCAAATGACCACGCCGATGTGGTCGTAAAAGGCAACTTGCGCTGTAAAAATGGACGAGCGTTAGTAATGGGCGCGCTGCACGGCAACGGCATTATTCGTGTTCCACTGAGTTACTGTGCAGAAGAAGTGGAGCTAGGCCAACTGATAAAAGTGATGCCAGATTGGGAAATTCCGTCGGTGCCCTTTTCCGCCATATTCCATCGAGATCGCTATCAACCGAAACGACTGCGAACTTTTATCGATTTCATCAAACAGAAGTTTGAAGATTCCTAATCTTACAGCTCAGCTCTCGCTAGATGGGATTCTCCAACTTGCCATAAATATAGGCCAATTCTGCGACGGTTTTGGCTGAGAACTTTTTCAGTAAGCTGGCTCGATGAACTTCCACCGTTCTCATTGCAATGCACAGCTCATCCGCAATTCGAATATTGCGCTTACCAGCAATGATCAAACGTAAGATATCTTTTTCGCGCGGCGTTAGTGATTCATACGCCGCTCTTGCCGCCACCATATCGAGGCTCGCCGCGGACTGCATCTGACCATGTAATATTGCTTGAGCCAGTTCATCGCCTTTGACTGGTTTTTGGAAAAAGTTGACCGCCCCAGCTTGCAATGCATCGACCGCCATCGGTACATCACCATGACCGGTCAGATAAATCACCGCTAATGGGCTGTGCGCCTCATTCAAAAATTGATGAACTTGCTGACCACGAAGGTTAGGCATTCGGCTATCAAGGATCACGCATCCGGCCTGATGAATGTTAACTTCGTCGAGAAAAGATTGCCCATCAGCAAAAGTCGTCACGTTAAAGTCATGCTCCTCCAGCATAAAAGCCAGCGAATCACGTACCGATTCATCATCGTCAACCACATAAACAGGCAGCTGCTTTTCACTGCTGATCATTAACTGCTCCTAAATACCGATTAGTTTTGATAAGGAAACACAAGCTCAACCAAACAGCCGTGCGGCGTGGTCGAAGCAATGAGAAACTCGCCGCCGTGCATTTCCATTACGTCACGACAAATGGCTAACCCCAGCCCAAGCCCTTCGGCTTTAGAGCTCA
>NZ_JAWOTS010000176.1:0-1460 GCF_033338975.1 Vibrio sp. Vb0349 | reverse complement strand
AAGCACTTTAAAGCGGCCATAGCCCGCTTTGTCTTGAGGTCTACAATGAGTCAGCAGTAGATCCGCATTACGCAAACTACTAAAAATGGGCGCATTAGAATGAGAGTCGATGGATTGAGTATCAATACGGGCAAGTTGCTGAGCAAAAGAAATAGCTGTGTAGCCATGCCCTCTTGGGTTATTTATCACTTGCTTGAGCAGCTTCCAAATATGGTTCGGAATTAATGCAGGACGTTTGCGATCTTTTAATTGCTTGTGACAAGCATCCCCAAAGATCGCCCCTAAAAATAAGTGACCGCTAAGCAATGCAAGAGAATAAACGTCGTCTTGTGGCTCAGTTGTTCCCGTCTCGAGATAAAGTGGCGACGCGTAACTTAAACTCGCTTCCGCGTGAGATTCAATCTCGCCGATATAACGAGCTGCACCAAAGTCGATAAGCTTGACGTAGTCACCTTCACTAACCAGAACATTCGACGGTTTGATATCAAGATGGCAAATACCTCGAGTGTGCATAAATTCTAGCGCACCTGCGAGTTGATAAACTAACCATGCAATATGGTCATGACGAAAGCCTTTGGAAGAATAGCGTTCCATTTTTTCCGCTAGTGATTCGCCTTGAATCCACTCATACATTAAATATGGTCGTTCAAACTCGTTGCCGAACTTAATAAAGTCCGCAACACTTGGATGCTGAGAAAGTTCTAATCTGCTTGCCTCATTCACCAACATTTTGTTTGCGACTTCTGGGGCGTCTTCATTGACGACTTTGCAGCAAATTTGTTTTTCTGGCTGGCCTTTTTTTGCGAGGTGGTAAACCGTCGTTCTACCATTTTTAGATGGCAACGTGTCTAATACATCAAATTGTGAAAAAAGAACGTACTCAAGCTTTGGCTTATTTTTCTGCGCCAATCTTTGCTCGTTCAGTTTCTTTTTCTCAATAGCTTTAACAACCAACTGATCAATGTATCCTTTGGCTGCACCCTGAATATCAGACACTTTGCACTCTTTTATGGAACAAATATTATTAGACCGAAATAATATTTGCTGAAACATCCTTGTTTCAAGGGTAGTATTTAAAACGAACAGTAAGCCTATTATTTTAGTTATAATTACTAAGTTATTAGACTCTTTGACTTACGCTTTCACTACCTGAATTACGTTGTTTTAGAAATTAAAATTTCAACAACGTAATATGACTTCATTTTCATTATATATTTCGACAAAGAATGATTAGCACGCTAGTAATTGAAGTAGCGCTTTATCCCCCCCGAAATCAAACATCAGCAGCGTTACGGGCTGGTTAAAGTGATGATTTTTAACCGCAAATGCTCCAAGAGCAAGAGATGAACAGTTTCCCATCGTGCCCCATAACTCGTTGATAAGCAAAGGTTGTTCTGGGTTAATAAATCGCTCAGCTTTGGCACCCAGCGCGAAACCGTAATCTTCACTGTGCGCGCGCA
>NZ_JAWOTS010000175.1:0-1462 GCF_033338975.1 Vibrio sp. Vb0349 | reverse complement strand
CTGCATTCACTGCACTGCCAGCGGCTAGTGTCGGCTGGCTGAGAACGTTGTAACGAATAATTGTTGGCGTGCGCTTGCACAGCAAAAGCAAGGGAAATAGCGATGCACAGTTGAGATAGTTTCATGCCTCCCTCCTAATAACTTAATGTTTGACCAAGTGGGTGGTTAGAGCCATGCACTTGATTGTGGCAGTTTAAACAACTTCCGCCGCGCACTCTCAAGTCGTTTTCAGGAATGGCTACGTTTGCATGTGGCACACGGTGACATTCCTGACATAGCATTGGCAGTCGTTTATTGAGCAGGGCTTTGTTCACTGAACCATGAGGTGTGTGGCAGGATGTGCAATCTTCATTTACAGGCTCATGCTCCCATAAGAATGGGCCGCGTTTTTCTGCATGACACTCGTAACAAGCGTTATTGACGGTTGACCAATTCAAGCTCGCTTCATTTAATGTCTGATGTGGATTGTGGCAGCTAGAACAAGTCATGACGCCGTCGATAATAGGATGACGACTGCGTTTGTGGATATCCGGGTTGGTGCGGGAGTGACAATCGGTGCATTTGTCTGCTTGCATTTCGGCAACCATCATCGGATCGTCTTTTTGATGCAGTTGGTGACAGCTTGCACAAGAAAGCCCTTCAAAAGCGTGCTCGCTACTGTGCCAAGTCGAGCGTTTCGCATCTTGGTGACAAGATAAACACACGCTGTTTTGCTTTTCGGCTGGAACAGGGGAGTTTGGCCCAAAAGTGATCATCGGTTCACGAACTTGTCCTTTTCGTGGATTGCGCTCGTGATTGTTCGCTGGGCCATGGCATGCTTCACACTGTTTATCATTCATTGGCCCATGCAGGTTTGCGGACTTGCCATGAATGTTGTCGAAAATACCCGTAGCGGGTTTGTCTGATGTATCGTCATGGCAACGAAGGCAGCCATCTGGTCCGCGGCGTGAATATTTTCCCTCGGAAAACTTGGTGTCTAATATGGTTTCAATTTCTTCTTGAGTTAACGTCGCCGCTTCGGGCTCTGGCTTGGCGACATCTTCCGAACTGACGGTGAAGATGACGCCTAACCCAAGTATCCCAGCTACTAACCACCGCAGAAACATTGCTTTCATAGCTCTTCCTTTTCTTATCCTTAATTGTCAAAGCATTGTGTTCAATGACGAATTCAACGGTAGTCGTATACCTTGTGAACCTTATCTACCCCTTGTGACTGACCAATAGCATGGCAAGTCGCACATTGTTCGGAGCCCGTTGCTTGTGCTGCTGTGTCTGCTCCAAATACCGCGCCGTGATTCAGCATATGGTTCAGAGGCGCATCTCCTGCCACGGTATCCGGGTCAGCATTAGCTAAAGATGACTCTAAGTGACACGCGCCACAGGCGACTAATGCAGGACTAAAGTACTTACCACTCGCCAGAGAAGGGCGCGTATTTTGTTGGCTAGGTAAGTTGTATTGAGC
>NZ_JAWOTS010000174.1:0-1470 GCF_033338975.1 Vibrio sp. Vb0349 | reverse complement strand
ACAACTCCACCCAGCCCTCCCATTCAGCGAGATCTGGGAACACATTGCGACTAGCGAGACAAATCATGACAACTTCAAACCGATCTTCGGAACTGGTCTATCAATTAAATGATCGTCCACCACTGCCACAAACGATTTTTGCTGCACTTCAGCATTTATTGGCGATGTTCGTTGCGGTGATTACACCTTCCTTAATCATTTGCCAATCTTTGGGCGTTCCGGCCGATCAAACCAACACCATTATCAGCATGTCGCTGTTTGCATCTGGTGTTTCTTCCTTTATCCAAATCCGTACCTTTGGCCCTGTCGGCTCCGGCTTGCTATCGGTGCAAGGCACCAGCTTTAACTTTTTGGGTCCAATCATCGGTGCGGGTTTATCACTCAAAGCAGGTGGCGCGGACATCAGCACCATGATGGCGGCGATTTTCGGGACGATTTTAGTCGCCTCTTTTGCCGAGATTTTACTGTCTCGTGTGCTTGAGCATGCACGTCGCATCATCACACCTCTCGTCTCTGGCATTGTCGTAACTCTGATTGGCCTGACGCTGATCCAAGTTGGCTTGGTTTCTATGGGTGGTGGCTATGCTGCAATGGGCGACGGTACTTTTGGTAGCTTAGACAAACTGGCGCTCGCTGGTACCGTACTTGGGTTAATTGTGATTTTGAATCGTTCTAAAAACCCATACATTCGCGTGGCTTCGATCGTGATTGCCATGCTGGTTGGCTATGTAATGGCATACTTCATGGGCATGGTCGACACCTCAAAATTGGGGGAAACCAACCTCGTTGCGCTACCGATTCCGATGCAGTACGGCTTGTCATTTGACTGGTCACTGTTTATCCCTCTCGTGCTGATTTTCTTGATCACGGCGTTGGAAGCGATCGGCGACATTACCGCAACGTCTGAAGTATCTGGCGAGCCGGTTAAAGGCCCTATTTACATGAAGCGCATCAAAGGTGGGGTATTAGCGGATGGTCTGAACTCGGCCATCGCTGCGGTATTCAACAGCTTTCCAAACTCTACCTTCAGTCAAAACAACGGCATTATCATGCTAACGGGCGTCGCAAGCCGTTACGTGGGTTACTTTATCTCGGGCATGTTAGTGATTCTTGGTCTATTCCCGGGCGTGGCCAGTTTTGTTCAGCTGATCCCAGAACCTGTACTTGGTGGCGCTACCATCGTGATGTTCGGCACCATTGCCGCTGCAGGCGTGCGCATTATCTCGCGTGTTGACCTCGACCGCCGCGCGATTCTGATTATGGCGTTGTCATTCTCGATGGGGTTAGGTATCGCTCAGAAACCTGAGATTCTGCAGTTTATGCCTGAGTTTATTAAAAGCATCTTCTCAACCGGTGTGGCTGCTGGCGGTATCACCGCGATACTGCTGAACTTGCTGCTTCCAGAAAAACTGACAGAAGAAGATGAACTTGTCGCTCAAGAAGTGAAAGAGTCTTAATACCTGTACTTAG
>NZ_JAWOTS010000173.1:0-1474 GCF_033338975.1 Vibrio sp. Vb0349 | reverse complement strand
AGCAAGCTCTTTCGGGTTGAACTGCTTGAGAGGTTTATCCATCAGCTCTTTACGTTCAATCAGCACTTCCACTAAACGCTTTGGCAGCACTTTTGCTAGGGTGTTCTTTAGCGATTGATTTGGATGTTTCTCAAGGCTGCGCTCGAGCAGCAGAGCGATGTCTTCGTTAGGAACTAAGTTGATAGAAACTTTCTGACCCGCTTTCCAGAAAGAGGAAATTTGCAAAACCGAAGGGCCCGATAAGCCGCGGTGAGTAAACAACAGCGCTTCTTTGAACATGGTGCCGTCTTCGGCGGTAATTTCCGCAGGCACAGCAATGCCAGACAGTTCAGCGAAATCTTCTTTGTCTTCTTTGTGCAGCGTAAATGGCACAAGTCCCGCCGTGGTTGGGATTACCGGCAGACCAAACTGCTCAGCCACTTTGTAACCAAATGGCGTCGCGCCCAGTTTTGGCATGGAAAGGCCACCGGTCGCAATCACCAAAGATTCGCACTCAACGGGCTCAGTACCCGCGTGCAGACGAAAGCCTTCTTCGGTTTTCTCAATGGTGTGCACATCGCATTGGTAACGCTGTTGAATGTTTGGCATGTCACACTCGGCCAGCAGCATCTTCACAATGTCTTTGGCGGTAAAGGCATCGACACAAAACAATTGGCCGTGGTCGCGCTCTTCAAACTCGATGCCGTGTTTGCTGACCATGGAGATGAAGTCCCAGTTGGTGTATTGCGACAGCGCCGATTTTACGAAGTGTGGGTTTTGGCATAGGTAGTTGCTGGCTGATACGTCGTAGTTGGTGAAGTTGCAGCGGCCACCACCAGAGATAAGGATTTTACGTCCTGGCTTTTTGGCATGATCCAGCACAAGCACACTGCGTCCGCGCTTGCCTGCTTCTGCAGCACACATCAAACCCGCGGCTCCCGCGCCAATTACAACAACATCAAATTTCTTACTCATCGGTCGCTCTTAGGCTCTATCCAAAATCCAAAACAATAAAAAAGGATGTGCTTATTGCACATCCTGGCTTTCTAAGATCGCCATTCTACCTACAAATTTCGAAAGGTAATAGCGCTTAAATTCCAAGCATCGCCTAGTACGGCTTAGCTGGAAAGACCTACAAGATGACGGCCGCCAGTAGGGTAACACCAAGCAACGCGGTTGATAGCACAAACAACTCACGCACCCGTTCACACTTACCTGTGAATATCTCATCATGGTGATGGTGATACTCTTTACTTTTAATGTAGTGGAACAAACGCACCTGTTTGGTGACGTTACCGTGAGTGGTGAAGAAACCATTGCCATCCACTTGTTGATACAACAATGGGTGCGCTTCACGCATGATGTAAATAAGAGAACGAAGAGCGGTGAGATAACGGATCATATTGACCCCCGTTACTACCATTAGCGCAAATAAGATTGTGTCTCCACTGATCATCTTTTCCTCCCTACATCTTCAACAATGCTCAAGAGAAAA
>NZ_JAWOTS010000172.1:0-1478 GCF_033338975.1 Vibrio sp. Vb0349 | reverse complement strand
CGATCTTCACCATGTTTACCGAGCAAGGCGAACTGTTTCATAAGGAGTTTGCGTGCGGTACTCGTATTTCAATGGGGACGTCACAAGAAGACTTACTCTCTGATGATGCTCAAGCCAAAACGGAACAGTTCAATCGTCAAGTGGTTGAGCGCGTAAAACGTCAAATGCAGCTCTATACCTCGATCAACGGTTCGCAAAACATCAAAGGCATTTGGTTATCGGGCGAGGGGGCATCGACGCCAATGTTGGCAGAAGAGCTCTCGCATCAGTTGGCATTGGAGTGCGAGTTGCTAAACCCACTCGGACTGTTTGAAATGAAAGTGTCGAAACGCAAGCGACGAGCGGCTGATTGGCAACATTTTTCGACAGCTGCAGGGCTGGCGATCCGTGGCATTCATTGGTTAGGAGGTGTGCGTGCTTTATCGCATTAACTTATTGCCTTGGCGCGAAAATCAAAGGGAAGAGCATCGTCGTCGATTTGTCGGTTTGGTGGTATTGGGCGTCATGGTGGCGTTGGGGATTCAGTGGGGCGTTGGCAAATATTATGAGTATCAACAAGATCTTCAACAAGAGCGACTCGACTATCTAACAACGTACATTTCCGATCTAGATAAGCGGATAGAAGCGATGAAGATCGCGGAGCTTGAACACAGCAAAATCTTGGAACGCTTGAAAGTTGTGGAAGCGTTGCAAAATGGTCGGAATAAAACCACTGATTTTATGAACCTCATGCCTGCTGTTATTCCAGAAGGCGTGTATGTCGACAAGATCAAAATGAACGATCTAGAAATTGAAATCTCAGGTATTTCAGACAGTACACCTCGGCTAGCAACCATGCTCGATAACATGGAACGTTCTGCCAAGCTACTGGACGTTGAAATGCACTCTATCGTGCACGGAAAAGCCCGTTTTGGTAAAGAGTTTCAGACCTTTAAAGTGTCCTTCATGTTTAACACGGTAGAAGAGCAGAAAGAGGGAAAACAACATGGTTAATTGGCAAGATCTAGAAATGGATGAGATTGCTGAATGGCCATTACTGCCTCAGCTTGTAGTGATCTGCCTGCTTGTTCTTCTTATCCAAGGGTTTGGTTATTGGTTTTACTTAAAGCCAGAAGAGGCTCGCTTGAACAATTTGATTCAAGAGGAGCAAACATTAAAAGTGGCATTGCGCATAAAAGCCAACAAGGTGGCTGCATTGCCTCAGTTGCAATCTCAACTGGACGAGCTCACTACGCGTTATGAGTTGCTGTTGCAACAACTACCGGCACAAAAAGAGTTGGCTACTATGTTGGCGTCGGTAAACGAACTCGGTATCGACAACAAGTTAACGTTTACTCGCATCGATTGGGGAGAAAAGCAATCTGAAAACTTCCTGTATCGATTGCCACTAAATATCGAGCTAACAGGTGATTTCCACGATATCGGTCGTTTTTCACAGGCCATTGCCACACTGCCACGCATCATCACCTTTAAAGACG
>NZ_JAWOTS010000171.1:0-1482 GCF_033338975.1 Vibrio sp. Vb0349 | reverse complement strand
AGCCACTCATCGCTTATCTTGAGTGCGTCACCTTGAATCGTGACACTAGGAACTTCAAACTGGTTTTCGTATCCATCGCCGCCATCAAGAATATCCACCGTTAAAGAGGCATCATCGTTCAAACCTTCAATTGCCTCTAAGGTAATATCCAATGTTACGGAGGTGGTGTCACCGTCTGAATCTGTTGCATTAACTAACAATGGTATATCCAGGATTTGATCTTTTGACAGATCGAAAGAGCGATATAATTCAAAGGAATACTCTATTTCACTACTCGACTCTAAAGGTAATGTGGATAATAGTGTCGATTGAAAAATATTTACTTCCACCCCACCTTCTATGATATAGCCAGTAATTGTCGTACCGTCATCAGACAGACGGTAAAGCAACTCACTTTCACTACTCACTAATGTGGGCTGGTTTAATTCGCTAAATCGAAGAGAGTCAACATAATCACTCCCGATATCGAGTTGAAGGCTCCCAGTCTTAAAGATTGCCCCACTTTCTAGATTAATCTCCTCCATTGCAACAACAGTCAAGTTGCTCAACGTAGGATCAACACCATCTTTCAACACGAAATCAATTTCATTCTCTACAAGCGGTGTAGAGTCTAGATCTGTCCCTCCAATGGTCAGCGGGAAAGTGACCGTATCACTACTATTGAATTGATCGATAGTATGATCAAGAGTAAGCGAAATTGAAGCTAGTACATCGTTACCCGACTCAATGCCACTCAATGTTAACGTAAATACAGTGACACCATTCGCAAATGCTGTAATTTGCTTTCCACTGGAACTTAACGTGTAGCTAAGCTCATTATCAGAGACTGAGCTTGTAAGCCCTAATGCCTCTAACTTAGTAATGGATGCCCCACCAAAATACAAACTAGTCGGATCAGGGTTATCAGAGCCAGCAATCACATTAACACTGCCTTCGGTGGTTAATAATGCCTCTCCCAGAGGTACTTCTGCTGCGTTTATAGTAGCGCTGCCTACATAACCCGCTTGGCCATCTATAATGTCGATAGTTGCGGTTGCTACACCGTAATCTTTTGAATCATCGGCTGCGAGATAATCAAATACGATACTTTGCTCAACCGTGTGATCTAAGTTGCGACTGGCATTCAACTGCCAAGAGCCATCTGAAAATACGGTTAATTCACCCTTCTCTAGACTAAAACTTACTAAGCCACCATCAGGGACAGACTGGATCTCTCCTCCGGCTCTGACATATCGAATGTACAAGTCACCATCAATATCAATGTCATTCTCCAGTACATTGCCAGAAATGACTTGGCCTTCGGTTACACTATATGACTCATTTGCGATCACTGGGTCGGCATCACTGATGACGATTTCTAGGGGAGCCACAACAGCCTCTTGTGTACCGTCAGCATCACTTTGAGTGCTTTCAACCAATACGTTAGTCACCAGCTCATCTTGACCTACACCATGATCAATCGCTTCATAAAAAGTAATTTGA
>NZ_JAWOTS010000170.1:0-1484 GCF_033338975.1 Vibrio sp. Vb0349 | reverse complement strand
TCGTGCGCCATGGTTGTAGCTCACCAAAGGCTGCATACCATTGGCAATGCCTTCCGCCACGAGGTAATAGACCGTCACAATATAACCTAAAATGGCGTAAGCGCCGATCAAAAGCGGGCTGCCGTATTGTGCGAATAACGCGTTGTGCAGAGCTACCATCGTAGAGCCATAAGCGTACATAAAAAAGCTGGATGTCCCGATAAGCACAATTTTAGGAATAGCATCCAATTGCACTTTCAACTCTCTAAATGTTAGACGTAACTTCGCTTTAGAAGAGAAGAAGTAGCCCACACCTAGCACGGTGACAACCATCTGTGCCAATGCGGTCGCAATAGCCGCTCCTGTTAGCTCCCAGTTCATCCAAGCAATGAAAACATAGTCCAACACAATGTTAATGATTGCACCTATCACCATCAAAATTGTGGCTAAGTTAGGGCTGTTGTCGTTACGTAGCAAGAATGGAACCGCAATAGAGCCAAGTGAAAAAATACACGCGACGATTAGTATCTGGAGATATTGCAAGCCCAACTCATACACTCGCCCCTGAGCGCCTTGCCAACGAATAAAGTCATCAGCAAAGAAAAACAGAATCGTTGCGACAATAGGCATCAAGGCCAACAAAAATAGCAAGCCTGTGGTTAAGACCCGTTTCGCACCTTGTTGATCTTGCTCTCCTTGCTTGATGGAAGTCAGGGCTCCCGTTCCCACACCAACCATCATCCCTATTCCCAGAATGCTACCAATCACTGGCCAAGCAACATTGATGCCCGCCAATCCGTCAGCGCCAACGTAACGGCCAATAAAAATACCGTCGACGACTTGGTACAGCCCATTGACCAACATGGCTGCGACAGTTGGAATGGTATATTTCCAAAACTGTTTATAAATGGAGTTTTGCATGATTCTCACCAATAGTTAGCAAAGCTAACTAAATAGTTAAATAAATGAATTTTTGAATTAATTTCCAAGCGCTTTATTGAGTAGCGACTGCAATTGTTTGGCTTCTTGTTCGTTTAGCTTTAGCATCATTTGATCCGAAATATCCTTATAAACAATTTGCTCTAAAGACATTTTTTCAGCGACATCTTCCGTCAGTAAGACACGCTTTGCGCGAGCATCTTCATTGCAAGCAATACGCTTCACTAACCCTTTCTTTTCTAAACGCACCACCATATTGGAGGCAGAAGGTTTGGTTACCTGTAACTCGTCGGCAAGATCAGTAATACGAACGCCTTCAGGAAACACCTGAATTACGCGTAAGTAATCAAATTCGTTAAAGCTAAGATGAGACAATGGATCTTCTTTAGCGTAAACACGCCAAGCTTTGGCGCAAAAACGCTCCAAATCGATCAAACTCTCTTCTAAGGCCATAAAGATTCACCAATTAGTTAGCAAGGCTAACTATTCTAAAGCGAGTTATCTCAATCATCAAGCGTAAAAAAGCCGCTTATGGAAGCGGCTTTATCATTATTGCTGTTCTTGTT
>NZ_JAWOTS010000169.1:0-1486 GCF_033338975.1 Vibrio sp. Vb0349 | reverse complement strand
AAGAGGGTGCTTGTGGCGCACCACCTATGGCGACAGGGGTTGCTGCGCCTAGGTTGGTCGCTTCTGCCATTGCCGCAACGTGGCTGGCAAGCAGAATGTAGGTGCCCGCGCTCGCGGCTCTTGAGCCTGAAGGCCCAACCCAAGTCGCAATCGGTGTGGTCGAGGATGTGATGGCGTGAATAATGTCTCTCATCGCGCTATCTAGCCCGCCAGGGGTATCCATTTTGAGAATCACTAGGCTCACGCCGTTGATTTGAGCTTGTTCAATTTCCCTAGTGAGGTAGTCACTGTTGGCTGGGCCAATTGCCCCTTTTACGGGCACAATCCAAACCGTATTTGCCAGTGTTTGGCCAGCAAATAGAAGCAGCGGTAGTAGCCATATCCATGTCCGTTTCATGCAGTCCTCCTTGTCCGGTGACAGGGACTTATTGAAAACCTTGTTTAAAGTATATACGCAGACATTTATATCGGGTTGAAACCGTGTTCGATCATCAGTGCGATGCAATACTGAGTCTTACTTGGCAAGAAGCAGAGAGATTGGGGAACAAAAAAGGCAAAGCGACAGAGGCCGCTTTGCCTTGGGAGGGGGAGCTAGATTAACAGTGGGGCAAGCCAGAAAACTGAGCGAATGCGTCTTCTCGAGTCATCGGTTTATAGAAGTAGAAACCTTGTAACTCATCTATATTCCACACTTTTAGTTTGCGGACTTGGCTGGCCGTCTCGACGCCTTCTGCGACGATGGTTAATCCCAACTCTTGCGACATATTGGCAATGTTTCGCACGAGCGTTTTGGCTCGGTCGTTGGTTTCAATTTCATCCACGTACGATTTGTCGAGTTTGACGATGTCTAGCGGGAAGTTGCACACGCTGCTGAATGAAGCGTAGCCCGTACCAAAATCGTCCAACGCCAGTTGTACGCCCAGTTGTTTGATTTCGTTGATGCAGTGGATGGATTCCGTTTCGCCGCCCATCAGCATACTTTCGGTGATTTCTAGCACCAAATGACCTGCAGAGATGTTGTGCTCTTCAATCATGGTTTGCAGGAATGAAATCAGCCGTGAATGGTAGAAATGCTGCGCACTCAGGTTGACGTGCACCGTCAGTGGCGGCAAGCCTTGGCTGTGTCTCTTTGTGTTCAGTTTGCCGATAAAATCGCAAGACTGATTGAGGATGGATTCTCCAAGTTCCACAATCAGTTTCCCTTGCTCTGCAAGCGGAATAAAGATCAACGGCGAGATAATGCCGAGCGTTGGATGCGGCCATCGAGCCAATGCTTCAAAGCCAATGATTTCACCTGATTTCGCGTTCACGATTGGTTGAAAATAAGGAATGATGTTGTCTTGTCGAATCGCTACTTCTAAGTCGCGATTGATGATCATCGACGTTTCTGCCTGCTCAGATAATTCACCATCAGCGACCAACACTTCATGCATGTGACGACCGCTCATTGACTGCGCTGAGTAACGAGCAACAAGCAATAGGTGCT
>NZ_JAWOTS010000168.1:0-1494 GCF_033338975.1 Vibrio sp. Vb0349 | reverse complement strand
CGGATCAAACGCCGAGACGGCAGGTGCAAGGCCCACAGCCAACATTGCGGCAAATAGGCGATTAAAGCGTGTTTCCATTTTTGACCTCATGTCTTTGTTTGGAATTTTTGTCCCTGTTCGATACTCCTTTAAACAGGAATGAATAAAACTAGCGGCAAAGAATGAGGACGCAAACTGTTTACAAATTGTTTACGTTGTTTTTTCGACGGACTGCGTAAATTGATGTTAACTCACTGAAGTAAAGGAAGGTTTTGGCTGATCTTGATCATTGTTAGCTGTAAAAAAGGCAGAAAGTTGGTAAGGACTTTCTGCTTTCTATCTCATCTGTTAGCTGGAGAGAGGTGATAGCTACTACAGTTACTATTTGGTGGAGGCCGGCTGAATGGTTGCCATCGGTTTGCGCGGTGCTGGCTTTTTCTTTGGTAGTACGCTATCGACAAACTTCTCCAAATACCACTTATTCAATTCGTTATCGCACCATTTTTTATTGAGTCCACGGCGGTTGAATTCTGCACCAATCGCGACTTTGGTTTGGTTCGTTGAGCGATTGTAATACAGCGTCTCACACAGTTGAGTATTGCTCATTTGTTGAGCGTATATGTTCACACTGCTGCTACGCATGCCCATTTGCGACGCTTGTTGATTACTACAAGCGGATAAAACAACAGGAGAAAGCAAGGCGAATATTAATTTTTTCTTCATGGAAGTATCTATTTACTCGTGGACGCCACTAAGACGTCGAGTGAATCTTAAATTGGTTTCTGCCCGCTTGTTTTGCGTCGTATAACGCTTGGTCGGCCAAGAAGAACCATTGGTCCCACTCTTGTTTGATGGTTTGGGCTGATAACCGGTCGACCGCACCAAGCGAAATTGTGGCGTTTATTGGCTTAGAGTCAATGATTAATGGCGTATTTTCAATGACATGTCTCAAACGCTCTAGCGATTTCGCACAATCATTTGGATCGTTCACCTCCACCAGCAACACAAATTCTTCACCGCCCCAACGAATCAGCAGGTCACCTGAACGAGTGGATTCGTTGAAGATAGAGGCAATGTGCATCAACATTTGGTCGCCGATGTCGTGACCATAAGTGTCGTTAAAAGCTTTGAAATGGTCGACATCAAGAACCGCAAGCGCGAAGGTTCTATCTGGAGTGCGGCGGGCCATCTTCTCTAACCACACTTCTAAATAGCGGCGATTGTGAAGGCCCGTCAACAGATCTGTAGTACTTTCTTGAGTTAGTGCTTTATTGATTTTTTTGACTCGCAAAACATAACGGAAACCCACCACACCAATGACTGCAATAGCGATAAAGTAGAACATTTCTCGGTAACGTTGCGAGCGCAACTCAGAGGCTTGAAGTGCGTTTTTCGTCTCAAGCAAATTCAACTCTTTCTGAGCCAATTTCGCTTCAAGGTCAAACTTAATGTTGATCATTTCTTCGCCGTGAATGTGCTCAGAAAATTCTTCTTCAAGTGCTCTCAACTGAGACA
>NZ_JAWOTS010000167.1:0-1497 GCF_033338975.1 Vibrio sp. Vb0349 | reverse complement strand
GACGATCAATACCGATGTTTTCTGCGTTTTCCGCCGTCAACGTTTTCGCTGGCGCTAAAATAGGGCACTTATTGAGGTGAACCAGTTTCACCGGTACGGGTAGTAGGTCGCCGAGGTCTTCACGCTTGGTGTAGAGACGTTCGTGCAACTCTTCGGTTGAAAGTTCAAGAATTGGCTGCGGATCTTTGGCTAAATCAATCGTAATAACCGCATTGTTATTCGTTGGATGCCACGCGACAGGCACAATCCAGCTGGTGTATTGGCATTCGCGACCTAACATGCCTGAGACATGCATCAGCGGTGTCATGTTTACAATATCAACCAGTTCATTCAGCTTACGTTTATGGCGCATAGAGAAGAAGTAATCGAACAGTTTTGGCTGCGCGGCTTTGACTTTCTTTGCCATCTCAATCGTTGCGATAACGTCTGCCATCGCGTCGTGCGCATTACTGTGCTCAATGCCATTTTTAACCGATAAATGTTCTAACTTGAAACTGGTGAAGCCGTCTTCATTCTCGGGCCATTCTACGCCTTCAGGACGCAACGCGTGGCATGCACGCAATACATCGAGCAAGTCCCAACGCGAGTTGCCGTTTTGCCAGCTCCACGCGTATGGGTCGATAAAGTTGCGGTAACAGGTGTAACGCGTCACTTCGTCATCAAAACGAATGCTGTTGTAGCCTAGGCTGGTGGTTTTGGGTTTCGATAACTCGGCGTGAATCTTAGCAATGAACTCAGGCTCGGATAGACCTTCTTGCATCGCCTTTTGCGGCGTAATACCCGTAATTAATGCGGCTTCCGGAGAAGGTAGATAATCAGCAGGAAGCTGGCAGTACATCACCAGAGGTTCGCCGATGATATTGAAGTTTTCATCTGTGCGAACACCAGCAAATTGGCTTGGACGATCTTTCGCGGGATTTGTACCCCAAGTCTCGTAGTCAAAGAAGAAAAAAGTGGGCTGATTATCTTGGTGCATTCTGCTTACCGTTTACGGAACCGATAAGAGTATTAGACCATTCAACGCCTTGACTAGCAACGAAAGATGCAAGGTGAAGTTGTGAAAATGAAAAAGCCGATGGCGAACCATCGGCTTGAAGTTTTGCATTTGTCTGCTTGGGCAGCAAATAAGGGTTAGGCTTTCGTTTCTTCAAGAGCCGTTTCAGCTTCTGAGGACTTCAACACTCGGCTTGCAATGGTGCCTGCCGTCATTGAGCCAGAAACGTTCAGCGCAGTACGAGCCATATCAATCAGAGGTTCAATTGAGATCAAAAGTGCAGCGATCGTTACAGGCAAGCCCATTGCTGGAAGAACAATCAATGCCGCAAATGTTGCACCGCCACCAACGCCCGCAATACCAAACGAGCTGATAGTAATGATCGCAATCAGAGAAAGAATGAAGTTTACGTCTAGTGGGTTAATACCCATTGTTGGGGCAACCATCACAGCTAGCATCGCAGGGTAGATACCCGCACAACCATTCTGACCAATTGTTGCACC
>NZ_JAWOTS010000166.1:0-1497 GCF_033338975.1 Vibrio sp. Vb0349 | reverse complement strand
CGTAGCTGTAGGTTGTATTACCTTCTTCGTCTTGCGATTCATTCACGTTAGCTACCGCAACTGGCGCGTTGAGTGGAGCTGTCGCGCCCATATCGCCCATGGTTGAGCGATCCATGGAACCCGCATACAGGTAAACAGAGTGAACGGCAGGCACATCATGAATCGCGTTCCATGCCGCACTGTCTGCTTCGCAAGCTTGGTATTGAACGTTACTTACCGTGCCAGCGATATGGCCTGAATCTGATGCGTTCACCAAACTTACGGCATTCGAGTTCATGTTCATATGATCTTGGCCGACTGGATCCGCCAGACCTTTACGCAAATCAAACTCTACAACGTAGCTATTGTGCCCAGTATGAACTTTTACATACTGACCTTTTTGGGAAAACTTCAAGCGACCCTGATCGCTGGTATCGGGCTTAAAGCCAAAGCAGCTACCACGACTTGGAACAACAAGACCTTTTACTGAGCCATCAGTTTTTTCGACATACGATAGAGACGTATCATTCAACTGTCGGCCATCTTTCGCGTAAACGCACATGGCGTAATCACCCGGAGCAATTTGTTGTTCGCTAATGATGGTTTTGGCATTTTTTCCTTGATATTCCATCAAATCAACTTGATGTAGAGCGCCGTTCTCGCTTGCGTCTAGCAGAATGTGATCGCCAGTTTGCTCGCCCGTTTCTGGGTCAAAGGGAATTAAAACCACGTCTTTAAATGCTAAGACCACTTTGTTGGCGTCATCCACAGGTGCATCTGAGACACCAAGAGAAAACGTAGCGGATTCTGTATTTGATGAAGAGTCGTCGCCACCGCAGCCAGTCAGTAGTAGACCGCCTGAGATAGCAAGTAGAGGATAAGTGTATTTTTTCATATTGACCTCTTGTGTTTACACTGCCGATAAACATCGAAGATTAGTCTCAGAGTCGAGACGAAATGTCATTGCTTGGTAATGACGGGGTCAATGTAAAAAAGGGAAATTCATAGTGTGATATGGATTCCTAAAAGGCTATTTTTAAATCTATTGCTCAAGTGCAGCAGCGAAGCAGTAACTCCATTAACTTCGGCTCTACTTAGCTAAACAACGTGGTCGCTTGGTAACCACTTTTCCCATTTCTACAAGCGTTTTTTTATAAAACTAAGTTCTTATTCGTAGTGAAATGAAGTTGATAATAATCAAAATAGATAGGTGATGAGGGGCGTAACGTAAGGTCGAATATTGCTAGAAGGAATTAGTATGATGGCATACAAATTTTTTATTCGAGAGCTACTAGGATTAGCGATCGTGGTTTCAGTTGTTTTTGGTGTACTTGGTGTGATGCTCGATCTTTTCGCGCTTACGGCGCTGTGGGAACATCAAGATGCAATTGCTCAGATCTTTTTTCATGAGTCGTTTTACTTCATTGCATTCTTAATCCCGCCATTTTTCCTATGGAAGATCATTAATCGTTCTGATTTGGTTACCGCCGCACAAAACTATATCGCGCTAAAATTAGA
>NZ_JAWOTS010000165.1:0-1498 GCF_033338975.1 Vibrio sp. Vb0349 | reverse complement strand
AGGACAGCCTTACTACTGGCATCCAGATTGGCTACACGTTGCCGAAGATGCGACAGGGTCACACCCAAAAGAAAAACTAGATGTTCAAGCTGGTGACACCCCAACACAAAAGCATGCGCTTAAAGCAATCCTAAAACACATGAACGATTGGGCGACAGATAAGTTGTCTTCAAATCCTGACATCGAAACCAATGCGGTAGAGTCAGAAATTGAGCTAAAGAAATAGACCTCAACGTTCGATGTAAATTGAATATGCAAGCGCCCCTCACCGTTGGGGCGTTTCTTATCCTTCCCTACTTTTTCCTTCGCAACAGGCTCTGCTTACCTCGCAGGATTCACGTTTTAAACCGCCTAAAATCGCTCCTCAGTAGCCATCAGATTCATGAATTGTTCGATTGAATAAATTAGCACCAAATTGCTACAAAACTCCCCTTTACATCCGGATTTAACCAAGGTTTTCATAGCAAAAGCATCGGTTATGTTAGCATCCTGTTTCAAATCGAAATTTTTTTACGTTTTCTTATCAGTAAGTGTTGTAACGAATATTGCTGAAAGGTATAAATACGAGCAGACCCCTTCGATTAACATGGATGAAGATTATGTTTGAAAAAGTAGTTGCCGCTCCGGCCGACCCTATCCTTGGCCTTACTGAAGAATTTAAAAAAGATCCTCGCGCTGAAAAGATTAACCTTGGCGTTGGTATTTACAAAAACGAACAAGGCGAAACACCTGTTCTTGCTACCGTAAAGAAAGCCGAAGCAGCACTGATTGAAACGGAAAAAACCAAATCATACCTAACCATCGAAGGGACTGCTGAGTACGGTCTGGCGGTACAAAAACTACTTTTCGGTGCAGACGCTGAAATCGTAGCGGAAAAACGCGCGAAAACAGCTCAAGCGCCTGGTGGTACAGGTGCATTACGCGTGGCGGGTGAATTCATCAAACGCCAACTTGGTAACGTAAAAATCTGGATCAGCAACCCAACTTGGGCAAACCACAACGGCGTGTTTACCGCTGCAGGTCTAGAAACGGCTCAATACACTTACTACAACGCAGAAACTAAAGACAAAGACTTCGATGCAATGCTAAACGATCTTCAAGCTGCATCTGAAGGTGACATCGTTCTTCTACACGGCTGCTGCCACAACCCAACAGGCATCGACCCAACTGCTGAAGAATGGGAAACACTAGCGAAGCTGATTGCTGAGAAGAAACTGCTTCCTCTGTTCGACTTTGCATACCAAGGCTTTGCTAAGGGTGTAGAAGAAGACGCAGCTGGCCTACGTACTTTCGCGAAATACAACAAAGAAATTCTCGTTGCGAGCTCGTTCTCGAAAAACTTCGGCCTATACAATGAACGTGTAGGCGCATTCACGCTTGTCGCTGAATCTGAAGAAGTGGCAACAACAGCATTCTCTCAAGTAAAAGCGATCATCCGCTCTGTCTACTCTAACCCAACAGCTCACGGTAGTACTGTTGTTACTCATCTTTTAAACAA
>NZ_JAWOTS010000164.1:0-1501 GCF_033338975.1 Vibrio sp. Vb0349 | reverse complement strand
ATTTTCGCGAGTACTTTTTCCATAACGCGCTCTTTGCCATTTTGATGTACATATAAACGGTTTGTACACACGCACGTTTGTCCTGCATTGCGGAACTTGGACGCGATAAGCCCATCAGCAGCTGATTCCAAATCAGCATCCTCAAAAACAATAAAAGGAGCGTTACCTCCAAGTTCCATCGATACCGCTTTAACAGTTTCACTAGCCTGCTTCATCAAAATTTTGCCGACGCGAGTCGAACCCGTAAATGAAATCTTCTTGATCCTAGGATCCATCGATAACACCTGACCAAACTCAGCAGCCTGTTCAGAAATAACAACAGGTAAAAGCGGCTTAGGGATACCAGCCTGATACGCAAGTTCAACAACCGCTAGTGCGGTCAGAGGGGTCAACTCCGACGGTTTGATGATCATCCCACACCCAGCAGCTAACGCAGGTGCCGCTTTTCGTGTGATCATAGCAATAGGGAAATTCCACGGTGTAATCGCAGCACACACGCCTACAGGCTGTTTAATTGTAGATAAACGTCTATCTACAGCAGGAGCTGGGATAACTTCGCCATAAGCTCGTTTAGCCTCTTCTGCAAACCACTCTACAAAAGATGCCCCGTAGCTCACTTCCCCGCGGCTTTCAGACAATGGCTTACCCTGTTCCAATGTAATAATGGTCGCTATATCTTCAGCGTGTTCCATCAACAATTGATGCCAGTTTTTCAAACAGCTAGAGCGCTCTTTCGCACTCAACTTAGCCCATCGAACTTGTTCAGCCGAACACGCTTCAATGAGGCAATCCAACTCTTCAATTGAACTCGGTTTCAAGCGAATTAACTCTTGCTCAGTTGCAGGGTTGATGACCACAACTCCATCGTCGGAAGCCCATTGTTTAAATACTTCTTTTAAGGTTTCATTTTTTACTTGTTGCATCACCAAACTAACTCCTACGAGAACTCCTTTTAGGGTAATCCTTCTAGTAGAAATCAGCAAAGCAAACAAAGTTTTCTGATAGTGTTGACATTAACAATCGAAAAAGCCGTGAGTATAAGGACTAGGAATGGATCACATAGCAAGCCAGTTCGAAAATTCAAAGATTGCATAAATGCGAGACTCATTTAATAACTTCGAGTCTCAACATGATGATATGGCAACGAAATACTAACTAAACTGAAGCTAGACTCAAGACACGAATGAAAACCAAAGCTTTTAGGCTAGGACTAAATGAATCAACAAAGCCATAAAGCTTATTCTTCTTAAGCAAACCAAAATGAGTCAAATTAGTTTGTATATGCCTAGAATACAGATAGGCAAAGACAGGTGCTTGTAGATGAGAGAGCATCGCTATTGCGAATGAGGATTCCGTATCAACGGCCGGACTACAAGGGTTGGAATAAGTACCAGAGCACTGAAACGGAATTCGTTTCTCTGAAGGCCTTAAACGACGAAAGCCTTGCTATTTCTAGCAAGGCTTTCTAAATAAGTGGCGGAGCGGACGGGACTCGAACCCG
>NZ_JAWOTS010000163.1:0-1502 GCF_033338975.1 Vibrio sp. Vb0349 | reverse complement strand
ATCGGCTCCAACTTGGTCCTGCGGTTGCCAATTCAGAGACGACAAATGGCAGTGTGTTGTTTCCTGCTGCGAGTAACTGGTCTGTAAATACTTGTTCACCTTCATCTGCGAAATCACCGTCGCGGTTCCAGTCAAACCAAGCAGATAAGTAGCCAGAAGTAGACGCCGTCACATTCACCATTGAGCTCAAACCTGGATCGAGTGCGGCAACAAAGCCAACACCATCTTCGTCTGCGGTACCAACTTTGTTGTCGCCAGAAGGTGCAATTTGTCCGTCAGGATCGCCATCAGGCGCAATGACACCAAGCCATGTCACACCATCGATTTCGTGTCGTGGACCGTTTGAGGAAAGAAGCGTGTGGTAACTATCTGGAGCATCGCCAAAATCGATTGGGTCATCTTCATCAATAACTGGCGCGTTGGCGCAGCGTGCACCGTCATTTTGGCTTGAACTCGGGCCGTTCGAGACAAACTCAACCGCTGGGACAATGCCTGCGTTGATGTGTGAAGCGTTGTCCGCTGACAAATTAATACGGTAGATTTTTCCGTCTTGGTTGCGGGAAACAGAGTAATTGCCGTTGGCGTCAAAATAGCCTGCACCAAAGGTACCGGTTTCGCCCGTATCTCCAATCATAGTGGCTTGGCCGTTTGCAGTATTGAATTTGTAGAGAATGCCGGAGTTGTTGTCGATTCCGTAAAGCGAACCGTCGCCAGGATGAAAGGCAAAATCTGTCAAGTTGACGTTTGCGGTCGCGGTAATTTGCGTAAGTGTTAGCGTCGCATTTGGATCGGTATCTAACGGTGATAAATCAATGGAAAATAATCCTTTTCCTTTGCGATATAAGTAGTAAACGTGATTATAAACATCGCCAACAAAAAACGTATGACTAGGCAAACCAGCGACACTCAGTGTTTCTGCTTGAAAGTCTTTCCCTAAACGGACGATTTTCAAGTTGGTGGTATCGTAGCCATAAATGTATCTGTCGGTGAAGTCGAACCCGACGGCATTGATCCCTGATGCCAAACCCACATCATCAGCTAATAAAGTGGTGGAACCTGTAACCAGATTGACGCCATAAACTTGAACGGGGGTCGATTGGAATAAATACGCTTTGCTCGGACAAGTGTCGAAAGGTGCCGCATTCGCATAAGTGCTTACGAACAGTGATCCGAGTATTAGTGATGTCCTTTTCATGATTCGCCCTCTCATTGATTTGTTTTATATGCAATGAAAGGAGCGTGCCAATTCTTAAGTGGCTGTTTTTGATGGACATTGACAACTAGAAATTCGAGGTTTTAATTTTGAATCTCAGAATAAGAAAAAGCCCAACGTTGTGTTGGGCTTTTTGAGAACTCTTTACTATGGTGAAGTTTGCGCCACTTAACCACAAACAGGGCAGGTCGGCATTTTCATCAAGTTCATTTCTCGCCACGACATGCTGAGTGCATCGAGAATAAGGATTTTCCCTTTCTTTGGCTGGCCGTAATTTGCGATCACCTTG
>NZ_JAWOTS010000162.1:0-1502 GCF_033338975.1 Vibrio sp. Vb0349 | reverse complement strand
TTCAGTAATCAAAATTTCCGAACGTTACATTCATTTTTATCATTTTTACAAATCAGAACATCTATCCAATACTTTTTTTAGTTGTTTGCTGACGGCTTATAAAAAGTCGTGAAACCAGATGGAATGAGAGGAAGCTAGCATGACGCACATCGATATCGGCATTGATAGAGAGCACCGATTAAGCACCGCAGAGGGCTTGAAGCAGCTCTTGGCAGATTCTTACACGCTCTATCTGCAAACGCACAACTTCCACTGGAATGTGGAAGGCCCGAACTTCAGAGAACTGCATCTCATGTTCGAAGAACACTACACCGAACTTGCGACGGCTGTAGACGAGATTGCCGAGCGCATACGCACACTGGACGTTCCCGCACCCGGCACGTTTAAAGAGTTCGCCAAACTCAGTGTAATTGAAGAGGTTGAAGGCGTTCCAAGCGCGACGGAAATGGTCGACATACTCACACACAATCACGAACAAGTCGTAAAGACCGCACGTAAAGTGTTAAAGCTAGCCCAACAAGCGGATGACGAATCTAGCGTGGCGTTGGTGTCGGACAGAATGCGCATCCATGAAAAAACAGCATGGATGTTACGATCGCTGCAGAAATAACGCCGAGCGAAACGACCTAAGGATAATGCTCTGTATTAAAACATCAGTAATTAATAACGGATGCCCGTGTTTGTTCACCAGTTGTAACGACTAGCACTCGCAAAACGCAAGAATGGGAGAATTAACATGACACAACAAAATGCGCATTCCGCAGGCAAATGCCCCGTAATGCATGGCTCCATGACCACCAATGACAGAACAGAAAAGAACTGGTGGCCGAAGTCGCTCAACCTAGACATTTTGCATCAACACGACGCTAAAACAAGTCCAATGCCGAGTGATTTTGATTACCAAGAAGAAGTCAAAAAACTCGATTTCGCTGCACTCAAACAAGACCTCATCGCACTAATGACCGATAGCCAAGAATGGTGGCCTGCTGACTGGGGACATTATGGCGGCTTGATGATTCGTATGTCATGGCATGCGGCAGGGACTTATCGAATCGCAGATGGTCGCGGCGGTGCGGGCACCGGTAATTTACGTTTTGCCCCGCTAAATTCATGGCCAGATAACGCTAATCTCGACAAAGCAAGACGTATCCTTTGGCCGATTAAGAAAAAATACGGCAACCAACTGAGCTGGGCCGATCTCATTGCGTATGCCGGTACGATGGCTTATGAATCCATGGGGTTGAAAACGTTCGGCTTCGGATTCGGGCGCGAAGACATCTGGCACCCAGAAAAGGACATTTATTGGGGCTCAGAAAAAGAATGGCTGGCACCTACCAACAACCCTAACAGTCGCTACTCAGGTGAACGGGATTTAGAGAACCCACTCGCCGCTGTGATGATGGGCTTAATTTATGTCAACCCAGAAGGCGTCGATGGACAGCCGGATCCACTCAAAACCGCGCACGACGTACGAATTACGTTCGCTCGAATGGCAATGAATG
>NZ_JAWOTS010000161.1:0-1510 GCF_033338975.1 Vibrio sp. Vb0349 | reverse complement strand
CGGTGAACCATACGTCCATTCACCACTTGCAAACGCCGAGAACGGCACCATTTCACCTTGTGCATTGCGTACATACCATGAGTTAAAATCTTCTGGCTGCATACGGAACTCTGCGTCACTTTGCACCATCACTTTTTTAACGCGACCACGGTCAATGTAGTCGTTGATGTACGCACCACCCCAAGCGGCGGATAGGATTTGGTTCACGTCGTTGATGCTGACATCCAGCGCGCGCAATTTAACGTGATCTACATGCACTTGGTACATTGGTGCATCAGATTGGCCATTCGGACGAACACCAACTAGTTTTGGATTCTGCGCTGCCATTCCCAGTAATTGCCCTTGTGCAGCAACTAATGCTTCGTGACCAAGGCTCAGGGAGTCTTGTAGATAGAAATCAAAACCCGTTGCGTTACCCAACTCTTGGATGGCAGGAGGTGCAAACGCAAATACCATGGCTTCTTTGATGGTTGAGAAGTAACCCATAGCACGGCCTGTCAAAGATGCAGCATCCGAACCCGGCGCTTCGCGCTCAGACCAATCTTTCAAGCCAATAAACGCCATACCCATGTTTTGGCCTTGACCAGCAAAACTAAAACCAGCCACGGTAAACACGGATCTCACGTTGTCTTTTTCTTCTTCCAAGAAATAGCTACGCACTTTATCGAGTGTTTTTTCTGTCTGCTCTTGAGTCGAGTTCGGCGGCAAGATTGCCATCGAGAACACCGTACCTTGGTCTTCATCTGGTAGGAAAGACGTCGGCAGATTCATAAATAACCAACCCGCACCAGCGCTCATTGCCACAAACACCAACAACATGCGCCCAGTGCGTTTTAGCAACTTGGCTACACCAGCCTCATAACCTGCGGTCATCGAATCAAATTTACGGTTAAACCAACCGAAGAAGCCTTTTTTATCCGTAAATTCAGCGTCACCTTTTTTCAGTAACGTAGCACACAGCGCTGGTGTCAGGATGATCGCAACCATCACTGACAACGTCATCGCAGCAACGATGGTGATCGAGAACTGGCGGTAAATTACCCCGGTCGAACCTGACATAAATGCCATAGGGACGAATACTGCCGATAAGGTCAAACCAACACCAATCAACGCGCCAGTGATCTGCCCCATCGATTTCTTAGTGGCTTCTTTTGGATCGAGCCCGTCTTCGTGCATCACACGCTCAACGTTTTCTACCACAACGATGGCGTCATCCACCAGCAAACCAATCGCCAGAACCATCGCAAACATCGTCAGGGTATTCACGCTGAAACCTGTCGCGTAAAGAATGGCAAACGTACCCAAGAGTACAACCGGAACCGCAATCGTCGGGATGATCGTTGCACGGAAGTTCTGTAAGAACAGGTACATAATCAAGAACACCAACACAATCGCTTCCAGTAGCGTTTTCACTACTTCTTGAATCGATGCTTCTACAAACGGTGTTGTCTCAAATGGATAAGCGACTTTCAGACCATCTGGGAAGTTTTCACTCAACTCCGCTAAACGC
>NZ_JAWOTS010000160.1:0-1518 GCF_033338975.1 Vibrio sp. Vb0349 | reverse complement strand
CGTCTAGCTCGGCGGCAAAATCTGCACTTTCTTGCTCAGTTTCTTCAAGAACGGTGTTGTCAGATTCAAACAGTTCATCCAGCTCAGTCATCAAAGGATCATGCTCTGGTGACATTTCCTCAAGATCACCTAAGAAGTCATTGCTATTAAACGGGACGCTTTCTTCTTGTAATGATTCCGTTGGTTCTGGAGCTACAGGTTGTTGCTGCGCCTCACTCAGCAGAGCGTCGATATCTAAGCCAGATTCAAATTCTAACTCTGAGGCGTCTTCTTCAACCTGCGCGGTTAGCGGCTTCTCTTCCTCTGGCTCAAGCGCTTTATTTTGTTCCGTTTGAGGCTCGATCTCTTCAAAACCAAAATCAGCCACCAAGTCATCGTCTAACTGACTCTCATCAGCAGTGACTGCCTCATCCTCACGAATCAAATCATCGAATGGGTCGAGCTCGGTCGTGATCTCGTCTTCTAAAACGGGCTTTTCATCGTCGTCTTGCAGTAACTCATCGAGTAATTCAACGCTGTTTTCGTCGAGTTCCTCAATTACTTCTTCAGCCTCAAAATCAGATAGCGCTTCCAATTCGTTGAGCGGATCGAACTCTTCCTCGGTTTCGTCTTCATCGAAATCGATCAATTCGTCGAGTAGCTCAGTGCTGTTTTCATCGATATCGGTGTCATCAGTCAAATCCGCCAGACTTTCGAGTTCATCAAGTGGGTCAAGCTCACTTGATGTTTCTTCTGCTGGTTGATCGTATTGAGCTAATAGCTTATCAATATCGTCATCCGACGCCTCTCCTGCCGAGAAATCCTCGTCTGAGACTTGCGGCTCTGGCTTGGTATCTTCAACGGCAAGATCTAAATCATCGTCGCCAAGTTCTGCGAATAAATCGTCCAGCATCGCTTGATCAACGCTGCCACTTGAAAGGTCTTCCGATGGTTCATCATCAGCAAGAAGTTTGGCAAATTCATCATCAGAAATAGCGTTATCGTCGTCGGACAAGTCGAAGCCTGTTTCGTCTTCGTCGAGCACTTCAAGTTCTGGCGTCACTTCATCAAGCGCACGTTCCATCTCTTCAAGGCCCAGCGCTTTCTCGTCGCCATTGACTTGAATACCGCTCGTTGAAGAATCAAACTCGTCAAATCCAACGTCTAAATCACCATCATCGCCGATACCGGCAAATGGATCTTCGCCGTCATCGCCTTCTAAGTTGAAGTCTAGTTCTTCGTCATCTAGGTTTGCGAAGACATCCTCTTCAAGCTCAGCTTTCTCATCCTGCTCTAACAGCGGTTCAGAGTCATCATCACCAAACAAGTCATCATCTAGGCTGAGCTCATCATCAAGTTGGTCAGCGGCAGCTAAACCAATTGGTGCCGCAAGCGGGTCGATATCTTGTGTCTGCTGCTGCGCGGCTTCCTCTTCTTTCGCTTTCGAGCGACGACCAAGTAGCATGACAACCAACAATGCAAGCAGCGCACCTGGAATCAGGGCAGCAAGTCCGACTAGCCAACCATTGGATAGAATCT
>NZ_JAWOTS010000159.1:0-1521 GCF_033338975.1 Vibrio sp. Vb0349 | reverse complement strand
TGGGAGTCTTTGTTTGGTATTTACGGTATCAAGATTGGTCAAATGCTACTGACTCGTGCTGACTTGGATGATCGTGAGCGTTTTCTTAATGCGCGTGACACCATCAATGCGCTTGTAGCGAATGATATTATTCCAATCGTGAACGAAAATGATGCAGTAGCCACCAGTGAAATCAAAGTCGGCGACAATGACAACCTATCGGCTTTAGTGGGTATTTTGTGTGGTGCAGATAAGTTATTGCTACTGACAGACCAAAAAGGTCTGTTTACTGCTGACCCACGAAAAGATCCGAATGCAGAGCTGATCAAAGAAGTTAAAACCATTGATGACACGTTGCGTAAAATTGCTGGCGGCAGCGGTACAACACTCGGTACGGGTGGTATGGCGACGAAACTTCAAGCTGCTGACATCGCACGTCGCGCGGGTATTGAAGTTATTATCGCAGCAGGTAGCGCGCCAAACGTAATTTTTGACTCGTTGAGCACGGAGCCTCAAGGTACGCGTTTCCTACCTTGTTCAGAAGCATTGGAAAACCGTAAGCGTTGGATCCTCGCTGGTCCTGCAGCATCGGGTGATATTATCATCGATGATGGTGCGGTAAATGCGGTTGTTGGTAAAGGCAGCAGCTTGCTAGCAAAAGGGGTCATCAAGGTGAGCGGTGATTTTGCCCGTGGTGAAGTTGCTCGCGTAACAAATTCTCATGGCAAACTGGTTGCGCGTGGTATTAGTGCCTACTCAAGTGAAGACTTGGCAAAAATTACTGGCAAACACAGTAAAGACATCATCTCTATTTTGGGTCATGACTACGGCTCAGAAGTGATTCATCGCGATGATCTTGTCGTCATTCAAGAATAGAAATTGAGGGAAGCAACGTGGATTTAACGAATATGGGTAAAGCTGCTAAAGATGCAGCTTTCGAATTGGCGACGGCGTCAACTGCTCAAAAGAACCAAGCTCTAGCGATCATCGCAGATGAGCTAGAAGCAAACTCAGCTGCGATTTTGGCAGCAAACGCAAAAGACATCGAACTTGGTCGCGAAGCTGGTCTGACCGATGCGCTGTTAGACCGTCTACTGCTGAATGAAGAACGCTTAACGGGCATTGCAAATGATGTTCGCAATGTGATCAGCCTAAACGATCCTGTGGGCAGCGAAATCGACAGTAAAGTGCTAGAAAACGGCATGTCTCTATCTCGCCGCCGTGTACCACTTGGTGTTGTGGGTGTGATTTATGAAGCGCGTCCAAATGTGACCATCGACATTGCCGCACTGTGCCTGAAAACGGGTAACGCCAGCATCCTACGCGGTGGTAAAGAGACGTTTTTCTCTAACATGGAACTTGTGAAAGTTATCCAATCAGCCCTTGCAAAAGCAAACTTGCCAGCCGCTTCAGTACAGTACATTGAAAAGCCAGATCGCGAGCTGGTTTCTCAACTGCTTAAACTGGATGACTACGTTGATATGATCATCCCACGTGGTGGAGCTGGTCTGCACAAAATGTGTAAAGAGAACAGCACAATTC
>NZ_JAWOTS010000158.1:0-1522 GCF_033338975.1 Vibrio sp. Vb0349 | reverse complement strand
AAACGAAGCGCCAAACGCGCTGCAATTACGCTATATGCAAACCTTAACCGAAATTACGACGGACAAAACCTCAACCATCATCTTCCCAATGCCAATTAATTTGGTCGAAGCGGTGACGGACATTGCCAACGCCGTTAAAAAGAATCAGGGGCAGGATAAAGAAGAATAGCCACATTAATTTTCAAATAAGGGCGGAAGCGGCTTGGGTTTAACTTGAGCGGACCTAGTTTGGTCTCGTTGAGTTTGGTGTAAACAGTAAGGCCGCTTCTTCATATTAGATATCACAAACCTTTCGATCACTGATCCGTGTCGGATTTACTTGGCGGTGTACCACATTCGCGTTTCATGATTTCCAGACCCGATTTAAAACAAGCGCGCCATGCCTTTTCAACGTCGGAGTTGTACTCATAATCACACTCTTGTACTGCTTCCAATAAGCTTTCAAACCAAATATCAATGTCTTCGGGTTTGATACCAATGTTACCGATACCGTGCTTTTTGCCATACTTTTCCATCATTTTTCGCGCATCAGAAGACGTGTCTGTCATCATAAAAAAGACTATCGAGCCTTTGAGCATACGAACTTGCTTTTGCATATCTACGCCTTCAAATTTCTGCCGAAAGCTCTTTCCTTTCGACCAAAACTTGGCATAAAACCGCTCGAAAAAGTGCTCACTGAGAACACAACGCTCGTAACTGTCGTTGAAAACCTCAATCACATTCATGACCACTCCAAATGAAAACCAGAGTACAACTCATATTTTATGAGTGTAATTTAATATCTCAAACAAGGGACAAGCGAATATCTCAAAGCTTGTAATTTTGGCCAAGAAACAGCAAAGACCACGTTCTCTACACAAAGTTTGAAACATCACTCCCAAGTTCTCAGTTCGATTTTCAACAAAAAGTTAAAAGTGATTTAAATAAAAGCCATCTTATCAATTGCTGGTTATTCGGTACTATGAACTCACTTTCGAGGTACGCGTGGTTGTCGAAGCTAAAAGCGGCCGATATAAAACTGAATAACGAGGATAAAAACGTGTCTCATCAAATCATTAAAGATCTAAACAGCCGCTACACAGCGAAAAAATACGACGCAGAAAAACGCATTTCTCAAGAAGATATGGCCATCATCAAAGAAGCCATTCGTCTGTCTGCATCGTCAATCAACTCGCAACCATGGAAATTCATTGTGATTGAAAGTGATGAAGCGAAACAACGCTTCCACAGCACGTTCGCGAACAAACACCAATTTAACCAACCCCACGCAACCACGGCGTCGCACACTATCCTTCTTGCTTACGATCCTAAGTTCACAAAAGAGAAGTTTGCAAAACGTGTGGATGCCGAAGTCACCTCAGGTCACCTACCTGCAGAGATGTACAACACCTTTATGGGCGCATACGCATTTGCCGAAGCGAACACCGATGAAAATGGCTTCAACGGTCATTGGACTAAGGCGCAAGTTTACATCGCACTGGGTAACCTACTGCACACATTAGCGCGCCTTGGTATTGACTCA
>NZ_JAWOTS010000157.1:0-1524 GCF_033338975.1 Vibrio sp. Vb0349 | reverse complement strand
CCAAGCAAACCGGCGACAACCAGCAAAGACATGAGTACCGTACAGCGTGCTCAAGAAGTATTGATCGTGATCGATCCTGGTCATGGTGGTGAAGACCCTGGCTCAATTGGTCCATCTCGTCGCAAGTATGAAAAAGACGCGGTACTGAGCATTTCTCGTAAGCTTGCAGCGCAACTTGATGCGACGCCGGGAATCAAAACGCGCATGACGCGTACCGGTGACTACTTTGTTAACTTAAACCGCCGTGTTGCATTTGCCCGCGAAAATGATGCGCACCTGTTAATCTCAGTTCACGCGGATGCGTTCACATCACCACAACCTCGTGGGGGATCGGTATTCGTATTGAATACGCGTCGCGCAAACACTGAGATTGCTCGTTGGGTTGAGAACCACGAGAAACAGTCTGAGCTGCTCGGTGGTTCTGGCAATGCATTTGTCACGAATACGAAAGACCGCAACGTGAACCAAACTTTGCTCGATCTCCAGTTCAGCCATTCGCAAAAAGAAGGTTACTAGTTGGCGACCGAAATTTTGGGTGAAATGGGACGCGTCGCGCATCTACACAACACCAAGCCAATCAACACTAGCTTGGCAGTATTGCGTTCGCCACAAATTCCATCGGTCCTTGTAGAGACTGGATTTATCTCTAACCCAACAGAAGAGAAACTGCTGTTCCAACGCGCACACCAAGATAAGTTAGCGCAGGCTATCTCTAAAGCGGTGGTTAAATATCTAAAAGATAACCCACCTGAAGGCACGGTGTTCTCACCTTCCTCTAAACCAATGGTGCACATTGTTAAGCGTGGTGAATCGCTGTCTGTGATTGCGAATAAATACGGTACTAACTCGAAAGCGTTGATGGCTGAGAACAAGTTGAAATCGACCAGCTTAGCGGTTGGACAAAAACTGCGTATTCCGTCAGCTGGCAAGATCCAAGTGCCAAGCAAGCCTATTACAGTAGAGACTGAAACGATTACTCATACCGTTAAATCGGGTGAGTTCTTGGGTAAGATCGCAAGCCACTATAAAGTGAAGCTGTCGGATATTCGTCGTGAGAACAACTTAAAATCCGATACATTATGGGTCGGTCAAAAACTTAAGATCACCGTAGCAGTGAAAGATAAGCCGATCCGCAAGCACAAAGTGGCGCGAGGGGAATACCTTGGTAAGATTGCGTCCAAATATGGCGTGAGCGTTGCGAGTATTCGCCAAGCAAACAACTTGCGCTCGGACGAGCTTGCTGTTGGGCAAGTCCTGATCATTCCAAACAAATAAGTAAGTGAGCTTCTAACTCATTATGACGATAAAAATTTTGCCAGCTAGGCTCGCCAACCAAATTGCGGCAGGGGAAGTGGTCGAAAGACCTGCCTCTGTCATCAAAGAGTTGGTGGAAAATAGCCTCGACTCTGGCGCAACCCGAATCGATATCGATATCGAAAAAGGCGGTGCCAAGCTTATTCGTGTTCGTGACAACGGAAAAGGGATTGCGAAAGATGAGCTCGGGCTGGCACTCAGTCGTCATGC
>NZ_JAWOTS010000156.1:0-1526 GCF_033338975.1 Vibrio sp. Vb0349 | reverse complement strand
GGGCACTGTGTCTCTGGCGTTGGCGGCGGTTTGTGTATTCCTATTTGCTGATTTCTTCTCAGTGATGGCGTACATCGGCTGGGTTATGTCGATTTGGATCGTGGCAATGCATGCGTTCGAATTGCATGAGCGTGCGACGCACCGTCACAGTTTTGCTGAAGGTGTTCGTAAGCTTCAACGTAGCCACTGGGCGATGATGTTTGGTCATATCGGTCTTGCTGTGACGATCATTGGTATCGCTATGGTACAAAACTACAGCATTGAGCGTGATGTGCGTTTAGCGCCAGGTGAACACTTCCAAATCGAAGGTTATGATTTCTACTTCTCTGGCCTTCGTGATAAAGACGGTCCGAACTACGATGGTTACATCGCTGATTTCGAAATCACACACGATGGTAAGTACATCAATACACTTCATGCCGAGAAGCGTTTCTACCGCACCGCGAAGTCGATGATGACAGAAGCGGCCATTGACCGTGGAATCACTCGTGACCTATACATCGCGATGGGGGAGCGTTTGGAAGACAACCGTTCTTGGGCGGTGCGCATTTACTACAAACCGTTCGTACGTTGGATCTGGGCTGGCTCTTTGATCATGGCATTAGGCGGCGCACTAGCGATTTCTGATAAGCGTTACCGCTTCCGTAAGTCATCGAAAAAGAACGCAAAGTCAAACGAGCAGGTAGCATAAAATGAATAAGAAAATCTTGTTTATCCCGTTGGTTGCTTTCTTAGTTCTGGCGGGGATCTTCGCAACACAGTTGGTTCGTAACCAAGATGGTGACGACCCAACAAAGCTGGAATCTGTTTTAGTTGGCAAACCTGTTCCTAAGTTTCACTTAGAAGACTTGGCCGAACCGGGTAAACAGTACGATCAGTCGATTTTTAAAGGTGAGCCTCTGCTGTTAAATGTGTGGGCTACATGGTGTCCTACTTGCTACGCAGAGCATAAATATCTCAACGAACTTGCTGGTAAAGGCGTGAAGATCATCGGTATGAACTACAAAGATGATCGAAACAAAGCGATCGGTTGGTTGAACGATTTAGGTAACCCATACCTAATTAGTCTGTTCGATGGCAGCGGTATGTTGGGTCTGGATCTTGGTGTGTACGGCGCACCGGAAACCTTCATTATCGATGCGAATGGTGTCATTCGTTACCGTCATGTAGGTGATGTTAACCCTCGAAATTGGGCTGACACGTTAGCACCGATGTACAACCAGCTGGTTGAGGAGGCGAAGCAATGAGAAAAGTGATTTTAGCAGTGTTTGCAGCCCTAACATTCTCGTTGGCGGCACATGCTGCAATTGAAGTGTATGAGTTTGACAACTTAGAGCAGGAGCAACAGTTCAAAGAGCTAGGACACACATTGCGCTGCCCTAAATGTCAGAACAACACCATCTCTGATTCGAATGCCGAACTTGCTCAAGACTTGCGCCACAAGGTCTACGAAATGACGAAAGAGGGCAAGTCAAAAGAAGAGATCGTCGATTACATGATCGCGCGCTACGGCAACTTCGTGACTT
>NZ_JAWOTS010000155.1:0-1527 GCF_033338975.1 Vibrio sp. Vb0349 | reverse complement strand
TGTTGTGTGCTGGGTCCACTGCCGCGCCGTATTCAGGCACACCATTTTGGTTGTGGTCGCGGTTGGATAGCCACCAATCGTGGTATGCCACCAACTTCGGATACATTTCATCAATGAATTTTTGCGCGTCTTCTGGGCGATCAAACTGGTTCACGAGAGCGTAATACACCTCCATCACAGACCATGCCGCCAACGATGGTTTCGTATTGCGTTCGTTCCAGTTTTCAGAGCCAGCACCACCACGACTAACAGGTTTGGTGTACGTCAACACATCCAGCAAGTAGCCTTTGTCTTGCGGACGAATCTTGTCATCAGCTTGAACTTGCCCTTGGAATACCGTGCGAATGTTGTCCATCGCAACATCTGGGTTGAAATGCGCCATCGCGTACGCTTGTTTCCACGAATCCCACGGCCACGTTAAGTTACCAGAGAACCAACGCGCAGTGACCGATGGCGTGACTGTCGCTTGTTCAATGTCGCCCGCCGCAGAGCGCCAGTTACCGTTTAGGGTCTCCATCGCTTTTACCGCTACGCGAGCTTGGTCTGCTGTCGCTTCTTTGTTGATAAGACCATTCGCTAAATAGCCGTCCCAACGCGCTTTCGACGCTTCCATGTATTGAGTTGGATTCGCCAATACATCTTGCAATTTCAACGATTCTGACTGCACTTCTTTCGCATTGTGCAGGTTAGAATACGCCGCATAAACCGCCGATGTTTGCTCAGCTGGTAGGCTCATCTCCGCGGTAGAACTGAATGAGGTTTCGTTGGTGAACGTCTTCGTTGGTAGAGAACGAGTAATGCGGAACTCGGCATCGCGGTCATTACGGATCGCCCAGTTGTCTTTCATCTCGCTAAAGTTAATTTTAATGCCGTTCTCGATGGTCGAAATCTGGCGCTTGTAATCTGGGTAGTACTGCGCCACGGTTTGGTCTTTGCGCGTCGACAGCGCGTATTTCACCAACTCGCCATCCCACTCCAACGCCAAGTTCATATCACGATCAGTTTTGTTAGTGATGAGCGTTTCCACCAGCGAAGAGCGGTCAGTCACGAAGCGCAGCACCATTTGCACGTGAATATCGTCCAAGTCCAACACCTGCACTAACGCACCTGGAATGGAATAGACTTTCGCTTCTGCGTTCGATAAATCGTAAGTTTGGCCACTCACTTTGTCGGTCAACGTGAGCTTGTCGAACGTTTGGCCAGACATAAAATGCGCGTACTCTTGCGTCACTTGCATAATACCGCCGAAAGCGCCATAACCCGCCGCATCTTCAGGTAGCAAATGGCCATGCCACGCGCCGTTGTCCGTGAGTGCGTTGTACTTCAGGTTCGAATAACTGTCGTAATCACGCAGGTAAGTTGGATTACCAGTACGATCAATCACGTTAGTAAATTCTGAAGTTGGCGCCTGTGGTAAACGGATTTCAGTTTTATCATTGGAACCACATCCAACAAGCGAAATAGTAGCCCCGATCAGAATGGCAAGTGTGCTCTTTTTAAACATACTTTTCCCCTATTATTTACGTT
>NZ_JAWOTS010000154.1:908-1528 GCF_033338975.1 Vibrio sp. Vb0349 | reverse complement strand
TGAATGGTCGTGACCTTCATGACCGTCGTGATCATGTTTGTCGTGATCGTGATGGGCGTGTTCATCATGATCATGGCCTTCATGATCATGGTGCTCATGTTCTTCATGTTGCCCCCCAAGCGAGTGTTCAACATGAACTTCTTCAATTTCGCATTGTGCTTGTGGGTTAATCGCAAACAGTGCGTTGCTATCTTCTAGCGTTGCGATTGCATGTTGCAGTGTTTTCTCTTGCTCTGCATTTTCTGGTGCGTGTTCAAAGCCGACCACATCAGCCCCAGGAGCTGTGATTTCGAGCAGCAAGTCACTGCCGTCTTGGGCAATATTAAATTCAACATGACCATGAACGTGCGCACTGTGTTGGCGGTATTCTTCTGCTGTTGCGACTGTCGATAGAGACAAACCGATAACGATCGCTAAAACCTGTTTAGATGGCATTTTACTTTCCTAATTTTGCTGATAAATCCGAGATCTGGTTGATTTCAGATTAGTACTCATTTGACGTTCTGTTATTGAAACGCGTCTATACACGTTGGAAATAACGTAATTGGGTTGTGTTTGAGTGTTTACGCAAAATAAGGCGGTGCACGCGCAGCGCTGAATACTTCTTCTACATGATGCGA
>NZ_JAWOTS010000154.1:0-898 GCF_033338975.1 Vibrio sp. Vb0349 | reverse complement strand
ATCATCATAATGGGCCCGAGTGTATGACGGCACAGGGATTGCCGGTTGTGCTTTAGCGAGACCATGTTGCGCGCCAGCAAAGAGTTGGCAGTGATGATGGGTATGATGCTCTGGTGTGAGGTCGACTTGATGAAAGATCGAAGCAAAATTCCAGATGATCAGCAAAGCAACACTGAAAAGTACAACAGTGCGATGCCAAGATCTGAAAATGGTTTGCCAAGAAAAGTACATCTGAACGCCTGAAATCCTAACGGGTGTTATAATATAACACTCATTATTGGCAAAAGTTCACTCTTTTGTCTGGTGAGGAAAATTTAACACAGCATATTAGTGGGATACCGTGTGATTGAGGCTCCTGATTGGTGCCGAGTCAGGAGCCGTCATCTCGAACTAAATACTTTGCTTGATAAGGCCAATCACTTGTGTAATTTCGTCTTGCGTCAATGCGCCTTCTTTCACAAACAGAACTTTGCCTTGTTTATCTTGTACGATGATCGCAGAGCTTTCTTCTTTTAGCCCCCAAGTGTTCGCCACCAAGCCATTTTCATCCAATACCATTGATGACCAAGGAAACTCTTTTTTACTGTCTTGTGCAGAAGATTTCACAAATGAGCCAGTGCCCCAAATCGCATCATCTTGGTTGATGATGGTGGTTGTCTGGTAGCTATCTTCTGGGAATTTAGCGGAGGTAATTGCAGTCATCAACGGTGCGTTCATCTCTTTTGAACTGCTGCGACCAGCAATCGCTTGAATTACGCGGACTTTACCTAACATATGCTGTGTTGCCCAAGGCTGGTAAGCCACACCTTCACCTTGTAAAACAATTTCACCGTGTGCGCCGACTTGTGCTGGTGGAACGGTTTCACCAACCGACAAGTTATGTGCGAAAGCCAAACTT
>NZ_JAWOTS010000153.1:0-1532 GCF_033338975.1 Vibrio sp. Vb0349 | reverse complement strand
TATCTTGAATGGGCAGTTCCAGGTGCTTGCAAATCGCATCCAGACTTAAGTCGAAGTAGGCATTGGGTAAATGCCGTTCTAGTTTGTCGTGATAAATCTGGCTGACTTCAATTAATGGGTTTGGCAATGGGAAGCCGAGTTGCCTTTGGCAGGCAAGGTCGAGAATTTTTTTGTCATAGCGAATGTGATATCCGACTAAAGGACGGTTGCCGATGAACGCGAGCAGTTTCAGCAACGCTTCTTTCTCGCTGATACCATCAGCCAGATCTTGATGGCGAATTTTATGAATCTTCACTGACCTAGAATCTAACGATTGGGGCGCACGTAGGCGTACTTCAAAAGGCTGACTGGTAAGGATGCGGTTGTCGATGATTTTGGTTGCCGCGATGGTTACCAACTCAGCACGGTTCGGATCAAGGCTGGTGGTCTCACAATCTAAAGAGACAAACTCGGTTTTGTGTGGCGCACAAAACAGCGACTGATAAGGCGAGCCTTTCAGTTTGTAATGCCAATATTTGCGTTGTAACCAGTTCATCCTCTACGCCTCATTTTGACTTGTGTAAGCGCTTAATCGCGGATTTGATAGTGGAAGCCCAAGAACTGCTTAAACTTCTTCACCACATGCAAGCTATGACGCAGCAAGTCACGCTCGGTTCGGTCTAACTGTTTGATATCAATGTTGTTAAGTGTTTCTTGTTTACTCAATTGCTGATTAAGGCGAATCTTAAAGAACAGCTTCAACGCTTCGTTTAAGTTGTCTGCGGTCTCAGGTTCTAAGATGCGCTTTTTTCTTAGTGCTTCGATGCGTTCAAAGGTGTTTTTTTCTTCAATCGCATATTCCAACGACAAGGTGCGAATACCATGCACGATAGGGAAGATGCCACCACGTTTGATATCCAAACCATCCTTGGCACTTTTTACGTTGCCAAACAGAGTCAGGGGCACGGAAAATTGCAAAGCAGGGCGCGTGAAATCCGACAAAACCAGCATGCGATCTTTCATGCTGTCTCTGAGGTGATTTGCTATTGGGGTGAGAAGCTCTCGATTTCCTGCTACTGCATGTGCGTCACTGAAAATCGCCAAGTCCATGATTGGTTCAGGCTCCGCCTTCGCAATCCAATGATCTAAGGTGTGGATCCACTCTTGCTGCGTTTTGACCCATTTCGGGTTGTTGACCATCACTTTGCCGGGGCAGAGTGGGTAACCAAGCTGCTGCAGAGTATGGGTAAATGATTGCATTACTTGTTCGCAATGCGGCCATTCTAGCCCGTCTTCAATAATGAGCGCGTTGTCTTGGTCGGTCTTAAGAATTTGCTCGCCACGCCCTTCTGAGCCCAGCACGATCAAACAACAGTGGTCGTGCAAAGCGGGTGGCACCACCAGTTCAAAGGCTTTTTCGATAATTTGTTCGTTTACCGCAGAGATGAGCTCCATGATGAAGCGAGTGCGGATGCCGTTTCTCAGCAAGCTTTCTACCAGTTGACGTTGGCGGTTTGAGGCCAACGCCAGTTCTTCTACGCTGCTTGCTCGTG
>NZ_JAWOTS010000152.1:0-1540 GCF_033338975.1 Vibrio sp. Vb0349 | reverse complement strand
GGACAAACACCACTGAGCTTTATGAAGCATCGAACCTTACTGTAAGGTCAGCAGTTGGACAATTTACTGTTTGTGATCGACCAGGATCAACTCATCTAGCACAAAGCCTTTCTCTTTGGCGACTCGCTTAAATCGCTCCACCGTCGCCTTATCGACATTTGGTTTCCGAGAAAGTAGCCACAAGTAATCATGGTTAAAACCTGAGATAAAGGCATACTCATAGTTTTCTCCTAGCTCGAACACAATGTACGAGGAATAGAACGGGCCAAAAAATGAAACTTTAAGATGGCCGATGTTTTCATCTCCAACGAAATACGCTTTGCCTTCGGCTTGTGTCCACTTTTTATCTTCTTGCGAATAACCACGGTTGATAACCGTGACACCACCGTCTTCACGCAATTCGTATTCAGCCGTAACGTTAGAGAGGCCGCGCTCAAAGGAATGATCCAGTCGAGCGATTTCATACCATTTACCGAGGTAGGGTTGGAGTGCAAAGTTGTTTACAGGCTCAACATCATCTGGTTTTGACGTACAACCAAACAACGCGATCAAACATAACAACATCCATGCTTTTATAGATTTCATTTTTAACTCCAATAGCGATTACTCATTGATTTTACTCTATAAGATTGAAAATCGATCACAGACGAAAGATTTTAGAATCTCCGCAAGCCAACCCTTGTTCCTGATAACCTTGCAAAGCTTCAAAAACATTGAAATGACTGACGACAATAACTTTGTCATATTGTCTGTACCTTTCCAAAACCGCCATCGTTCGTGCTTTTAACGCTGGCACATGCTCATAGCGCTCGTCGCTCATCGGCAGTCTTAGTTTTAGCAACTCGCGATATTCGTGCCAACGCCGGTCTCGCTCAGCCAACGAAATATAACCACCAGCAGTATCCGCCCGCCACTCTCTCAGATCGTGTTCGACAAACAATTCAAATCCATGACGACGGTTAAGGATCTCCGCCGTTTGGAGCGCTCTCGTATATGGTGAACAAATAATAGCCTGCGCATCATCGAATACGGCGTTGGTAAGCTTTTGATGAAGTTCCGATAAATACGCTCGATCTAATGGCGCGTAATCTTTCTCTAACTGCGTCATGCATCTTTCATCAGCTAATGAAAAATCTGGCACGCCATGTCGCACAAAAATAATTTCCATCTATTTGTTTTTTCTTAGCTTTTACTTATTTTATAGTTTTTCGAGATAAGCTTGTGCTTTTTTCGGGTTAGTCAAATGAACAAATTGAATGGGTGAGCCGCTCAATTCACGTTTCAGTTGAAGATATTTTCGTCGTCGTTTTGCGTAGTTTTTAATAGACCATAATACGATGGAGTCTTTTGTGAACAGTCGATACAGACTTTCTCTGTTACCAGTCCCTTCCCACAGCTCTTGCTTTGTGTAAATACGTGTGAGTGCACGTTTGATCGCTCGATAAAACGTCACCGTTCTTGAATAGTCCAACCAAATGATCGTGTCGACGTCTTGCCACTTTATGCCTTCAGTTCGAGAATAGTTTCCATCCAAAACCCA
>NZ_JAWOTS010000151.1:0-1543 GCF_033338975.1 Vibrio sp. Vb0349 | reverse complement strand
TGAAGGAGCACGCCTGGAAAGTGTGTATACGGCAACGTATCGAGAGTTCGAATCTCTCACTCACCGCCACATTCGAAGCCCTAGCAGAAATGCTGGGGCTTTTTCGTTTTATCAATTCGTATTTTTCTCTTTCCTTTCCTTTCCTTATTCTTCTCGAAAAGCCTATTTATATCCATCTATCTCAATTTATTTGTTGCTGTAAGCTTTAAACATAAATAGATCATCTGCCTAACGTCATTCACTGTTTGGTGTGATTCTAAGGAAAATATGAATAAAATCAGGCTACGTTGAAATCAACTTAAGTACTATTTTGTTACATTTTTTACGTCGTGAATCATTTATTTTTCATCATTCTTGTGATTTGCCTCGATTAAAGAAAATTTCCTATAAATCAAATAATTGTTGAAAACAGAACCGTTATCAAAAAGACAAAAAATATTAGATAAAGTTGATCTAGTTAATCAGTTGAATAGTCCATTTTTTTGATATGATAGTGAACGAATTGTACATATATATTAAGGGAATCTATTCATGTTCCAAAACTTTACAATCAAACAAAAGATAGTGATTCCTCTATCTTTGATAATTGGATTGTTCACCGTGAGCTCAGTATTAAATGTTATGACAACGAGCAAGCAATCTGAATTAAGCGACACCTTAAATGAACAGATCGTACCCAACCTGTTCACGATTGAAGATGCGTACCGCGATCTCTACCAAGCGACTTCTGCTGTTCAAGGCATTGCCTTAGCAGAAACACAAGCAGATATTGATCACCACATTCACGAGTACAAAGACAATGCTTACAAAGCGTTGCCGCGTATGGAAAAAGTGATTGAGCTATCACGTGCGGGAGTGATGCCTGCATCACACGGTGCTGATGTGCAAAAACTGGTGACTTTAGGTCAAAAGTGGCTACAAAGTTACGAAGTGATGTTGAGCAAGCCTCAATCTCAATGGCTAAGCTACTACAATGAGCACAAGAACACGTTTGAGGAGCAATTTGTTGATGTTCGCGCCCAGCTCAATGTCGTGAAAAGTGCTATCGAAGATAAGCAAGGTGAGTTGAAGTCAGACATTTCTGCGGCGACTGCACGAGCAGAATCGATTTTAGAAATGGGTATCATCGTTGTGATCTTAGCGGCGCTTGGCATGGTGTTCCTGCTGCTACGCACAGTACTTAAACCATTAAACGACATCAAAGACGCAATGGCGCAAATCGCTTCGGGTGATGGTGATCTTAGCCAACGAATCCAAATTAATACGCAAGATGAAATTGGTCAGCTGGCCAAGGCATTTAACGAGTTTGTTTCTAAAATCCAAGCGACCGTGTCACAGGTGATTGATAGCTCAAACACGCTTCGTCAAGAGATGGCAAACTTAAGCTCGCTCACTGAGACGATTGCAGATTCGACAGTATCTCAACAGCGCGATAGCGAAGCAGTTGCTGCAGCAGTGCATGAAATGCAAGTGACTAGTCGCAATGTGAGCGAGAGTGCAAATGAAGCAGCAGTTGCAAGCCAAACTGCGAATGATGAGCTTT
>NZ_JAWOTS010000150.1:0-1550 GCF_033338975.1 Vibrio sp. Vb0349 | reverse complement strand
TCATAGGCTCTCCTTTACTCTCGTTACGGTGGTTTCTATCGTGGGCGCCCGCTTCTAATTAAAAGGCCAATATCTTCATGGATCAGTTGACTGCCACGCTTAAGAAAATTGAAAAGCAGAACTACCGTGCTTACCAACAAATCAAAGGTCAGTATGACTTCACTGATTTCACGTTGTTTATCGATCATGTTCAAGGCGACCCGTATGCTTCTGCGTCACGTTTTCGTGCGACTCGTGCTTGGTCACTAACTGGTCTTGAGTGGCTAAAAGACGAGTCTCCGGCGTTCCAACGCGCGGCTCGCGACTTTATTGCTCGTAGCTTTGAGCAATTTGCTAAACAAGAAAATACCGTATCAATCGCTTTAAATGGTCAAACGGTTTTAGACAGCACAGCGGTGCTATTCACAGAAGAAGGGATTGAACTGCGTTTTCGTGTCAACCTACCCGCTGAAGGCCGTTCTGTGCTTGGTAAAAAGGCGAACAACATCCTCACGTTCCATCTGCCTAAGTTTATTCGACGCGCGACGCTTGAGGGTGAGTTGGATAAAGAAGCAATGGTGAAGCACTGTCAAGTCGTAGAAGATCAAAGCACACTAAGAGAACAATTAGAAGCACACAATCTTGTTGCGTTTGTTGCGAATGGTAGCGTTCTACCACGTATTGCGGGTAACTGTGATTTGCCGATGAAAGAAGCAGTGGAGTTTACGGCTCCTGAGTCTTTGCAGGTGACTCTGCATGCACCAAACAAAGGTTACGTGACTGGACTTGGCATTCCCAAAGGCATCACTTTAATTGTCGGCGGTGGTTTTCATGGTAAGTCGACCTTACTGAACGCCATTGAACGTTCTATTTACGATCACATTCCTGGCGATGGTCGCGAGTACATCGTGACAGACCAGAAAGCGATGAAGATTCGTGCAGAAGATGGCCGTTGTGTGCATCACTTAAATTTGTCGAACTACATCAACCATTTGCCAATGGGTAAAGATACTGCAGATTTCTCAACGCAAGATGCATCAGGTTCAACATCGCAAGCGGCTTGGTTACAAGAATCTATCGAAGCCGGTGCAACATCACTGCTGATAGATGAAGACACATCTGCAACTAACTTTATGATTCGTGATGAGCGTATGCAGGCACTTGTGGCAAAAGGCGATGAGCCAATCACACCGTTGGTTGACCGTATCGGTCAATTACGTGATGAACTGGATATCTCTACTATCATCGTTATGGGTGGCTCTGGTGATTACCTGGATGTGGCGAATACCGTTATTCAGATGCATGACTACCAAGCGGTCGACGTGACTGAAAAAGCAAAACAAGTGATTGAACGTGAGCAAACACTAAAATTAAGCCAAGCAGACGCCATTTTACTTATGGAAGCTCTCGATAAACCAACAACATTAAATCAAAAGCTTAAAACTGCCGCCGAACGCTACGAGACCAAAAACCAATGATGAAAACGGTATTACTCGATAAAGATAAACACGATAGAAACCGATTCAACTGCGGAATTGATGCGCTTAATAACTATTTGAAAGTCATGGCAA
>NZ_JAWOTS010000149.1:0-1562 GCF_033338975.1 Vibrio sp. Vb0349 | reverse complement strand
CGGTTACGCCGTCTTCTACGTAGTTCGTATGAGTTTAGGTGTTGTTAAAAAACCAATGCTGGATGCAGGCATCGTAACCATCGAAGAACTCGGTATCATGGGTTCGGCTTTCTTCTTCACTTACGCTTTTGGTAAGTTCTCGAACGGCTTCCTTTCTGACTATGCCAACATTGGCCGATTTATGTCGTTCTCTCTACTACTGTCTGGTATCACCGCAGTATTCATGGGTTTGAACACCACGGCATTCTTCTTTGTTCTGCTTTGGGGTCTAAACGGTTGGTTCCAATCTGTTGGTTCAGCACCGTCTTGTGTGTCTCTGTTCCAATGGTTCTCACCAAAACAACGTGGTAGCCGTTACTCTATCTGGGGTGGCTCACGTAACATCGGTGAAGGTATCACTTGGATCCTAACGGCGTCTCTAGTGAGCTACTTCGGTTGGCGTGCAGGTTTCATCGGTGCGGGTATTGCAGCGATTGCAGCAGCGATTTGTATGTTCTTCATCCTAAAAGACCGTCCACAAACTTACGGTTTGCCAGATTCAGCAACAGCATTCGACGAAGAACCTGAGATCAAGAAAAAGAACGATCCGCAAGCAACTCGTCGCGCTCAAATGTTCATCCTGAAGCAACCAACCGTTTGGCTAATTGCAGCAGCGTGTGCAGCGATGTACATCTCTCGCTACGCGATGTCTTCTTGGGCAGTGCTTTACCTACAAGAAGCAAAAGGTTACTCACTGATTGACGCTGGCTTCGCAATGTCTACATACCCTATCGCGGGTCTAGCAGGTGCAATCCTATCAGGCATCATCTCTGACAAGGTGTTCAACTCTAACCGCCATATCCCGACTCTACTTTACGGATTGGCGAACATCGGTGGCATGTGCTTGATGTTCTTCGGCCCAGATAACCGCATCGTTGACGCAGTAGCACTAGGTATGATCGGTTTCGCTATCGGTGGTCTGGTTGTGTTCCTTGCAGGTCTAACTGCTTGTGACTTGATGCCTAAGAACGCAGTTGGCGCAGTGAAAGGCTTCATCGGTCTGTTCTCTTACATCGCCGCTTCTGGTCAAGAGTTAGCGTCAGCTTCTCTAATCAAAATCACAGAGGTTGATGGCGTAACTAAATACGACTTCTCTCAAGCGCAATATTTCTGGCTGGCTGCTGGTGTGATTTCTCTACTTCTTGCTCTAACAGTTTGGAATGCGAAGAAAGTGGTTGATATCGACCCAGTTGAAGAAAAAGAGCTAGAAGCTCGCCCTAGTCACTAATCCTGACTAAAGCGGGAGGCACCTCCCGCTTACTTCCTCAATGTCATAAGTTCTTTTGCAAAGAGTGCTTACGAGATTGATAGAAAATCCCCCCCTATTTCTATTTTCCTTTTTAAGTGTCGATTGAGGTGACAAATGTGTAAAACCAAAATTGTGGCTACGCTAGGCCCAGCAAGTGAAAGCCGCGAAACACTAACTAAATTGATTCGAGCAGGCGCGAACGTAGTCAGACTCAATTTTTCTCACGGAACGGCGCAAGAACACATTGCCCGCGCGAATTTAGTTCGTGAAATTG
>NZ_JAWOTS010000148.1:0-1563 GCF_033338975.1 Vibrio sp. Vb0349 | reverse complement strand
ACAAAATCTTAAATTGAAGAGTTTGATCATGGCTCAGATTGAACGCTGGCGGCAGGCCTAACACATGCAAGTCGAGCGGAAACGAGTTATCTGAACCTTCGGGGAACGATAACGGCGTCGAGCGGCGGACGGGTGAGTAATGCCTAGGAAATTGCCCTGATGTGGGGGATAACCATTGGAAACGATGGCTAATACCGCATGATGCCTACGGGCCAAAGAGGGGGACCTTCGGGCCTCTCGCGTCAGGATATGCCTAGGTGGGATTAGCTAGTTGGTGAGGTAAGGGCTCACCAAGGCGACGATCCCTAGCTGGTCTGAGAGGATGATCAGCCACACTGGAACTGAGACACGGTCCAGACTCCTACGGGAGGCAGCAGTGGGGAATATTGCACAATGGGCGCAAGCCTGATGCAGCCATGCCGCGTGTGTGAAGAAGGCCTTCGGGTTGTAAAGCACTTTCAGTCGTGAGGAAGGTAGTGTCGTTAATAGCGGCATTATTTGACGTTAGCGACAGAAGAAGCACCGGCTAACTCCGTGCCAGCAGCCGCGGTAATACGGAGGGTGCGAGCGTTAATCGGAATTACTGGGCGTAAAGCGCATGCAGGTGGTTTGTTAAGTCAGATGTGAAAGCCCGGGGCTCAACCTCGGAATAGCATTTGAAACTGGCAGACTAGAGTACTGTAGAGGGGGGTAGAATTTCAGGTGTAGCGGTGAAATGCGTAGAGATCTGAAGGAATACCGGTGGCGAAGGCGGCCCCCTGGACAGATACTGACACTCAGATGCGAAAGCGTGGGGAGCAAACAGGATTAGATACCCTGGTAGTCCACGCCGTAAACGATGTCTACTTGGAGGTTGTGGCCTTGAGCCGTGGCTTTCGGAGCTAACGCGTTAAGTAGACCGCCTGGGGAGTACGGTCGCAAGATTAAAACTCAAATGAATTGACGGGGGCCCGCACAAGCGGTGGAGCATGTGGTTTAATTCGATGCAACGCGAAGAACCTTACCTACTCTTGACATCCAGAGAACTTTCCAGAGATGGATTGGTGCCTTCGGGAACTCTGAGACAGGTGCTGCATGGCTGTCGTCAGCTCGTGTTGTGAAATGTTGGGTTAAGTCCCGCAACGAGCGCAACCCTTATCCTTGTTTGCCAGCGAGTAATGTCGGGAACTCCAGGGAGACTGCCGGTGATAAACCGGAGGAAGGTGGGGACGACGTCAAGTCATCATGGCCCTTACGAGTAGGGCTACACACGTGCTACAATGGCGCATACAGAGGGCGGCCAACTTGCGAAAGTGAGCGAATCCCAAAAAGTGCGTCGTAGTCCGGATTGGAGTCTGCAACTCGACTCCATGAAGTCGGAATCGCTAGTAATCGTGGATCAGAATGCCACGGTGAATACGTTCCCGGGCCTTGTACACACCGCCCGTCACACCATGGGAGTGGGCTGCAAAAGAAGTAGGTAGTTTAACCTTCGGGGGGACGCTTACCACTTTGTGGTTCATGACTGGGGTGAAGTCGTAACAAGGTAGCGCTAGGGGAACCTGGCGCTGGATCACCTCCTTA
>NZ_JAWOTS010000147.1:0-1565 GCF_033338975.1 Vibrio sp. Vb0349 | reverse complement strand
ATCAACAAGCCGAACGTCCGTTTTGTGGTGCACTTTGATATTCCGCGCAATATTGAATCCTACTACCAAGAAACGGGACGAGCAGGGCGAGATGGTTTACCTGCTGAAGCGATGATGTTGTACGACCCCGCAGACATCAGTTGGCTACGCCGCATGCTGGATGAAAAAGACGATGGACCGCAAAAGCAAGTAGAAAGCCATAAACTTAATGCGATGAGTGCCTTTGCAGAAGCGCAAACCTGTCGTCGTCAGGTTCTGCTCAACTACTTTGGTGAATACCGCGAGAAGCCTTGTGGTAACTGTGATATCTGCCTCGATCCACCCAAACATTTTGATGCGACAGAAGAAGCGCGAAAAGCGTTGTCGTGTGTTTACCGCGTTAACCAAAGCTTTGGTATGACGTATGTGGTTGAGGTGCTGCGTGGTATGCAAAATATCCGCGTGCGTGAACATGGCCACGATAAGATCTCTACATACGGCATTGGCCGCGATCACAGCCATGATTACTGGGTGAGTATCTTCCGCCAGTTAATCCACAAAGGGCTGCTGTTTCAAAATATCACCCGAAACTCGACGTTGCAATTGACCGAGGAAGCTCGACCATTATTGCGCGGGGATGTGTCGCTCGAGCTAGCAGTTCCTCGTTTGGATACCGCAGCACGCGCTGCGAAGTCGGACAAACTGACCAGCAAAAACTACGATAAGAAGCTGTTTGCGAAATTACGCAAGCTGCGTAAGTCGATTGCCGATGAAGATGGCTTACCACCATACGTTGTATTTAGTGATGCGACCTTGATTGATATGGCGGAGATTCTGCCAACGTCGTATGGCGAAATGCTGGCGGTGAGCGGGGTAGGTCAACGTAAATTAGAAAAATATGCCGATCCATTCTTGGATCTGATTCAAGAACACATCACTCACCACGGATAAGGAACCGAAATGCAGAAGGAATTTGGCCTAACAGAATACATTGCCGAAGAAGGTCGTTTGCTGATTGCAGCCCCAAGATTTGATTTAGACACCTTTCCGGCGTTAGGTGAGCGTTTGGTGGGGTTACTCTCTGCGACGGTAATCGAAAAACAGTGGGATGCGGATATCCACTCTTGGCTGATCGATTTTGAAGGTTGCCGCTTATTTATGAAAGCGGAGCATTACAGTGAAGCGATTTGGTTTGAAGCGCTGAACATTGAAGAGAGCAGGGAAGAGCTCGATTATCTTGCTGGATTATTTCAACGCGGCTTCTAAACTCAACTTATCAACTCTTTAAATCATTTCCTTATAGGGTGTTTCACATGAAACACCCTTTTTCGTTTTTCGCCCAATTCTTTGGTGTAAAGGTGAAATTATCGGGTAAACGTTTGCGTAAAAAGCACCGCTTGCGAGTGCAATTGGTTAAGGTATAATCGCCCACCGCTTCGCTTGGAATGAGTGAAGCCGATTTGAATTTTCATTTTACATTGTTGGTAAGAGTCGTTTTCGTTAATGAAAATGCTCGATTTGGGTTCCCTCGCCCCCAAACCAAACTAAAAAGGTATCGCATGAGTAACTTTACCCCTGCGCAGCAG
>NZ_JAWOTS010000146.1:0-1565 GCF_033338975.1 Vibrio sp. Vb0349 | reverse complement strand
CGCGCAAGTATTTTGCCTTTTAGAAGGTAGTAATCACCCTCTGGACCGCCATTATCTAAATACTCTTCTAAGTAACGTTCACTCGCATCGTAATTGGATTTTAAATATTCGAGCTTAGCTAAGATATAAATAATATCTGGGTCTTTAAGATCCTTTTTCTCTAGAGTGTTTATGTATAACTCAGCAGATTTTTGGTCTTTATTATCCAAATATAAATTGATCAGTTTTATCTTATAACTCGGGACTTCGACTAAGTTCGCTTTATAAAACTCAATAAGCTGTTCAGTTTGACCAGAGTTAGTCAGTAATTTTTCTTTTGTTACTAATTCTTGATTAATAGTTGAACAACCACTTAAAAAAAGTAACACCAAAAGAGAGAAATAGTTTTTTATATTCATTATCCTAGCATCCTCATTATCCCTGGCGCTGCGATTAGAACAACAATAGGAATCATGATAAAAGCGATCATTGGGATCGACATTTTTGCCCCCATCTTGCCGATTTTCTCTTCCAGTTCGAGCATGTTTATTTCTCGAATATCAGAAGCAAGAGAGGCTAATACCGCACCCACGGATGACCCGTACTTTAAGCTTTGAGTAAGCGTCATGACGAAGCTTTGAGCTTCCGTCGTTGGGACTAAGTCGTAAAACTCGGTGAGAGCTCGGTCTAACCCAACAATTTTGGCCCGTTCTGACGTTTTCTTAACGACATAAGCAAGGTTTTCATCGACCGTTTTTAGCTCGTTCGACAAGTAATCCAAGCTCGCTTCTAACGTCATCCCCGTGTGTACACAAACGTTCATCAAATCCAGTAAGAAAGGCAGCCGACTACTTACATGTCGCACGTTTGCATTCCCTCGCGATGAGATATACATATCCGGCGCGATCAAACAAACAAGCATAGAAAGCGAGAATGAAATAAACGCGGAGGAAAACTCCATCTCTCCTTGAATGTAGGAGTAGCCAATAAACGCCAAACAAAAAACCAAGGGTATAATTTTCAATAGATAATAGGCTTGAGCAATAAACTCGCTATGAATACCTGCTCTAACCAGATTATTTTTTGTTTCTTCTTTATTAAAAGATAATCGAGAAAGATGTAACGATAATTTGTCAACAAAAGGCGTTTTTTCTTGGGTTGAATCAATAATCTTTTTTGTTGAAATATTTGCTTTGGTTTTATCAAACACCTTTAACGAGTAATACGCGGCAGATAACGAGATAATTAAACCGAGCGCTAAGAAGATTAACTTAATATCAACCATTACCTAACTCCTCTTAATATCATGTAGATAAAGAAGAACCCAATAGCTTCACTAACCAAGACGTAATAAAAGATGGGTTTTCCCCCTTCTTCAAACATTACGAAGTTATAGTTTTCCGGGCTGGTCACTTTCAAAATCATGATAAAGATAACTGGCAACGCCGCGATGATTTTTGCTGATGCACGCGCTTCCGACGTCAACGCATTTTTCTTTTTCTCGATTGCCCTCGCTTCAAACATGATTCGGTTGATGCGGTTAATCACGTCTTTTAGCTGCCCACCTCGACTCAAGTTGATTCGAA
>NZ_JAWOTS010000145.1:0-1569 GCF_033338975.1 Vibrio sp. Vb0349 | reverse complement strand
AATGTTGGTAAACGATCATCAATGGAGTTGATGTGAAATCGAAGCTCGAACTCTAAACAGCTATCGTCAGGGCATTAATCGTTTCCGGCCAAATCGACGAACACTGCCCTTGAGTAAGCTTAGTCAAAGATTCAATGATTCATTGTCTAACATGAACAAAAACGGGCATTCATGGACATTGATGAGCTGGCAATAGCTCTACTGTTCAGGCTTTGAGTAACAAGCGCATCACTCTTCGGTTTTCGGTGCAGAACAAGACTCAGATTTTACTTACACCATTTGTAGGATGGCGTCCTACAAATGCGATTATCTGCTTTTCATCTCTTCCCTTATCTTTGCCTCATCCAAGACAAACGAGACAACTTCATGAACACAATGCCGCACGAGCTGGTATGGGGTGAAATCTATTTCCCGCCGCTGCTTTTAGTCATCGGATTGGCTTACGTTCTGACCACGATGGTGACTTCGCTAGCAACGAGATGCGGACTACATAAGTACGTTGCATTCCCTGCACTGGCAGAGCTAAGTCTGATTGTCATTTTTACCGGCGTTATTGGCCAATTTATTTCAATCTTTTGAGGAAAGCGCACTGTGATTAAACGTTATCTCATTACCCTTATTTTGTTGTGTACCGCGGGTACTGTGCTTTACACCCACTACCAAACATACACAAACAATCCATGGACGCGAGACGGACAGGTGAGTGCCTATGTTATCTCCATTACACCTCGAGTCACTGGGCAGGTTACGCAGGTGTATGTTGCTGATAACTCAAAAGTAAAAAAGGGAGATTTGCTGTTTGAGATTGATCCAAGCACATACGTTGCGTCTTACCACAAAGCACTGGCAAACCAGAAACAAGCGACTGCATTGCTAGCAAAGGCACAAAATGAAGAACAGCGAGCACGAAAATTAGAGAAACGTACGCACGGTGCAGTGCCTGCGTTAACTCTTAGCAATTTACATAATGCCGTACAAACAGCGCAGGCAAATGTTGAACTAGCGAAAGCAAACATTGAAGAAGCGCAGCTTAACTTGGACTTCACCAAAGTTTACGCGCCGACCGATGGTTACATCACCAATCTAAACGTTCGAGTGGGCTCTCAAGTGGTCGCTAACTCCCCTGTTGTCGCCCTTATTGATGAAAATAGCTTCTGGATTGAAGGTTACTTTAAAGAAACAGACCTCGCGGGCATTGCCCCTAACGACCGCGCAACCGTGACATTACTCATGCATGATGACGTCGAGTTAGAAGGCAAAATCAAAAGCATTGGTTTTGGCATTGCGAAAAAAGATGGCACAACAGGAAATGACCTTCTGCCAACAGTGAACCCTAACTTTCAGTGGATTCGCTTAGCTCAACGTATCCCAGTCAAAGTGACATTGAATGAAATGCCAAAAGATCTGCAGCTTCGCGTAGGCATGACGGCATCGATAAAAATCATCAAACACTAATTAGGTGAAGGTCATGCTGAGTTCATCGACTAAAGAAGCAATAAAAGCAGCGCTCTCAATTGTTGTCGCTATTTGCCTTGCACTGTGGTTTCAGTGGGAAAAACCTTATTGGGC
>NZ_JAWOTS010000144.1:0-1570 GCF_033338975.1 Vibrio sp. Vb0349 | reverse complement strand
GAGCCGTAATGGCAAACTCCTGCCTGACGATGCTCAATATCAGAGGCAGCAAGTTGGTTTCAAAGGAAGATTTCATGCTGAAACCGTGCTCTTCACTGACATGGTCTAAGAATTCTCGATGAAAATATCCGTGCTGAAACATCACCAATTCATGCTCGAAAAACTCATCAAACGTTATGGCTTCGCGCTGCGCTAGCTCATGCTCGGGAGCAACAACGGCCACCATTTGGCTGCTGAACAAATGGTCCGTTTCTAGATCTTCAGGTACGTCGTCACAGCTGATCACTCCGATATCGAGTTGTCCATTGAGCAACATTCGACGAATAGACTGAGTGCCAGCCTCAACAAGCGTCAGTTTTAGATCGGGAAACTGACTCTTAAACGCCATCACGATGCGCGGGAAGAAGTAACTCCCCATCATAGAAGGCGTGCCGAGGCGAACTTCTCCTTTCGCTAAACCTTTTAGTTCATCAATCGCTAATTGCGCATCGTGCAGTTGTTGAATCACTCGCTGCGCGTGAATGAGTAAGGTTTCCCCCTCTTTCGTTAGGCTGATTTTCTTATCTTCACGACGAAACAACGTCACGCCGAGTGACTGTTCGAATTTTTTTATCGAAATGCTTAACGCTGGTTGCGCGATATGAAGTGCCTTAGCTGCGTGGGTGATATTGCCATGCTCAGCGACAGCCAGAAAATGTTTCAGTTGTTTCGATTCCATAAGATCAAAAATATATCGTATCCATATTTTTAATATATTTTTTTAATCCATATCCAACTGATAGATTGATCACAATCTCCTTTATTGCTCCTATCAGGCAGGAAACATGGTCAGCTTTGGTACTCCGGAATACAAACGCATTACGCTATCTCTGGCGCTTGGTTCTTTTTTGGTTTTTTCTAACCTATACCTTTTACAACCTATGCTGCCGACCTTCGCAACGCTGTTTTCCATTTCAGAAACGCAGGTTAACTGGTTGTTTGCTGCCTCAACGTTAGCGCTTTCATTCAGTTTGGTGCCAATGGCGGTCTTGTCCGAATCCATTGGTCGTAAGCCAGTCATGATGGTTGGCTTATTCTCTATTCCTGCCATTTCTGCGTTGATGCTACTCGGAGACTCATTTATATTTTTGGTGGCATGCCGAGCATTAATCGGAATCGCTTTAGCCGCATTTGCCGCTGGTGCCGTCGCATACATGGCAGAAGAACTTGATAAGCACGCATTTTCAATGGCCATTGGTACTTACATTGCAGCAAACTCATTAGGTGGTATCGCAGGACGTATTAGCGGCGGTTTGTTAGCGGATAACTTTAGTGTCGATGTCGCCATCGAAGTCATGATGGTTGTAACACTGATTGGCGTAATCTGCGTGCACTACTTATTGCCAAAACAACGTAACTTCACACCGTCATCCAGCAGCTTAAGACACCAAAATCGCGCCATTATTGGTCACTTCCGAAATCAGCGGGTTTGGTTTGCAATGCTCATCGGCGGGCTTAACTTTGCGTTGTTCGTCAATCTTTACTCAGTGATGGGCTTTCGTTTGGTTAGTGCGCCGCATAACGTTCCGGT
>NZ_JAWOTS010000143.1:0-1570 GCF_033338975.1 Vibrio sp. Vb0349 | reverse complement strand
CAACTAAACTTTTTGCGACCTTGAACCGCGCACTTTTTACTGTGTTGCCAAAAGTTTGTCTAGATATGCCCATTTGATCTGCGGCTTGTTGTTGGCTGAGTCCCTCTAAATCAGCCAAGCGCAGTGCTTCAAGTTCTTCTGGCAATATGGCGACTTGCTCCAACTGATGGAATGGCACGCCATTGGGCTTGAAACAATGGTGCGCTGCACGGCCGCATATTCTTCTTTCTATTTTTGGTCTTGCCATTATCGTCCCTCTCAAACACTGTGCTACGTTACGCCCAAATTATGGCATATGCCAATAACATTTTTGGCATATGCCAATAATCTAAGTTTGCAAAAATCGTATTTAATAAGATGCTGACTGTTTTCACACCACAACGCATCTTCAATTGCCACTTGCTTAAATCCAGCTCAATACTCAGTCCTACAATTCAAGCATTTACATGCGTTTGATGATTCTGACTACTTTGTCTCCAAGTCATGGCGCGACGCTTGGATAGCGCCAAAAACACCGGTTTTATTGACACAGATAGATCATTCTATTGCTTTGTTATGACGTAAACGTCGGAAACAGGGCTAATATTAATGGCATACAAAATCTTGATTTAAAGAGGGATAAAATGAAAAAGACAATGTTGGCGTTAACTGGTGCGGTAATTATTCTTGCAGGCTGTCAAGACGAGAAACCAGTAGAAACAAGTGCAGTTGAAGCTCCTCAAGCAGTAGAAATGGAAGTCACTGACACTGAATTGCCTGTCGATGCAGTACCAGTGGAAGAAGAACAAGTGATCACCACAGAAACGTTTGTAGACTCAGAACACAACGCGAAAAACGCGCTAGATTGGAATGGCGTTTACAAAGGCACACTACCATGTGCTGATTGCGCAGGCATCGACGTAACTCTGACGCTAAATCAAGATGGCAGCTACGTGCTTGAGCAAAACTACCAAGACAAAGAAGATGGCAAGTTCAAATCAGAAGGCCACTTCACTTGGGATGAAAACGGCAGCATCGTAACGCTGACCGACGAAGACGCACCAAACCAATACTTCGTAGGCGAGAACATGCTTATGATGCTAGACATGAACGGTGAGAAAGCAACTGGCGAATTAGCTTCGTTTTACAACCTAACAAAGCAACAATAATCGCCACTCTGACCTGATAGATGTTGAAAACCGAGCCTCCCCAAGCTCGGTTTTTTTGTCCTCCTCAACCTTCCCTTCCCCCAACCATACTGTTTTGTCATTAAGCAAAAAGCGAAATCACCGAAAGCCATACATTTCCATACGCTTTGCTGATAGAGGCTTACAACACCATTTTGTACACTGTTCAAAATAAAATAAACGGTACAGGAAATACAAATGAACAAGACACTTATCGCACTACTAACTTTGGCAGCAGCTGGCACCGCAACGGCAGGTGACACATACATCCGTAACGGCAACATCTACAACAACCAAGGTGGTTGGGTTGCGGAAGTGGGCGTAGCTCAAGGTAGTGACCTATTTAAAGATCAAAAACACAATACTGCACCAATCCTAAACGGTGGTTACCACGGTGAAGACTT
>NZ_JAWOTS010000142.1:0-1582 GCF_033338975.1 Vibrio sp. Vb0349 | reverse complement strand
ATCATTTTTGTCACCACATTCAAAGCACTAGGCCCTACCGCTTTGACCAGTTTGTCCCCGAACAGGAACAATATGTAGGTGATGATACAAAGAACCGCAAATGAAACGATGGTAATAATGGTTTGGTCAAAACCACCTGTGGTCGCAAAGTTCATCGCTGTCGCAATCGTACCCGGCCCCGCGAGTATTGGCATCGCCAACGGTGATACGGCAATACTCAAGGCTGCCTGTTGCTGCGCAGGCGAATACGCTTTTTCCTTGGTTTTTTGATGCGTGGAATCTCCTTGCAACATATTAAAACCAATCATGAAGACTAAGATCCCCCCAGTAATGCGCAGCGCATAAAGGGTGATACCAAAGAGGTCGAAAATCACTTTTCCTGCGATGGCAAAAATAGCCACGATGACAAAAGCAATAAACACCGAACGAAGTGCGATTGATCGAACGGTCTCTTTATCTTCATCCGCCGTGAGGCTCAAAAAGATAGGAATATTGGCAATGGGATTCATGATCGCAAAGAAGCCCATGAACACAGTGACAGTATGAAGGATCAGCTCTTTCATCTTTCCAACGCAGATAAACTATTGATTCTAAAAACAGTATATACCTTCACAAACAGAATGCGCGCCGTTTCCCCAGTCTGAACTCAAACTTATGCTCTAAGGCACAGTTTTTCTTTCGCGATAGTTTACCCATTCATTAAATACCGCTAAGGTGAACGCTCAGCCTAAAAATAGAACAAAGGATGTTAAGTCATCATGAACAGTACGATCCAAACCATTCTTGGCCACCGTTCCATTCGTAAATTTACCTCACAGCCTATCGATAAAGAGCAACTGGAAACCATCCTTCAAGCGGGTCTTGCCGCATCCTCATCCAGTATGTTGCAGGTAGTATCAATTGTTAGAGTCACGGACATAGAGAAGAGATCACAACTAGCGAAATTTGCAGGGAATCAAGCATACGTTGAAAGCGCGGCAGAGTTCTTGGTGTTCTGTATCGACTACCAGCGTCACGCCAGTATTAATCCTGATGTTCAGGCCGATTTCACAGAGTTAACGCTCATAGGTGCCGTAGACTCTGGAATCATGGCTCAAAACTGCTTACTGGCAGCAGAATCGATGGGCTTGGGAGGCGTATACATTGGCGGTTTAAGAAATAATGCTCAGCAAGTGGATGAGCTACTGGGGCTACCCCAGAATACCGCCATCCTATTTGGTATGTGTTTGGGCCACCCAGATCAAAACCCAGAAGTTAAACCTCGCCTACCTGCGCACGTGGTGGTGCACGAGAACCAGTACCAAGATCTCAACTTAGATGACATTCAAGCATACGACCAAACGATGCAGAACTACTATGCAAACCGCTCAAGCAATCAAAAACAAAGTACGTGGTCACAAGAAGTTACGAGCAAGCTAGCTGGTGAGTCTCGTCCGCATATTCTTCCGTATTTGAATGAGAAGGGGTTAGCAAAGAAGTGACCATGCTGAAAGACAACGAAACAAAAAAAACGAGATATGGGTCACACTATTGATAATCCTATTTAATACAACGAGATAATTAGTCGGTAGATTTTCTTGGT
>NZ_JAWOTS010000141.1:0-1582 GCF_033338975.1 Vibrio sp. Vb0349 | reverse complement strand
TCCGATAAAATCTGGTACACAAACGTTTGAATGGACTTTTACAGCAAACCACGTGACTCGTGATTGGAAATACTACATCACAAAACCGAATTGGAACCCGAACGCTTCATTGTCACGCGACTCGTTCGATCTCAACCCTTTCTGTGTGGTTGATGGCAATATGGTTCAACCACCAAAACAGATGAGCCACCAATGTAACGTGCCTGAACGCGAAGGGTACCATGTCATCCTTGCGGTATGGGATGTGGGTGATACCGCTGCATCATTCTACAACGTTATCGATGTCAAATTTGATGGTGACGACCCTGTGATTCCTGAGTGGACTCAAGGTGGCCAAATCATCCCTACTATGAATCTAAAGGTTGGCGATTCGGTTTACACTCGCGTGTTTGATCAATCTGGTGAGAACGTTGCATACCGCACTGAACTAGCAATTAGTAACGACGTACTCACTCAAGCGAAAAACTGGTCTTACGCCTTGGCGAGTAAAATCAACCAAGAGCAAACTAAGCTTCAAGCTGGTCAATATTCGGAAGACAAGTTCACGCCAGTGTACGGCACGAACCCAATTTACCTGCAATCAAACAGTGGCCTTGAGCGTGTTGAAATTGGCTACAATATTGAAACGCCAGTACCTGACTATTCACTCACGGTTGATGGTCTTGCTAGTGAGTACATAATTGGTACAGAGCCAACCGCTTTAGACCTCACTCTTACCGCAGAGGGCGACTTAACCGCCGAGTTAACGGTTTACAATCATCATCGCGAACCACTAGCAAGTTGGACGGGTTCAATTCAAGATGGTGCAAGCGAACAAGTAGAACTCACGCTGAGCAAATCAGAACCGGGGCACCACATGTTAGTGACCCGCATTAAAGATACCGATGGCAACCTTGTCGATCAGCAAACTCTGGATTTCCATCTAAAAAGTAAGGAAGTCACCCCACCCCCATCAGGCGAATACGACTTTGTATTCCCAGAGGGGCTTTCTAGCTACACAGCAGGTACAAAAGTGTTAGCAAGCGACGGCGCGATTTATCAATGTAAACCATTCCCTTACTCTGGCTACTGCGTACAGTGGAGTGAGAGTGCAACACAATTTGAGCCAGCGACAGGCTCACACTGGGAAATGGCTTGGGATAAACTGAACTAATCTCGCAGACGATAGACGTAAAGAACCCCGCCAATCGCGGGGTTCTTTTTACTTTATCAATCACTGCGAGTTAAAGACAAAAGTGGCAGTTTTCTCGACTTAAACCATAACCACCAGACAGATTGGTGATATGAGTTCTGCCTTCGTGAAGCCCCATTTCATACCCTTCGAGTAGGACGGATTGGCGCATCGACAAGCGTTGCACATGAAATTCATCCGGCGGTGCAATCACTCTCACACGGGTTCCTTGCGGTGGATTGCGGATAAATTCCAAGGACTCATTGTAGTTCTCTGAACGATGCAACATCGCTTCTGCCATTTTGGGATGTTCAGCAAACAACTTGTTCATCAACCAAGTATTTTTTACTGGTTTTTTGGAGTAATTCAGCGGGTGCGATAGCACAACCGTGATGTCTCGCGCTCCTCTTT
>NZ_JAWOTS010000140.1:0-1584 GCF_033338975.1 Vibrio sp. Vb0349 | reverse complement strand
AGTGGTTGAAGTTCTTGGTGAAAATATGGCGCCAGGTATGGAAACACAAATCGCAATTCGCACCCATCAAATCCCTTATGAGTGGCCAGAAGCGGTCGAAAAACAAATCGTAAACTTGGGCGAAGAAGTGCCTGAAGAAGCGAAAGTGGGCCGTGTTGACTTGCGTGAATTGCCGCTCGTTACCATTGACGGTGAAGATGCGCGAGACTTCGATGACGCCGTTTTCTGTGAGAAGAAAAAAGATGGTGGTTGGCGTCTTTGGGTCGCAATCGCAGACGTAAGCTACTACGTGCGCCCAGATTCAGCGTTAGACAAAGAAGCCATCAACCGTGGTAACTCTGTGTACTTCCCATCGCAAGTTGTCCCAATGTTGCCTGAAGTGCTTTCAAACGGTTTGTGTTCGCTTAACCCGCAAGTGGATCGCTTGTGTATGGTGTGTGAGATGACCATTTCTGAAAGCGGTAAGCTCTCAAGCTACAAGCACTACGAAGCGGTAATGAATTCCCACGCTCGTCTCACATACAGCAAAGTGAGCGCGATTCTTGAAGGTGATGAAGAACTGCGTGAACGCTACCAGCCACTCGTGTCGCATCTTGAAGAGTTGCACGCGATGTACAAAGTGTTGAAAGAAGCGCGTGATCAACGTGGTGCGATTGAGTTTGAGACCGTCGAAACCAAATTCATTTTTAATGCTGAGCGCAAGATTGAAAGCATTGAGCCAGTGATTCGTAATGATGCGCATAAGATCATCGAAGAATGTATGATCTTAGCTAACATTGCCTCGGCATCATTGGTAGAAAAAGCCAAAGAGCCTGCACTGTATCGTATTCACGAATCTCCGGGTGAGCTGCGCTTGCAAGGCTTCCGCGATTTCCTAAGTGAGCTAGGTTTAGAGTTGAAAGGTGGTTTAGAGCCTTCTCCAACAGACTACGCCGATCTCGCGCGTCAAATTGCAGGTCGTCAAGACCAAGAGCTGATCCAAACCATGCTGCTGCGATCCATGAAGCAAGCGGTGTACAACGCGGACAACGCAGGCCACTTCGGTTTGGCGCTTAAGCGTTACGCTCACTTTACGTCACCAATTCGTCGTTACCCTGACTTGTTGCTGCACCGTGCTATCAAGTACTTGATCGCTAAAGAAGAAGGCCGCAACCAAGACCGTTGGACGCCAACGGGGGGTTACCATTACTCATTCGATGACATGGACTTCTACGGCGAACAATGTTCAATGACAGAGCGCCGCGCTGATGATGCAACGCGTGAAGTTGCGGATTGGTTGAAGTGTGAATACATGCAAGATCACGTCGGCGATGAGCTGGAAGGCGTGATTGCTAACGTCACCAGTTTTGGCTTCTTCGTGCGCTTGACCGATCTGCATATCGATGGTTTGGTGCATATTTCAACGCTTGCGAACGACTACTACCAGTTTGATCCTATTGGTCAAAGACTTATCGGTGAAAGCTTCGGTAACATCTATCGTCTGGGTGATGCGGTCAAAGTAAAAGTGCTGGCTGTTAACCTCGATGATAAGCAAATTGACTTTGAATTGGTCGAAACAAGTCGTAAGCTACGCGGCGAAGGTAA
>NZ_JAWOTS010000139.1:0-1589 GCF_033338975.1 Vibrio sp. Vb0349 | reverse complement strand
TAAGCAAAAGTATTCGTCAGTACATGTTAGTGACGTTTAACTATTGGAACTTTACCGTAACCGACGGAGCGCTGCGTATGCTGGTGGTGCTCTATTTTCACGACTTGGGTTATTCAACGTTAGCCATTGCCTCGCTCTTTCTTTTCTATGAATTTTTTGGCGTGGTGACCAATCTGATTGGTGGTTGGGTAGGGGCCCGGTTAGGCCTGAACAAAACCATGAATATTGGCCTAGCGATGCAAGTGTTTGCGTTGTTAATGTTGGCAGTGCCCAACGCTTGGCTGACGATTCCTTGGGTGATGGCTGCGCAAGCTTTGTCTGGTATCGCTAAAGATCTCAACAAGATGAGTGCAAAGAGTGCGATTAAGACGCTAGTACCAGATGAGCAGCAAGGCGCACTTTACAAATGGGTGGCGATTTTGACGGGCTCGAAGAACGCACTCAAAGGGGCGGGTTTCTTTGTCGGTGGCTTGTTGTTGTCTTGGGTGGGTTTCCAAAACTCGATGTTTATTATGGCGAGTGTGCTCGCGGTAGTGTTCATTTTCAGCATGATCTGGCTAGAAGCCGACATGGGCAAAGCGAAAAATAAGCCTAAGTTTAGCCACATCTTTTCTAAGTCTGAATCGGTCAACATCTTGTCCGCAGCGCGCATGTTCCTGTTTGGTGCGCGGGATGTCTGGTTTGTAGTGGCTTTGCCGGTTTATCTCGGCAGCGTATTTGGCTGGGATCACTTGTGGGTTGGTAGCTTTCTAGCATCATGGGTGATCGCGTATGGCTTTGTGCAAGGTTTTGCGCCGCGCATTACGGGTAAAGCGCAAGGTCGCGTGCCCGATGGAAGTGCGGCATTGGTGTGGGCGGGGATTCTTGCCTTAATCACGGGCGGGATTGCTTACGGAGTACAAATTGGTTGGCAGCCGGAAATCGTGATTGTGGTTGGGCTGATGATTTTTGGTGCGGTCTTTGCCATTAACTCTTCGCTGCATTCGTATCTGATTGTGAGCTATGTCAAAGGCGACGGCGTGTCGTTGGATGTCGGTTTTTACTACATGGCCAACACCATGGGACGTTTGATTGGCACGGTATTGTCGGGGTGGATTTACCAAGAAGCAGGACTAGCGGCGTGTTTGTGGGTCTCTTTCGCTTTCTTGGCGCTGACAACGTTGATTTCGATTAAGTTGCCTAAAGCTAATATCGCCACGGCTTAGTTCTGATGAATGTGATGGGCTGAACAGAACATCGTGCATAAAAATGGCTCCAATCGGGAGCCATTTTTTATGTCTGCATATTATGAGCAGAAGCGTCCAAGCTTTGCAGGTTGCGTCATTTTGATTTCGTCGTCTAACGAGCGGTAGACAATCGTATTCCAGATTTCGCCATTATCCATTTCAAATTCAATCGCGTAATTCATGCCGCTTACCACCTGAGTGCGAACACTGAGGATTTGCTTTAACTTAGCGGAAGTGTTCATTTGCGCGAGTACCACATCAAGCAATGATTGCGCTTCATCGGTCATGTCACTTTGTGACCATCCGCCGGGCAGTTTTTCTAAGTTACAGATTGGGTTCGCTTCCGGTTGCGATTGGGCAGGT
>NZ_JAWOTS010000138.1:0-1590 GCF_033338975.1 Vibrio sp. Vb0349 | reverse complement strand
AGCAAAGAAGTATCAAGTGAAAGCGCTGGTGGTCAAAAAGCGCGATGACAACGACGAATACGGCATTGTGCTAATGAATGATATTGCGAAGAAAGTGTTGGCAAATAACCGTGCCCCTCAGCGCACCAATATCTACGAAATCATGACTAAGCCTGCTTTGTGTGTCGATCCAGATATGAACGTCAAATACTGTGCTCGTCTGTTTGAGCGATTTGGGATCAGCCGCGCGCCCGTGATTGAAGATGGCGAAGTGATCGGCATGGTGAGTTACAACAATATCGTAATTAATGGCATGGTCAGAGAGGATGGCTAAACTGTGTAAGTAACATGCGTAATATTTTTCTCAAGTCAGCGACATGCGTCAATCTCTAAGATATTGATTATTAGTGATGTTGCATATATTTTCACAGGCGCTATTCTTTGTGCCCTAAGCATATAGTTGAGGAATTTAAATCATGCCTTTAGTCTCTTGCCCTGTGTGTGAGAAACAAATATCGAAACGTGCTCACACATGTCCAGGGTGTGGGGAACCGGACCCGTTACACCATTTAGCGAAGTCGAAGTTCATTTCGATGGTTTTTTGGACATTAGTTTTAGTCGGTGCCGGATATTTTGCTTGGTTCCATTTGCTACCAATGCTGATTGAGACTGTGCGTCATCAGTAATCGGGAAGTCGGTTGAGCATACGTCAGAATGCCGTAGAATAGCCTCATACATTTTGAGGAGACAACGTCGTGAAACTATTTTTTGCCTCAGACCTGCATGGCTCTTTGCCAGCAACCGAAGAAACCATCAAGTTATTCCTAGCATCAGGTGCAAAGCATTTGGTGCTGTTGGGTGACACGTTGAACCACGGACCACGCAACCCGATTCCGGAAGGGTATAACCCGCCCCAAGTGGCGGAGCTTCTCAACCAATACAGTCAGCAAATCATCTCCGTACGCGGTAATTGTGACAGCGAAGTAGATCAAATGCTGCTGAACTTCCCAATGATGATGGATTACGCGTGGGTATTGCTAGAGTCTGGTAAGCGAATCTTTCTGACGCATGGCCATTTGTACAACAGCGATAAAAGACCGCCTTTGCGAGAGGGTGACATCATCGCTCATGGTCATACGCATGTTCCCGTAGCCGAAATGAAAGAGGGTGTGGTGATCTTTAACCCCGGTTCAATGACCTTCCCGCGTAACGGTTTACCAAGAAGCTTTGGATTACTGGATGGGAATATGCTCAGTGTTCAAACGCCAGAAGGTGAAGTGCTGGCGCAGACGACGATTTAACGGCCAACTAAGGTTAGTCGCTACGAAAATGATTTAAATAAGGGAACCGAGTGTTCCCTTATTTTGTATCGGAATGACCGAGATCGCGCTCTGGGTCGATAATGTCTCTTACGCGCTGTTTTAGTACTTTTGCCTCAGGAAAACCGCCGTCCTTCTTACGTTCCCAAATTTGCTGGCCATTGCAGAAAATCTCGAATCGACCACCTGTGTCTGGATGCAAACTGATGGTGTCGATTTCTTCGCTAAAAGTATGCAGCAACTCTTGCGATAACCAAGTCGAACGCAACATCCAGTTGCACTGGCGGCAGTA
>NZ_JAWOTS010000137.1:0-1592 GCF_033338975.1 Vibrio sp. Vb0349 | reverse complement strand
GATAAAAAAGTGGTCGCTGTTGGCGGTGGTCATGGCTTAGGTCGAATGTTAGCCGCTTTAAAAGACTTTGGCAGCAATGCTACGGGCATTGTTGCCACAACCGACAATGGTGGTTCAACTGGGCGTATTCGTCACTGCCAAGGTGGCATCGCTTGGGGAGACACCAGAAACTGCATCAACCAGCTAATCACTGAACCATCTATCAGTTCGATGATGTTTGAATACCGCTTTAAAGGTACGGGAGAGCTGGACGGCCACAACCTTGGCAATTTGATGCTAACAGCATTGGATAACTTGTCGGTTCGACCGCTGGATGCAATCAATCTGATCCGAAACATGCTTAAGGTTGATGTCAATATTCTGCCAATGTCAGAGCACCCTTCGGATTTGTCTGCACTTTCAGTGAACGGTCAATGGGTCACAGGTGAAACCAATGTGGATGAGATGGAAACTGACTTACGTCGCTTAGATCTTTCACCAGAAGTTCCAGCCACTAAAGAAGCCGTTACTGCTCTGGCAGAAGCCGATGCAATCAGTCTTGGCCCAGGCAGTTTCCTCACCAGTATTATGCCGCCATTGTTATTGCCTGAGCTGGGCAAAGCCATTGCAGCAAACCGAAAAGCGAAGGTGATATTCGTTGCTAACCTCAGCCCAGAATACGGCCCAGCAGGTCGAATGTCGATGGCGCAAAAGCTGGAATGGTGTGAACGTGCGTGCCAAGGACGAAGAATCGATGTCGTCCTTGCCGAAGAAACGGACCAGAAAGTGTTGGAACAATGGAACGTCGTTACCGAATCATTAGCCTCAACCAACCGAGATTGGCGTCACGACCGAGATAAGTTGAAAGCAGCGATAGAAAACCAACTACTCGCTAAGTAGCCACTTGAGACTGCCAACGTTGATACGACAAAGCCCTTCCAATATGGAAGGGCTTTGTGTTTAAAAAGTAAAGACTTTATTGAGTCCAAGAGCGATACGCGTCGCGTGTTTCATTCAAGCGATCAAGCATAGTGTTAACCTCACTACCCTGTTCAACTAACTCACCAGATTTGGCTTTTTTATCGATAGACATCGCTAACTCACACAAACTGTCGGCTCCGAAACTCGCAGCACTGCTTTTTAGCGCATGGCTGATCTCTTTCAAATACATTAAGCGCTCTGAACCTTCTAACTGCGACAAGTTGTCGATGTACGTATCCATCTCACCCAAAAAAATATCGAGCAAAACAGGCACGTTATCACTGCCGATTTCCATCGACAGTTCATCTATTTTTTGTTGATTCAATATCGTCATGCTTACACCTTCTGCCGCTCTTCTTTACCATTCCATGCTTGTAGTTTGCGGTAAATCGTTGACGGACTGACATCAAGATACCCAGCGGCTCTTGGAATATTACCGTCACACGCCTCAATCGCTTGTTCAATCGCCATTTTCTCTGTCATCCATAGCGGCATGATCTCTGAAACAGTCATCGCTTTTGGCTCAATCAGTTTAGATACAGATGGCCTATCTAATGGTTGATTCAGCGGCGGTGGCAACATATCTAACGTAATTTCTTTGCCGTTGTTAAGCACCACGATATTACGCAATA
>NZ_JAWOTS010000136.1:0-1592 GCF_033338975.1 Vibrio sp. Vb0349 | reverse complement strand
TATGCACTGCAAAGAGAGTTAGAGCTACAAGTGCTCACATCTCCCATTCTAAAAGAGCAATTGGCGCAGCATGGTATAGCCGTCACGGATTACTCCGCACTCGTTTCTACCAGCCAAGTTGTAGGTGTATGATTAAGGCTGCCAGATTCGACCCCTATAGTCACCTTACGAATTGCTGGCAGCCATTTTTCGAATAAAAACATTCATTATTTATTAGCAGTTGGATTCATTAGCATTATGGCAAGGATTAAAGATGTCGCCGAACTCGCCGGTGTAAATCGTTCTACCGTTTCTCGCATCATTAATGGGGAAGGAAAGTTTCGTGAAGAAACTAGAAAAAAAGTAGAACAAGCCATGGCGCAATTGAATTACCGTCCAAGTGCGATCGCCCGTTCTCTTGCAACATCGTCAAGTAATATGGTCGGTTTGTTGGTGACTTATTACACCGGTGGATTTTTCGGTGAAATGATGGAGCAAGTGCAAACAGAATTAGACATTCATAAGAAGTTTCTCATCACTGCGCAAGGCCATCATTCTGCTGAAGGAGAGAAAGAAGCGATTCAGCGTTTCAACGATCTTCGTTGCGATGGCTATGTTCTGCATAGTCGCTATTTATCCGATGATGATCTACGTGAGTTAGCAAAACTTCCTACGCCTTTTGTGCTTCTCGATCGTTATGTTGAAGGGATTGAAGAGCGCTGCATTACGTTTAATCACCACCATGCAAGTCGTATCGCTGTTGAGCACTTAATCGCTGGTGGTCATAAAAACATTGCCTGTATTACCGGACCATCCCTACGTCACAATAGTTTGCTCAGAAAGCTTGGCTATGTTGATGCAATGAAAACAGCAGGCATCGACATTGATGAAAGTTGGTGTGAAGAAGGGAATTACGGCAGACAAAGCGGTTATGATGCGATGGCTTCCATTTTGAAACGTCACCCAGAGGTAACTGCTGTATTTTCATGCAGCGAAGAAATGACGGTTGGGGCGATGCAATATCTTCATGAGCATAAAATTTTGGTGCCGGAGCAAATCTCTTTGACCAGTTTTGACAGTGTAGACCTATGTGAAAGTTTGTACCCGACGGTATCTGCGGTGCATTTCCCTATTAGTGATATGGCGCGAGCGGCTGTGCAAACGTTAATGGGGTTAGTAAAAAAACAGGAACACATAGAAAAACCTGTCTTCGAAGCCAAGCTAAAACTGCGTCATGCGGATCGAGTATTAAAACAAGACTCTGATTGATACTCAGGTATGAGCTTGATTCAAATTATGAACAACACATTGGTTCTTAACGCGAATGACTCGCACTTGTGAGTTCTTATTGATGAATTTATTTACAGAATCTACTACTATTCTTGGTTTATCGTGAAAACTTAATAGTAGTGAAAAAGTGGCAGCAATTAAACTTACAGTGGATCGTCTTCAGCCGGGATTACATATCCGCCTTCCGCTAAAGTGGAACGATCACCCCTTCCTACTCAATAGCTTTAAAATTAAAGACCAGGAACAGATCGAGATGATTCGTCATCTCGGTGTAAAGTTCGTGTACTTTAATCCCGAACAAAGCGACACCGCACCATTGCCCG
>NZ_JAWOTS010000135.1:0-1594 GCF_033338975.1 Vibrio sp. Vb0349 | reverse complement strand
AATCTCTAATAAGGTTTTAAGACCGCGAAACTTGTATTCTAACGGCTCGATGCTTAGCATTGAGCCGTTTTCTTTTATTTGTCGTCTGTAACCTAAGGGTGTTCTAATGTTTTGGGTAAATGGAGTTCCACAAACACAGGTTTCATTAGGTGATCGCTCTTTTCAATATGGAGACGGTTGCTTTACTACTATCCAGACTAAAAACGGCGAGCTAGAGTACTGGCAAGCGCATGTTGAACGTTTGGAAGCATGTCTCAAAACACTTCATATTCCTTTACCTGACTGGAGTATAGTTTCCGAGTGGGCTCACTTGGCTACCCTGAAAGATGAACACGCTGGAATCAAAATTCACATTAGCCGCGGAATCGGTGGAAGAGGGTATGGCACTAAGGGCATTGAGTGCCCAATGGTGACCATCTCGAACTTTGCATTTCCTGTCCATTATGTCGACTGGCAACAAAATGGGGTGAATCTGGGGGTATGCGAAACCCGTCTCGGAATTCAGCCTTTGCTGGCAGGGCATAAACACAACAATCGCTTAGAACAAGTGCTTGCGAAGGCTGAAATTGAGCATTCTAACTTTGCCGATGCAGTGACGTTAAATGTGCAAAATCATGTCATTGAAACTACAATGGCAAACCTTTTTTGGGTTAAAGATAACAAGGTTTATACGCCTAGCTTAAATTTGTCTGGCGTCGCAGGCGTGATGCGTCGTAAGGTGCTTGAATTTTTTGAGGCCAATAATACCGAAGTTGAAGTAGGGGACTTTTCTCTGATGGAACTGCTTTCTGCGGATGAAGTATGGATGTGCAACTCACTACTAGGTGTTGCACCTGTCACGAGCATTACAGCCTCCAATAACCACAAAACTGTCTTTCCGATAGGAAAACTGACTCAACGACTGCAAGGGAATTTAAATACGTGATTAAAAAACTGTTGGCTTTTGTTGTGCTGATCGCTGTGATAAGCGCAGCAGGGTTTTTTTACGTTGTTTCACAAACAAAGCAATACGTTAACTCGCCAATTTTAATTGAGCAACCTCAACTGTTCACTGTCGAAAACGGCACAAGCTTTCATCGTGTAATGCGCGATTTGGTGAAAGAGAACATCATAAAAGCGTCTGATTACACTCGCTTAATGCCCCATCTTTACCCAGAGCTTCTTCAAGTACGAGCAGGCACTTACCAACTCGAGCCAAATGTATCGCTTTACGAGGCGTTAGAGCTACTCAATACAGGCAAAGAACATCAATTTGCCATCACGTTTGTTGAAGGTAGTCGTTTTTCTGAGTGGTTAGAGCAACTTCAAAGCGCACCGTATGTTCAACACGACCTTTCAGGGTTGTCAGAAAAAGAGATGGCACAGAAGCTTGGTATTGAACGTGATAAGCTTGAAGGCTTGTTTTTGGCTGAAACGTACCACTACACCGCTGGTGCGAGCGAAAGTCAGTTGCTAAAGCGTGCACATTCCAAGTTAAATAAAATACTGGATGCGAACTGGAACGCTCGTCAGGAGAAGCTGCCTCTCAAAGACAAGTATGAAGCGCTGATCCTTGCCTCTATTATCGAAAAAGAAACGGCGATTGATTCAGAAC
>NZ_JAWOTS010000134.1:0-1600 GCF_033338975.1 Vibrio sp. Vb0349 | reverse complement strand
GTCGCAATATCCCCCGCCATGTAAGCGAAGATGAATGCGCCTGGCGCCATTGTCAGTAGAGAAACCAGTGCGTAAGTGCTTAGGTTTAGGCTGGTTAGACCGTAAGCGTAGTTTTGTAGGCTGAAAGGGAAGACAGGCACAAGACGAGTCAGAATTAAGAAGCTTGTACCATTTGCTGCTACACCGTCATCGATTTTCTTGAAGATTGGGTTGTCGCCAAACTTTTTCATGATGGTGTTGCGCAGTAGGAAACGTGCCACGATGAATGCCGCTACTGCGCCAAGCGTTGCAGAAAACAGAGCTAAGATAACGCCTTTGCTAGGGCCAAATACGATACCTGCCACAATGGCGACCGCGCTGCCCGGCAGTAGGAAAACACATGCAAGCACGAATGCTGCCACGAATACGGCGTAGCCCCACACACCAAAGCTGGCGATCCAATCTTGTAGGCTCTTGATGTCTGTGATGATTTCAAGAATGCCGGTTTGTTTAGCCGCGAACAGAGCAATAGCTACAACAGCGACAATAAGAGCGATTTTTACGAATTTCATAAGTTCAACTTCACTTAAACCTAATAATTAAAAAGAGATAGCTATACAGACATACACTTGATCAGACCCGCTTTTGATTTGTAGCGGTTGAACCAAGCTTTCACAGGGCTAGCGAGTACGTTGACTGGCGGTTCATCGCCTTGCATGATCACAGGGCCAAACATCAGATCCAGAATGTGCCAAGATTTCGTACCAACACCCATCATGGATGCACGACAAGCTGAGCAATAAACCACGACGTAGTCTGTCTCGAACTCTTCAACACGGCGCTTGATTACGCGTGTTGCCACGTCTGGGTTTGCAGGTACAACCATGCCGCCGAAACCACAACAGCGCGTGTTTTCACGTGTGTGTTCTGGTTCAGAGGTTTTGTAGCCAAGCTCGTTTAAGATCCAGCGAATGCCGTCTCGAAGTTCTCTCTCGTAGCGAGTCGAACACGAATCATGACTGGTAAACACCACGTCCCTGTTTTTTGATTTGCCGCGTAGCGCTTCTGGCAAACCGATTTCTGGAAGCAGTTTCCATAATGAAACCGGCTTTTGTGTGCCGACAGACTTCTTGCTCATGCCGTAGCAGCTTTGGCACGCCACGATGACTTCTTGTGCATCTAGCTTGTCGAAGTCTGCTTGAAGCTGGCCGTAGCGTTCTTTGAATTTCTCTGTTTGACCGATAGCCGCGGTAGGTTTGCCACAGCATTTCTGTACTGCGCCCATTTCTGGGAATACTTCTTTTAGGTAGCTCGCAATGGCCGCTACGCCTTCTGGTGAATAGGATGGCAAACTGCATCCTGGCATAAATACTTTATTACTCATTTTGTCGATACCGCTCGTTTTGCCATAGTGAAGATTTTTGAGAAGCCCAGTTTCTGGTGCATATTGATCGCTTTATGACCCGGCATTGGTGATTCACCATTGTTTGCCTTAACAAAGTCAGTACGTGCGCCTAGGAACATTTCCTTCATCGGGAAGTCTTTCGGACACACGATGGTGCACTGGTCACAGGCGTTACATGAGTAAGCCAGCAATGGATCCATCGACTTGTTGTTCACG
>NZ_JAWOTS010000133.1:0-1601 GCF_033338975.1 Vibrio sp. Vb0349 | reverse complement strand
AAACGCGCGCGCCCAAGCTAGAAATCTGTACAAATGCTTATCGTATTTTGGTAGACGAAGTTGGCTTCCCGCCAGAAGACATTATTTTTGACCCGAACATTTTTGCCGTCGCAACGGGTATTGATGAGCACAACAACTATGCTGTTGATTTCATTGAAGCTGTAGCGCACATCAAGCGCGATTTGCCACACGCGATGATTTCCGGTGGCGTGTCGAACGTGTCTTTCTCTTTCCGCGGTAATAACTACGTTCGTGAAGCAATCCATGCCGTATTCCTTTATCACTGTTTTAAAAACGGTATGGATATGGGCATTGTGAACGCGGGGCAGCTCGAAATTTATGACAACGTACCAGAAAAATTACGAGAAGCAGTAGAAGACGTTGTGCTTAACCGTCGAGATGACGCTACAGAAAGATTGTTGGATATCGCGGCTGAGTACGCAGATAAAGGCGTTGGCAAAGAAGAAGATGCCTCTGCGCTTGAGTGGCGAACTTGGCCTGTCGCAAAACGTTTAGAGCATGCGTTAGTTAAAGGGATCACAGAGTTCATTGTCGCAGACACTGAAGAAGCACGTGTGAATGCGGCAAAACCACTTGAAGTGATTGAAGGCCCTTTGATGGATGGCATGAACGTGGTGGGTGACCTATTTGGTGAGGGTAAGATGTTCTTACCTCAAGTAGTGAAATCTGCACGTGTAATGAAGCAAGCTGTCGCACATTTAGAGCCTTTTATTAACGCCGAAAAACAATCCGGTAGCAGTAACGGAAAAATTTTGTTGGCGACAGTGAAGGGTGACGTGCACGACATCGGCAAAAACATTGTAGGCGTTGTATTGCAGTGTAATAACTACGAGATCATCGATCTTGGCGTGATGGTACCGTGCGAAAAGATCTTAAAAGTCGCGCTAGAAGAGAACGTTGATATTATCGGTTTGTCAGGGTTGATTACCCCATCTCTGGATGAAATGGTTCATGTTGCTAAAGAGATGGAACGTCTCAATTTTGATCTTCCGCTTCTGATTGGTGGAGCTACCACATCCAAAGCGCACACCGCCGTTAAGATTGAGCAGAACTACAAAAATCCGGTGGTTTACGTAAACAATGCGTCGCGCGCAGTAGGGGTTTGTTCGTCATTACTCTCCGATGAACGTCGACCTGCCTTTATAGAAAAACTGGATGCGGATTATGAGCGTGTTCGTGACCAACACAATCGTAAGAAGCCGCGTACTAAGCCTGTCACTTTAGAACAAGCGCGTGTAAACAAAGTCGCGATAGATTGGGATGCATACACGCCACCAGTTCCTGCAAAACCAGGCCTCCATATTTTCGATGATTTTGATGTCGCAACCTTACGCAAGTATATCGACTGGACGCCGTTTTTCATGACGTGGTCGCTGGTAGGAAAATACCCGACAATCTTCAAACATGAAGAGGTGGGTGAGGAGGCTCAGCGTCTGTTCCATGATGCCAATGAGTTGCTTGATCGAGTTGAACGTGAAGGATTGCTTAAGGCTCGCGGGATATGTGGTCTATTCCCAGCGGCAAGCGTGGGTGATGATATTGAAGTGTACACCGATGAGTCGCGTACCGAGGTTGCTAAA
>NZ_JAWOTS010000132.1:0-1601 GCF_033338975.1 Vibrio sp. Vb0349 | reverse complement strand
TCCAATCGGTCAAGTCGCGTTGCTTTGTCGCCAATAGAGCGCAAAAACAACGTGACCGCTTTAGGACCACCAATTTCATTTAGCACTAAGTTCGCGGCGGTGTTGTCGCTCATCAACATGGCGGCTTCACAAGCGTGTTCGATGCGTGTGCTTTGTCCAGCCAGTTTATCCATCACCGGAGACCAAACCACAATATTGCGTTCATCGATTTTCGCTGTGGCATTTTTGTTGAGTTTGCCGCTGTCCATGTCGCTTAGCATGGTGGCACACGCTAACGTTTTGAATGTGCTCATTAATGGGAAACGTTCGTCTCCGCGATAATCCCAACGCTCGTCCGTTTGTGTATCCCAGACTGACACTCCAATTCGCCCAGATGTTTGTTTCTCGATGAGGGAGATGTCTTCGTTTAATTTGGAGGCGTAACTAACAGTTGAGCAAACCATCAGCCCAACCAACAGGAATAACTTTTTCATGCGTGGTGTTCTTCGTTCTTTTGGTTTTGATTCGCACTTTGGCGATGTTAAGCAAACTATAACGAGTGAATACTCTAACCACTGTTAAATCCCTGTCGATTTTCTGTAGGATTCTGCGCAATACCTCCAAGTTTGTTATTGACCTTAGGTATATTGTGGGTTTACTCAACTTTACGAATATTGACGTTGCATTACGCTAGAAAAACTAAACTAGAGTTGTCGTCAATTTGAGAGTGATGTTCATGAAAACTGTACGAAATTTTGTATGGATGATAATTGCCGCCGTGTCTGTGTTGTGGTGGATGAGTGAACCGCAACTGCTGTCCTCGACCCAATTCTTCCAATGGCGCTCCGCGCTTATTCAATATTCTGGTGTTTTGTCGTTGGCTTTGATGTCTATTGCGATGGTGTTGGCGCTGCGCTTACCTGTGATCGAGCAATGGGTTCACGGGATGGATAAGGCCTATCGTGTGCATAAATGGCTCGGTATTGCGGGGGGTAGCCTTGGAGTCGTGCATTGGTTGACGTATAAAGTGCCAAAATGGCTAGTGTCGGCAGGAGTGCTCGAAAAACCAATCAAACACACCGGGGTTGGGCCTTCTGGGAACAACTTTGTCGGTTTAGAACTCTGGGTCAAAGAGTTGCGCGATGTGGGGCTTGGTTTGGGGGAGTGGGGTTTTTACCTGCTCTTAGCATTGCTCGTGGTGTCATTGTGGACGGTTGTTAAATACAAGCCATTTAAGTTGTCGCATCGTTTAATGGCGGCAGTGTATTTGATGATTGCTGTTCACTCCGTTTTGCTGATCAAGCACGCGTACTGGGGTGAACCAATTCATTTCTTTGCTTTGGGCTTTGCCTTGATGGGCTCTGCAGCTGCCGTTTATAGCTTGCTTGGTTTTGTCGGACGAGCAAATCGCCATCCCGCCAAAGTGGTGTCGACTCGCTACTTCCCTCAAGCGCGAGTGATGGAGCTGACTTTGGCGCCAAGCAATAACGGTCAAGGAAAACCTTGGCAAGGACACAAAGCTGGGCAGTTTGCTTATGTGCGTTTTGGTAATGAAGATCCGCATCCGTTTACGATTGTTTCAGGTGAGCATGAAGCAGAGGTACGCTTTTTGATCAAAGAGT
>NZ_JAWOTS010000131.1:0-1613 GCF_033338975.1 Vibrio sp. Vb0349 | reverse complement strand
CCTTCTGTATCGCGCTTTACAGGGATTGCCGCTCCAACAAATACCTCTCCGGTTGCCACTTCAATGGCACCAACTTGACAATCAATCACTTCAAGTTGTTGATCATTAAATACTAAGATGCCTTTATCCGCGGGATGATCAGGCCAGATATGGCTAACGGGATGAAACGGAGTCACGTCGGTGACTACGTAGGTCACTTCATTGTGGTTTTGAACGAGTTGAATCTGAGCGTCCAACTGCCAAGTTTGATGGCAGAAACGGGTTTGTGTCGCGGTAATCGTCATGCTTTGCTTATCTTTGTGAATGTAAGAAGTTAAGGTTGTGTGCTGAGCATTTGAAGATACAGGAATCTGCACGTCATCACTAATATCACTAGAGAAAAACCGCGCAGAAGAACATTGTGATAATGATGAAAGTAAGGTTTAGAAAAGGACACATCTCACATCACTTTTAGAGGTTGCAAAAAACAGATAAAAAAATACCCAAGTAAAAACTTGGGTATCTTCAAATGCTTAAATTATTTTTTGCGGTTTTTAACCACAGACATCATACGTTTACGCTTACGCTCTTGAGACAAAGTTAGCTTGTTCGCACGATTCTCAAACGGGTTTTCGCTATTCTGGAAGTTGATACGAATTGGCGTACCCATAATTTCCAGTGACTTGCGGAAGTAGTTCATCAAGTAACGCTTGTATGAATCCGGAAGTTCACGAACCATGTTACCGTGAATCACGACGATTGGTGGGTTGTAACCACCTGCGTGCGCGTATTTTAGCTTGATACGACGGCCACGAACCATTGGCGGTTGGTGATCATCAGTCGCCATCTTCATGATACGAGTCAAAACAGAGGTACCAACACGTGTCGTTGCCGACTTGTACGCTTCTTGGATAGACTCAAACAAGTGACCAACACCAGTACCGTGCAGTGCAGAAATAAAGTGAATGCGAGCAAAGTCAACGAAACCTAGGCGGCGGTCTAGCTCTTTCTTCACGTTCTCTTTTACTTCGTTATCTAGACCATCCCACTTGTTTACCGCTAGTACGATTGAACGACCGGCGTTCAATGCAAAACCTAGCAGGCTCAAGTCTTGGTCAGAGATGTTTTCACGTGCGTCGATAACCAATAGCACTACGTTTGCGTCTTCGACGGCTTTCAACGTTTTAACAACGGAGAATTTCTCAACCGTTTCGTTAATACGACCACGACGACGTACACCCGCAGTATCAATGATTACATCCTCACGGCCATCACGTTCCATAGGAATGTAGATTGAGTCACGAGTTGTGCCTGGCATGTCGTATACCACAACACGTTCTTCACCAAGAATACGGTTGGTTAACGTCGACTTACCAACGTTTGGACGACCAATGATTGCCAGTTTGATTGGCTGTTCTTGTAGACGTTGGAACTCCGCTTCCGCCTCTTCTTCAGTGTATTCGTCTGGTGCAATTTCAGCGTCTTCAAATTCTGTCAGATCTTCAATCTCACCTTCTTCTGATTCACTTGTTAGTAAATCATCAAAGAATGGAGCTAGCGCACGCTCAAGCAATGCTGTAACACCACGACCGTGTGCAGCCGCAATTTGGTACATGTCATCAACACCAAGCTGC
>NZ_JAWOTS010000130.1:0-1623 GCF_033338975.1 Vibrio sp. Vb0349 | reverse complement strand
TCGACTCAAAACGCCATCAAATTTTTCTTCAGGTTGGAATTCTTCGACGCGACTTTGAATTGGTGTCACGTTTTTCAAACCTAACGTGTGGACAACTTGCTTGATAAAACGGATGCGCTTACCGAGGCTATCGAGCAGAAAGAACGTTTTCTCCGGATGCATGATCGCCAAAGGAATACCTGGCAATCCTGGGCCAGTGCCCACATCGATAAAACGTTCACCTTGCAGATGCGTGCCGACCACGATGCTATCAAGGATATGTTTCCCTAACATCTCTCGCGTCTCGCGAACCGTCTTTATGTTGTACGCTTTGTTCCACTTATCGAGCAGCTCGACGTAACCGACTAACTGCTCTCGTTGTTTTTCTGAAACGTCTAAATCGGTCTGTGCAATCAGTGAATCAAGCTTGGTTCGTAGTGCACTCATTACTCTTCCTCGCCTTTTTTCAGCAAGCCGTGCTTCTTCAGATGCACAAGAAGAATTGAAATCGCTGCAGGCGTAATGCCGGAAATACGCGAAGCAATGCCAATACTTTCCGGTTTGGCTTCGCTCAGTTTCGCAACCACTTCGTTCGACAAACCTTTTACGTCTTTGTAATCCAAATCCGCAGGCAGTTTTGTGTGTTCGTGGCGAAGTGATTTTTCGATCTCTTCCTGCTGACGCTTGATGTAACCGTCGTATTTCACCTGAATTTCTACTTGTTCTGCCGCTTGTTGATCTTCAAGAGCAGGAGCAAAGGCATCAAGTTGAGTCAATTGTGAGTATGAGATCTCTGGACGACGCAAAAGATCCTCACCACTTGCTTCACGCGCCATTGGCGTTTTCAGCAGTTTGTTCAGTTCATCAATGCCCGCCGAGTTTGGGTTTACCCAAGTAGACTTCAGACGCTGACGCTCGGTTTCCATGTTCTCGATTTTTTCGTTGAAACGCGCCCAACGAACATCATCAATCAAGCCAAGTTCACGAGCTTTTTCTGTCAAACGAAGGTCGGCGTTGTCTTCTCGAAGCAATAGGCGGTATTCCGCGCGAGAAGTGAACATGCGGTACGGTTCTTTGGTACCCATGGTCGACAAATCATCAATCAGAACGCCCATGTATGCTTGGTCACGGCGCGGGCTCCAGCCTTCTTTGCCTTGGCTGTACAAGCTTGCGTTCAAGCCCGCCATTAAGCCTTGTGCCGCAGCTTCTTCGTAGCCTGTTGTACCGTTGATTTGGCCAGCAAAGAATAGACCACGGATGAATTTAGTCTCGTAAGTTTGCTTCAAATCACGTGGATCGAAGAAATCGTACTCAATCGCGTAACCAGGACGAACAATGTGTGCGTTCTCGAAGCCTTTCATTGAACGAACGATTTGAACTTGAACATCAAACGGCAAGCTGGTGGAAATACCATTCGGGTATAACTCGTGCGTGGTAAGACCTTCAGGTTCAATGAAAATTTGGTGGCTGTTCTTATCCGCAAAGCGCATCACTTTGTCTTCGATAGACGGACAGTAACGTGGGCCAATTCCTTCGATCACACCTGCGTACATTGGGCTACGATCTAGGTTATTGCGGATCACTTCATGCGTTTGTTCATTGGTATGCGTAATGAAACAAGGAATTTGACGCGGATGGTGTTCG
>NZ_JAWOTS010000129.1:0-1624 GCF_033338975.1 Vibrio sp. Vb0349 | reverse complement strand
CATGGCTGCCGAAGGAACTAGACATGAGTATAGTGTCTTCAAAATACATCCCGCTCATGTATACACCGTCAAAACTAACGTAAGAAAGCTCGGCATTTGAAAATGTTACATCTTCTAAATACTCGCTGCTTACTTTAGTAAAGGAAAGCTTTGTTCTGATGAATCCCCTAATGATTTTTATCAAAATCATTAAGTTAAGGTAGATACACATCTTGTCATATGATCAAATGGTTTCGCCAAAAATCAATAATCAGACAACAAAATGTGCGAACTCGATATTTTACACGACTCTCTTTACCAATTCTGCCCCGAATTACACTTAAAACGACTCAACAGCTTAACGTTGGCTTGCCACGCCTTACTTGACTGTAAAACTCTCACTCTTACCGAACTTGGCCGTAACCTGCCAACCAAAGCGAGAACAAAACATAACATCAAACGAATCGACAGATTGTTAGGTAATCGTCACTTGCACAAAGAGCGACTCGCTGTATACCGTTGGCATGCCAGCTTTATCTGTTCAGGTAATTAGATGCCCATTGTTCTTGTTGACTGGTCTGATATTCGTGAGCAAAAACGGCTTATGGTATTGCGAGCTTCAGTCGCACTACACGGTCGTTCTGTTACTCTTTATGAGAAAGCGTTCCCGCTTTCAGAGCAATGTTCAAAGAAAGCTCATGACCAATTTCTAGCCGACCTTGCGAGCATTCTACCGAGTAACACCACACCGCTCATTGTCAGTGATGCTGGCTTTAAAGTGCCATGGTATAAATCCGTTGAGAAGCTGGGTTGGTACTGGTTAAGTCGAGTAAGAGGAAAAGTACAATATGCAGACCTAGGAGCGGAAAACTGGAAACCTATCAGCAACTTACATGATATGTCATCTAGTCACTCAAAGACTTTAGGCTATAAGAGGCTGACTAAAAGCAATCCAATCTCATGCCAAATTCTATTGTATAAATCTCGCTCTAAAGGCCGAAAAAATCAGCGCTCGACACGGACTCATTGTCACCACCCGTCACCTAAAATCTACTCAGCGTCGGCAAAGGAGCCATGGATTCTAGCAACTAACTTACCTGTTGAAATTCGAACACCCAAACAACTTGTTAATATCTATTCGAAGCGAATGCAGATTGAAGAAACCTTCCGAGACTTGAAAAGTCCTGCCTACGGACTAGGCCTACGCCATAGCCGAACGAGCAGCTCAGAGCGTTTTGATATCATGCTGCTAATCGCCCTGATGCTTCAACTAACATGTTGGCTTGCGGGCGTTCATGCTCAGAAACAAGGTTGGGACAAGCACTTCCAGGCTAACACAGTCAGAAATCGAAACGTACTCTCAACAGTTCGCTTAGGCATGGAAGTTTTGCGGCATTCTGGCTACACAATAACAAGGGAAGACTCACTCGTGGCTGCAACCCTGCTTACTCAAAATCTATTCACACATGGTTACGTTTTGGGGAAATTATGAGGGGATCTCTCAGTGCATTGCCTCCAATTCCCATAATTTATTACGCCGATAATAACTTGGTGTAACCTTAAAAATGTACTTAAATCGACGTGTAAAAGATTGTTGGGAATCAAATTGATATTTTAATGCGATCTCAAGGATAGTTTTTTTCGT
>NZ_JAWOTS010000128.1:0-1638 GCF_033338975.1 Vibrio sp. Vb0349 | reverse complement strand
ATGACGAAAATGGTGGCGAAATTGCAGATAACTTGCGCCAACTGTACGACTTCTGTCAAGTCGAACTGTACTACGCAAGCGTACAAAATGACGCTGACCGTTTAATGAACGTCGAACGTGTAATGGGTAATATTCGTGAAGGTTGGATGAATTTTGGACAACAAGCATAAAGTGTCGCCAGAGCGATTCCGTCACTTATCTCAGCTAATCCAATTCGCCACTAAGACGGCGGATTGGCACGCGCTAAAACGCCATGATTTGCAGCTTCGAGAGCTGCTTATCAGTCATAAGCCGTTTTTGAAAGATCCCAAATTAGCACCTGAGATTCAGCGTGCTAAATCCGTGCACGCGGATGCTTTTGCTGCATTAGAGAAAGCCACTGGTGAGCTCAAAAAAGAGATGAACATGGCGAACGATCAACAAGAGCGTGCCATGGCATATCAACTAGCGATGACAATGGAGATGACACAATGATGATTTCTTCTTCACTGCCATCGTCAAATGCCGCTCCAGCTTCAGAAGGCCGAATCACGCAAGCAAAAGACGTTCAAGGCTTTTCGCAGCGCAATGCTTCAGGGCAAGCACCTCTGAATCAATCCGCCGCATTATCAGAGCAAGCAGTACCAAGCTTTCGCCTTGCTGCACAAACTTTCTCAAGCGAAGAGCGCAAAGAGGCGACAACTGCAACAACGGAAGAAAATGCTGCTGTTGACACCACAGGAATGAATGTTCTTCTGAGTGCAACAACACCAACTGAAACACCAGACCTTGCAGCGCAAGCGCAAACCTTGACGCAAGGCATGCTAAACATGGCTGAGAAATCGGTTGCGTCGTTCAACAAAGTCAATCCGTTGGAAGTAAAAGGTGAAGCAAAAACAACAAGCCCAGCGCAAGCTAATGCCTTGTTAAACACATCACCGCAACAACAAGATATTCAAACTAGCCAAACGACTTCTGCGAATGCACGCGTGAACACCTCTGCCGTAGACTTTCAAGCATTGTTGAACCAACCAGCGCAAGGGCAAGCAACGACTTCACCACTGAACGTTCAAACTTCTGCTCCGTCCGCTCAAGCAGTGAGTGCTGCGACAGTGGCTCATGCTCATACGCAAGGCTCAGAGTGGGCAGCAGTGAAAGTGGACACAAGTGCAGGCAAATGGGGCGAGCAGATGATGCAGGTGCTGCATGACCGAGTCACCTTGCAAGCACAGCAAAGTGTTCAGGAAGCGAAAATCCGTCTCGATCCGCCCGATCTAGGCGGACTGGATTTACTCGTTCGTGTTGAGGGCGATCGATTGAGCGTACAGATCAACGCAAACACGGCGGCAACACGTGAAGCCTTGATGCAAGTATCGGAACGCTTACGCACTGAACTACAAGAACAAAACTTCGTCCATGTTGATGTCAATGTAGGTGCCGACCAAGGTCAAGAGCGCCATCAGCAACAGATGAATGACGAAGACACCACAATTTTCGCTGCACGTGAGTCCAGCGCATTTCAATCCAATACAACAACAAACTATTCAGAACACTGGCTGAACACTCAAGCCTAAGTTAGTCATCGAGGAAAAAGGTTATGACCAAACAACAAATGATCGCCCTGTTTATCGCCATGATCATCACCAGTGCCCTCGTTTC
>NZ_JAWOTS010000127.1:0-1657 GCF_033338975.1 Vibrio sp. Vb0349 | reverse complement strand
TCACGCTATTTGAGATATCAGTCTGTCAATTTGTCTAAGGCAGCACAATTCTCCAAAGCGATACATTTCACCTGTACTTAATACTATTGCTGTCACAATAATTTTTACGTCCAAAACGTAGAATAACTGGGCTAGGTAAGAGAAAAGGAAAGTAAATATGAGACTGTTTAAGCGCTATACACCAAGTATGATTGCTAAACATATAAGTCGTCTTTTTAAGGGAAGAATCTATATTTACGGGGTCGGAAGATTCGAGTTTGATAACGGTAAATTGATACTACCGGAAAAAGCGGAGCAACGTCATTTTCGAGCGGTAAAAGAGATTAACCAAGAAATAATGAAACTCCGATGCGCATACGCTTAGCACTTCATCGATGTCAAAAAGATAAGTAAAACAAAGGCTGGATTATCCAGCCTTTTGTATTTTCAGGTAATGTAACTCAGAGCTATTGACGAGCCAGTTCTGGTAGGTGCCCCTTCAAACCCAGTGCACGCTTCATGATCTCATCTTTAGCACCCGGTAATTGTCCCGCTAAACTCAAGCCAATACCGCGAACCAGTTTTTTCGCTGGATGGCCACCAGAGAATAAATCACGGAAACCTTGCATCGCCGCAATCATCTTCGCCGCTTCAGCCTTACGCCAACGCTCATAGCCACGCAGATTGCGTTTACTACCAATGTCTTGCCCTTGTTTCCAAAGAGTCAGTACTTCTTGCGCCAGACTGGCTGCATCCAATAAGCCGAGGTTCACGCCTTGGCCAGCTAAAGGGTGGATGGTATGAGCCGCATCGCCAACCAGTGCAACACGCTCAACCACAAAGTCTCGGGCATAACGCATTTTTAGCGGAAACGCCGCTAGCCCTCCCACCACTTCACACACGCCTAAACGAGCATCAAATTCGCTGGTTAGCGTTTTGTTGAACGCTTCATCGCTCATGACCAGCAATTCTTCCGCTCGGTTTGGCTCTGTCGACCAAACGATAGAACACATGTTTGGTTGAGACATTGGCAAGAATGCCAAAGGCCCGTGAGGTGTAAAAATCTGACGCGCGATGCTGTGGTGCGGATCCGCTGTTTTCACATTAGCAACCAACGCATGGTGACCGTAGTCCCAATGCGTCAAAGGAATATCCATCTGGTTACGCAGCCACGAATTCGCGCCATCTGCGCCCACCACCAGCTTCGCTGTCATCGCTTGGCCGTTATCGAGCGTTAACCAACTCTCTTGTTCACCGACCGCGAGTGTCGCACAGCGCGCTGGCATGAATAGCGTCACATTCTCTAGCTTTTGCACTTGTTCCAACAACGCTAACTGAATCACGCGATTTTCAACGATATGACCCAAATCAGGTTGTGCCATACTTTGTGCATCAAACTCTATTTTTGCGAAGCTGTCTTGCTCCCACACTTCCATACCGTAGTAAGGTGAAGCACGGCGTTGCTCAATACCCTGCCAAGCTCCTAGCTTACGTAAAATGGTTTCACTTGAGCGGCTCAGTGCAGAAACTCGCACATCAGGCAGTTCATTCAACGTTTCATCTGGCACGCTACCTTCGATCACGGCGATACGCAGGTCACTGTCTTTGAATGCGGCGGCAAGCGCCAACCCAACCATCCCTCCGCCGATGATGGCGATATCTACACTTTGCATCATTG
>NZ_JAWOTS010000126.1:0-1666 GCF_033338975.1 Vibrio sp. Vb0349 | reverse complement strand
CACCATGAGTACTATCAAAGAAGGTGTACTCAGCATTGACGCACAAGGTGTGCTTCGTTCCATCAACCGCAGTGCTTGCCAGATTCTCGGCATTGACAGAGATAAGGCGCTCAACAAACCGCTTACGGATACATTACGCGACAGCGACTTATATACCGTTCTTGAAACGGGTCAAGAAGATCACGACATTGAAATTTTCCTTAATCATAAGCGTTTAATTGCGAACCGCTCACCCATCTTTGTGGAAGGAAAGATTGTCGGGGCAGTATCAAGTTTTCGCTTGCGTGACGAGATCAACGAGCTTACGGAGCAGCTCTCGCAAACCAAAGAATATGCGGACTTGTTGCGTTCTCAAACTCACGAGCATAGAAACAAGCTCAATACGATCAGTGGGTTAGTACAAATGGGTGAGCTTGAGGCTGTGCAAAAGCTCATCGGACAAGAAACCGCCCATTATCAAGCCATGATCGAGTTTTTGCGAGATACCATAAAAGATCCGCTTATTGCGGGTATGTTGTTGGGAAAAACAGAGCGAGCACGAGAACTGGGTTTGCAGCTGGTGGTCGAGGAGGGCAGTCGCTTGGAGCCGCTTTCTGAATGGTTAAATTCGGAAGATCTGGTCACCATTTTAGGTAACTTGATCGACAATGCGTTTGATGCGACTTTGAGCGTTATTCGCAATGAATCCAACGTTGCATCAGAGCGTCGAAACATCGAAGTCTCGGTTAGCGATTACGGCAACGAAGTGATTTTAGAAGTCAGCGATCACGGATGTGGGTTGCCAGAGAACATTGAACCTCAAACCCTTTTCAAAAAAGGCATTTCGACAAAATCTCGACAAAATAGAGGGGTAGGTTTGCACCTAGTGAACCAATTAGCGACCCGCTATCACGGGCATGTTGAAATGCTACCAAACACAGAACATGGAACGCGAATAACCGTGTATTTGCCAAAGGAAGAACAAGTATGAACATGGCAACGCGAGTAATTATCATTGAAGATGACATTGCCATTGCTGAATTACACCACAAATACCTGAGCCAATTGGCAGGGTTGGATGTGGTTGGCATTGCAACGACGCGATTAGAAGCGGAAATGCAGCTCGAAGTGCTCAAGCCAGATCTGCTTTTGATGGATGTTTATCTGCCGGATGGTACAGGGTTGGAGATACTAAATACGCTGCGCTCAAACAATCAAACTTGTGATGTAATTTTGATTACCGCGGCTCGGGATGTCGACACACTACAGCAAGCGATGCGCGGAGGTGTGGTGGATTATCTGTTAAAACCCGTCATGTTCCCACGCTTGGAAACGGCACTTAAAAAATACATCACTCAGCGCCAACAGCTGGATGTCGCGGAAAGCCTCGATCAAGGTTTGGTTGACCGCATGTTGCAATCAAATACAGGAACGGACAGTTGCCCTAAACGCTTGCCTAAAGGGATAGATAGCGTAACGCTCGATAAAATTCGCGACTTGTTTGTTGGTGAAGCCGCACTAACGGCTGATGAAGCAGGAGAAAAGATTGGCGCTAGCCGAACCACGGCAAGACGTTATTTGGAATATTTGATCAGCTCGGGTGAACTAGAAGCGGATCTAAACTACGGCACGGTAGGTCGTCCGGAACGTTGTTATAAAAAAGTGATACGGTAACAAAACGCGAACC
>NZ_JAWOTS010000125.1:0-1670 GCF_033338975.1 Vibrio sp. Vb0349 | reverse complement strand
CTTTCTCGCGAGCTTCTGTAAGAGTCATACTGCCAGCACGTGTACTGAATAAACCGATTGAGATAAATTTTTCTTTCTGTTGCTGGTAGTAGCGAAACACGAACTGCTTTTTCCCACTAGTGAAAATTTTTACTCCCAAACGCCCTGTACCTCGTTGACCTGATTGATCCCATAGATAATAGGAATTTTTACTACTGGTCGCGGATTGAATTTTAGTAACAGTTAACATTCTGATTTTCTCTTGTCTTTTTTGGCGAAGTTAACTTTCTAGGTCAACAGGCATAACCTAAAAGCAGCCAAAAATGATATTGACAGATTTCCTGCCTAAGCAAAGCTAGGTCAGTTAATGGGTCAGACAAGAGAAAAGTGACATGAAAATCAATGCAAACTAACGCAACAAAGACAAACAGATAAACATTTGAATTTAAAAGAAATTACCAAGCATTGCATACTCATAAAAATGAACCTGGTAGGACTCATAATCGATTGGTCCCCAGTTCAAGTCTGGGAGGGGCCACCAAATTTCGAAAGGCGAAGCAGGTTAGTACCTACTACGCCTTTTTTGTATCTGATGGTTTTAAGTGTTGCTATGGGTACACCGTTGGCACCTGAGCTCATCTTCTTATTCCCCTTGTAAACTCTCTTGCTTCAACCCTTTCAACTCTCTTAACCATCTGCTCGATAAAATTCGTGCTCTACAGCCCTTGTGACCTTCAAATGATCCCTCAATGTTTTAGTCGTTGACCGTTTATATATTCCTGATAGGATAGCCGTATGGACGTCTAAATACAAAATGGAGTTACGATGACAAATTTAGGTCACATCAAAAAGTTATCTTGGGTTCTCGCAGCTGCGCTCAGCTTAAGTGCCTGCGGAGAAAAAGATAATTCAGCAATCAAAGTCGGAGCTACGGTTGGGCCACATGCACAAGTAGTTGAAGCGGTAGCGAAAGAAGCGGCAAAGCAAGGGCTAAATGTTGAAGTCATCGAGTTCTCTGATTACGTGACACCTAACGCCGCGCTGAGTGACGGTAGCATCGATATTAACAGCTACCAACACCAACCTTTTTTGGATAACTTCAACAGCAGTCATAACTCTCAGCTCGTTTCAATTGGCCAATCTATCTTGATGCGCATGGGTATTTATTCCAATAAATACCGTTCGTTAGAAGAGTTACCAAACCGTGCCAGAATTGCCATTCCAAACGACCCAACTAATGGAGGCCGAGGGCTGTTACTACTCGCTGATGCGGGCTTGATTGAGCTTAAACCAGGTGTTGGCCATAAAGCCGCGTTAACCGATATTAAGAGCAATCAAAAAGAACTGGAGTTCGTTGAGGTAGATGCGGCGCAGCTGCCAAGAACGCTGGATGACGTTGATGCCGCAGCTATTACGATGAATTACGTGATGTCTTCAGGCTTAGACCCTAAGAAGCAAAGTATTTTCCTAGAGTCCAAAGACGCACCTCTCGCTGTTATGGTTATTGCGACTCGTGAAGCCGACAGAAACAACGAGGCTTACAAGAAGTTCGTTTCTATTTACCAATCCCAAGAAATTCGCGACTTCCTTGATAGCACTTTCAAAGGAACGATTGAACCTGCCTTTTAAGTAAGAATTAATCCTTGAGCAAGCTATCTTGCTTGCTCAGAGAGACAAAACGACAGAGGCTC
>NZ_JAWOTS010000124.1:0-1677 GCF_033338975.1 Vibrio sp. Vb0349 | reverse complement strand
TGGATATGAGATGTATTTGCACCAGCATTTGTATTTCATAAAGCCTTGCAGTAATTAGGCAATGAAAGATAGACATTCTCTATGGAAAACCAGTAGTGGAGCGATAACTCTGTTACTGGTTTTGCCGATCTTAGCGATCTTCTACACCGCAATTGGTGAAACGGATAACCTGTTTACACATTTGATGTCGACGGTGATGCCAACCTATATCTATAACCCCGTCGTCTTAACGATTGGGGTTATGGTCCTCTCTCTTATTTTCGGTATTCCAAGCGCTTGGTTAATGGCAATGTGTAAGTTGCCAACGGAAAAGTGGTTACAGTGGGCGCTTGTATTGCCATTGGCAATGCCGGGTTACATTATTGGTTACATATTTACGGATTGGTTCGACTTTGCTGGCCCAATTCAAATATTCCTGCGTGATGTCACCGGGTGGGGACCTGGCGAGTATTGGTTCCCTGATATTCGAACCTTACCGGGGGCGACCTTTGTCCTGTCTCTGGTGTTATACCCTTACGTGTATCTACTGTGCCGCGCGGCGTTTATGGAACAAAATGTTTCACTGCTGCAAAGTGCCCGCTTGCTGAAATGCTCACCTTGGGAGAGCTTTTGGCGTATTTCGATGCCTTTGGTGCGACCTTCTATTGCCGTGGGTTTGTCGCTGGTGGCGATGGAAACCATTGGGGACTTCGGCACTGTCAGCTATTTCGCCGTTAACACATTAACGACAGCGGTTTACGACACGTGGCTTGGTTATTCTAACCTTAACGCGGCCGCTAAAATTTCCGCAATTATGCTGTTGATTGTTGTGCTGCTACTCAGTACAGAACGCTATAGCCGCAGAAAGCAGAAACTATTCCAAAGCCAATTTAACAGCCATGAAGATTTTCGTTACGAGTTAAGTGGCTGGAAAAAATGGGCGGCACTGGTGTGGTGTTGGGGACTGGTTGCTGTGGCGTTCATTTTGCCATTACTTCAGTTGATTGATTACTCCATTACTTACTTTGAGCAAAGCTGGACACCAGAATTCCGTGAGTACGCGTGGAACAGTCTTGTTGTGTCTGTCATTGCTGCGATCATCGGCGTGGCTGTTGCTCTTATTGTTAACTTTACCCACCGAGTCAATGGCAAACGTGAAAGCCTTGCTTTTATGCGTCTTTCCTCAATGGGCTACGCAGTACCTGGAACGGTATTGGCGATCGGCGTGATGGTTGCCGTGCTGTTTATGGACTATCGCGTAAACGATATTGCGAAGGCGATGGAATGGGGTAGACCGGGACTGATTTTCTCAGGCTCAATGTTTGCGTTGATCTTTGCGATGGTGGTGCGTTTCTCAGCTGTTGCGATTGGTAGTATCGAAAGTAATCTAAATAAAATTTCTCCATCGTTAGATATGGCGTCACGCACGATGGGATGTACGCCAAATACGATGCTGTGGCGAGTGCACTTTCCACTGGTAAAACGTGGTGCACTGATTGCGGCATTGTTGGTGTTTATTGAGTCGATGAAAGAGCTCAATGCCTCTCTGCTTCTGCGTCCATTCAATTTTGAAACACTGGCAACATACGTATATAACTTTGCCTCGGATGAGCATTTAGAATTGGCAGCTCTGCCTGCTGTATTGTTGGTTCTTGTTGGGTTGATCCCGCTTGTTGTTGTTAACCGTTCACTGGAGCA
>NZ_JAWOTS010000123.1:0-1678 GCF_033338975.1 Vibrio sp. Vb0349 | reverse complement strand
TTACTCTATGTTTACATCGACAACGTCTCTTACCCGATTCATTTACCCAATAACCCCTCCATCACGCATAAAGCTGAGAAAACAGCGCAGCTCATTCAAGAGCTAAAAGCAACGACCCCCCGCGTTTTTGGCGACAATTCTGAGGTTTTGCCTCTACTTGCGAGTTTTGAAGAAGCCAGCCTCTCGATGTTCACAGCAATCGATATCGAAGAAAAACTGGATATTGCAGAATGGCGAGCAGATACTTTTGAGCAAATCCTACTTAATCTCGACAAGGTCTATTTTAGTAACGTCAGTTACGAAACCGATCGCCATCTTTCCTCCTTAATGCAATTGGAATGGTTAATGTTTTGGTCGACGGAAGAGCGTCGATTGAGTGAATATCTCATTTATTCAGCCAATAAGCGTCTTCATTACGACGACGCTGTTCGTGATGAGATTCAGTCTCTGATTCAAAACCAACAACTGCTTGTAGAGCGCTTCGTCGCGCTCAATGCCAACCAGAACCAAGTCCAATTGCTGATAGAAACCTTTAGCAACAAGGTATTTCAAACTAGCCAAGAATTTCGTGATCAGTTACTTAACCAAGAGGAACTACAAGCGTTATCTCCTCTTAAAACGGGAGCTGGAGTTGCTGCGCTGAACAGGCGACTGGCGCTACTTCATGACATCGACGATACGATGGAACATGAGCTGCAAACGAAGCTCGCACAAACCATTAAAGCAACCACGCAACAGCGGTTGGTATTCATTGTAATTATGTCGTTGGTGACGATTCTTGTTATCAGTTTAACCATTCGCTTGGTGCGTAAAGTGACCAACAACCTGCATCTTGTTCTTGAGTTTTTAAGCCGCGAAAATTACAGCGAAGACTCACCACTTTCTGAGCTCATCAAAGGCAAAGATGAGTTAAGCAAGTTTGCTCAAGAAGTGGAAAAACTCAGTCATGAGAGAGAACAAGCAAAGCAGAAACTCACCAAAGCCAAAGAAGATGCCGAGCGCGCCAAAGACGACGCGATTGAAGCCAGCAAAGCGAAAAGTAGCTTCCTAGCGAACATGTCGCACGAGATTCGTACTCCGCTCAACGGTGTGATAGGTATTTCTGAAGTGCTGGCAGACACCCCGTTGACGGCTACACAGCGAGATTACGTCGACACAATAGAGACGTCTTCCCAATTGCTGCTCAGCCTGATTAACGACGTGCTGGATTTTTCCAAAATTGAGTCCGGCATGTTGCTGATAAGTCCTCATTCAACCTGCGTGCGAGAATCAATTTATGACATCGCCTCAATCGTGTCCCCAAAAGCAAAAGAGAAAGGCATCGAATTAACCGTCAGCATTAGCCCGAACACGCCTTATCACATCGTCATTGACGATCACCGCTTGCGTCAGGTGATCATGAACTTCATGTCCAATGCCGTTAAATTTACGGAACGAGGCAGTGTAGAGCTTTCGATTACCACGCTTGAAAGTAATGAATCGGAAGCCGTCATCGAGTTTTCCGTGCAAGACTCAGGTATCGGCATCGATGAGCAGCAACAGAAACGAATCTTCGCACCATTCGCTCAGGAGGACGACTCCACCACCCGCCAATTTGGAGGTACAGGTTTAGGCCTTGCCATCAGTACGCAACTTGTCGAACTCATGGGCGGAAGCATACAACTTGAATCTGAAAAAG
>NZ_JAWOTS010000122.1:0-1680 GCF_033338975.1 Vibrio sp. Vb0349 | reverse complement strand
TCTACCCTGAAAAGCCGTTCTCAAGTAAATTTAACCCGCGATTTTACATTCAAGCATAGTGGTCGTCAATGGTCTGGTGTGCCTGTAATCGCAGCGAACATGGATTCAGTTGGTAGCTTTGAAATGGCTAAAGCACTGGCTGAGCATGGTGTAATGACAGCCGTTCACAAACACTACACAGTGAACGACTGGGCAGACTTCGTAAAATCTGCTGACAACGCAACGCTAAAAAACGTGATGGTGTCTACGGGAACTTCTGACGCAGATTTCCAAAAAACAAAAGACATTATGGCGCTTTCTGACGAGCTCATCTTTATTTGTGTTGATATCGCGAACGGCTACTCAGAGCATTTAGTTGAGTACGTAGAGCGTGTACGTGCAGAGTTTCCAGACAAAGTGATTTCTGCGGGTAACGTGGTTACTGGTGATATGTGTGAAGAGCTTATTCTTGCTGGCGCAGACATCGTAAAAGTGGGCATTGGCCCAGGTTCAGTATGTACTACTCGTGTCAAAACGGGTGTGGGTTATCCTCAGCTTTCTGCAATCATTGAGTGTGGTGATGCGGCGCACGGCCTTGGTGGTATGATCATCGGTGACGGCGGTTGTTCATGCGCGGGTGACGTATCAAAAGCGTTTGGCGGCGGTGCAGACTTCGTGATGCTTGGCGGTATGTTAGCGGGTCACGAAGAGTCAGGCGGCGAGATCATCGAGAAAGATGGTGAGACTTTCATGAAGTTCTACGGCATGTCTTCTCAGTCGGCAATGGACAAGCACTCTGGTGGTGTGGCTAAGTACCGTGCCGCTGAAGGTAAAACCGTACTATTGCCATTCCGTGGCAGTGTTCACGGTACGATCTCAGATATCCTTGGTGGTGTGCGTTCAACCTGTACCTACGTAGGCGCAGCGAAGCTTAAAGAACTAACGAAGCGTACGACTTTCATCCGCGTACAAGAGCAAGAGAACAACGTATTCGGTAAAGAGAAGTAATTTAAAACTTCGAATAAATTGAAATCGTAAGAGCCGCAATAGCGGCTCTTTTTTATAGCGCATTGGTCAGTGCGGGCTGCGTTTCAACGGCAATCGCCGCTATCTCTTCCAAAACTTCCGGATTCGCAATTGCGCCGATATTTTTAACTGTCTGACCATTCACGACCTGCTTTACTGCCAGTTCAACCGTTTTGCCGGAACGCGTTCGTGGAATATCACTGAGTGCGAAGATCTTGCGCGGGACATGTCGCGGTGAGCAGTTCGTTTTCAACGTTTTGCGGATCAAGTCAGTCAGTTGTGGCGTTAACTCAACACTTTGGCTTAATTTGACGAATAACCAGATCTCTTCAGATTGTTGGCTCAACTTACCGACGGCAATCGAATCTTCGATACCCGATAGCGCGTTCACTTGTTGATAGATTTCTGCTGTGCCAATACGTACTCCGCCGGGATTGAGCGTTGCGTCACTTCGGCCGTAGAAGATAAAGCCGCCGTTTGCGGTTTGCATGACGTCATCACCGTGGTGCCAAGTATCCGCAAATTTGCTCCAGTAAGCATCGTGATAACGTTCGCCATTGTCATGCCAAAAGCCGATAGGGAAGTTTGGCAGCGAGTTGTTACATGTTAGTTCTCCGCGTTGTGAAACTACTTCGCTCCCTGCGTCATCAAGCACTTTTACCTTGTTGCCGAGCC
>NZ_JAWOTS010000121.1:0-1694 GCF_033338975.1 Vibrio sp. Vb0349 | reverse complement strand
AAACAACGCTGCGGAATAGCCAGATATTTCCAAGTTTTTTGACGATGAAATTGCTTTAGTGACACGCTCCCAAAGGGCGAGTTATCTTGGTTCGCATGCTTTGTTAACAATTTTTGATTTAGAACCACTAGATCTTCAAATTGTTGCCTCGCCTTCAAACCAAGTCATTCTCGCTGAACCAAGCATCTAGAGGTTACTTGGGTATATACATACAGCGTAGACAGGATCTGGAGAATTTAAAGTGAGCTCACTCGAGATCGTGAACTCACTATCAGACTGTTAAACAGCCAGAGCAAACAAACCTTGTAGGCTTGTCATGGAAGCAAGAGCAAGCAGCAAAGCAATGCTCAGTTGCACTTTTTCTGGCGCCTTGTGTGTGAAGATATGCCAACACCAAACCACAATGGTAGAGATAAGCAGCGCTAAAGAGATCAAAATCGGCTGCGTTGCGCTCGCAAGCGTAGCTTCATCAAATTGGTACGATGAAAATAAAGTCGCAAGCACCAATAGCATGCCAGACACAATACCCGTTACAGGTAAAATACGGTGGAACGCCTGTAGTCGGCTACGGGCAATCGTAAGCAGCAATGGAGAGAACGACGCACCTAAGAAGAAGATCATCACAGCCATCGCTGCTGAAGCAGGCCAATTCGGCTGTTCAAACACTTGAATGCTCACGTAAGCAAACGCCAAACCATTCGCTAAATGCAGCGCCCACAACGGGCCCTTTTCACGCGTTTTCTTGGTCTGAACTTGAGAGTAGAAATAGAAAATCGCGAACACCACCATAAACGCTTCAATACGAAGTGATGCTACCGCAAGCCAAAGTACCCCTATCGCAGGCAACATTTTGTGGAGACGACCTCGCTGACCCGGACAAATATCGCCCTTGATCAAAAGCAAAGTCAGCAGCGCTTGTGCGCCAAATAACATTGGAGGGAAAGTAACCAGCAATTGTTGAATCATGTTGAATGCAAGCTCAAAAGTCGTTTTGGGGTGGCGATAATAGCAAATCACCTATCGCCAAACCACCTAAACTCTCCGCCTAACTTGCGATCCAAATTGCATCAAACAGGCTTAAGCTCATGCGTTCAATATTAAGCCTGTGCAGCAATACTTGACCTAGTCATTAGCAAGAAGCCAGATACTGCAAGGCATCATCTTGAGTGAGTAGCCCACGATATTCTTCTTTGGCGTCGCACAAGATCCAAGGGAAGCCTATACCAGCTTTGATCAAATCTCGAATGGCCGCTACTGGCAAACAGGCATCAACTTGCTCAAATGCGGTGCTCATCACCTGATTGACTGGCCGTTTCCAAAGTCGATGTTCGCGCTCGGTTTCTAAATCTGTCCCCATCGCTGGCGTCATGTGCAAGTTGACTTGCTCTTTGGTGATCAACCCAACGCAGCGGTTTTCATTGATGACCACCAAAGGTGCGCTTGGGCTCAGATTCATGTATTCCACCGCCAAAGACAGCGGTTCACCTGGGTCGAGTCGGCGCACATCGTGATGACATAACGACTGCAGCATCGCATCTTGAGTCGGTTTAACCATCACACCATTAAAAAGTGTGTCATGTGCTTGAGCGGTATCGAGTAGCACGACTGGCAATGCCTGAGAAAAGAGGAAACCCTGCATGTAATCAACACCAATACCAGCCAAAACTTCGAGCTCGCGTTGTGACTCGACACCT
>NZ_JAWOTS010000120.1:288-1701 GCF_033338975.1 Vibrio sp. Vb0349 | reverse complement strand
GAGTGATTGACGAAGTTTCTCATTTTCGTTCGTCAGTTGGCGTCTTTCAATGGCGCGTTTTACGGTTTCAACCAAGTGTTCTGGCGCAAAAGGTTTCTCTATAAAATCGTAGGCCCCTTGGTGTAACGCATTTACGGCCATTGAGATGTCACCATGGCCTGTAATCATGATGACTGGCAGGTTTGGGTCGCGTTGAACTAACGTGGTTAACAAGTCCATGCCTGAAATACCGGGTAAGCAGATGTCGGTCACAATCACACCAGCTTCGTCGCTTTGTTTCATGGCTAACAAGGCGGATTCCGCATCGGAAAAAAAAGTCGCTTCGATATCGGCTAGCTCAAACGTTTGTTCTATTGCTAATCGAAGGTCGGCTTCATCATCAATAAAAAACACCTGACACATTATCTTATCCTTCTGATTGGTCGGTGCGTTGGCATATTGGTAAGCACAATGAGAATCGAGCGCCACCTTGGGCTCGGTTGTGAGCACTCAAGCTGCCGTTCATACCAGCCAATATTTGCTGAGATATAGAAAGTCCTAATCCCAATCCATTCTTTTTAGTTGTTAAAAACGGTTCGCAAAGTTCGGACAGTGTGTGCGAACCAAGCCCAGGGCCATTGTCATCGACATGAATCATCACTTTGTTTTCATCCGTATCCGTTTCAACGAGCAACCACACTTGTTTATCTTGTTGTTCTTTTACGGCTTCAATTGCGTTTGTCAGCAAGTTAACCAGAACTTGCTCCAATTGAATGGTATTGATTTGAACCTCGATGTCGTCAGTAGGAAGTTCGGTAGCAAGTAGAACACGAGCAGATTTAAAAGCGGGTTTCATGAGCTCTTTTGATGAGGCTATCACGGGCAACAGACGTGTTTGGGTAAGCTCATTGCCGCTGGCCTTTTTGGCAAACGAACGCAATTGCTGGCTGATGTTTGCCATTCTGTCTGTGAGGGCTGAAATGCGAGTGAGATTATCTTCCACTCGATCATACTTTTCTTTCTGAAGGAACAATTTTCCATTCTCAGCAAAGCTACGAATGGCTGCCAACGGATTATTCAGCTCATGGCTGATGCTCGTTGACATTTGACCGAGAACTGCCAGCTTAGCCGCTTGAATCAACTCATCTTGGGTTAAACGCAGTGTTTGCTCCGTTTCGGTTCGCTGCGCAATTTCAGCCTGCAACTCTGCTGTTCTCGCCATGACTTGAAATTCTAACTTCTGATTCGCTTCTTGTTGGATTCGTTCTAACTGCAAATGACGTTGTTGGCGGTGATAAATCAACTGGCCAATCAAGAACAAAACCGTAAAGGCCAACGTAAGCACAACGATATAGCCCATCGTAACCCAAACGATGGATTGTTTTGGCGAAAGCACACGAATCGTTAGCTTTAACTCAGGTAAAGGCAGTGAAG
>NZ_JAWOTS010000120.1:0-278 GCF_033338975.1 Vibrio sp. Vb0349 | reverse complement strand
TTGTAGGGGTAGCCTTGTTTCAGTTCAGAATTTGGTGCATTCAAGTTGCCGACAAAGCCCAATGTCGGAATCGGTGTGTCGAGATATTGTCTACTCGTCCAAACTTGCTTTTTATCTGCATCACTTAACGGTTGTAGGCTTTTGAATAGCCAATCCTGCCGGCTGCTCATAAAGACAATATTGTGAGGGTCGCTGGCCACGAACACGCTGTCAGGTTGTTGCCAGTTATCTTCAATTTTACTCAAATCCATTTTTACGACCACGATGCCCAACACGCC
>NZ_JAWOTS010000119.1:0-1713 GCF_033338975.1 Vibrio sp. Vb0349 | reverse complement strand
GATGGTGCAAAATACTCAAGTACTGATTTATCCAGCCAGCTCGCCCCCTTCAGAGGCACTGGATAGCGAAACGCATTTTGGTGACTGATACCGATACACGGCTTATTTTGTTGACGAGCTGCCCAAGCCGTGACGGGTTCAAAGTCGTTGATGATTAAATCATAAGGCGCCAGATTGAGTTGGTTCACTTCTTTGAAAAAATGAATCAAATTGTTGTTCAAGGCCGTTTTGGCGTAATTGACCGAGCCTTTTTCCGTCACAAACGTAAAACCGCGACGAGTCTGATAATCGCCAAACGCTTCCATTGAAAAGTATTTCTCCGGTGCTCGCCCAGAAAAAAGAAAGTCGACCTGCACATCGTGCGATTCAAATGCCTTGCTCATTGCACGAGCACGTGCGATATGGCCATTTCCCGTACCTTGAACACCGTATAGAATTTTCATTCATTAGCCTCCTACGATCGCAATAGCTAGAGCACCACACGCACTTCCCAACAGCGCCCCGATGATGACGTCAGTAAAGAAATGGACACCGAGCAAAATACGCGCCGTACCAATTAAGCTTGCCCAAAAGAATGCGGCATAACCGAGTTCTGGGTAGTAATGGTTGATAAGTGTTGCCATGACAAACGCAGCAGCAGTATGTCCAGACGGTAAACTGTAGCGATCAGAAGGGGTGATAAAAGCAGGTAACAAAGCGCTCAGTTCTTCAGGACGGCGGCGTTTAAAGCTGTTTTTTAGCGTCCAGTAAATGGGTAGCTCGACGGCAAATGCCAGCAATCCGGCTAACATAAACCAAGAGCCGTGTTCTTTATCTAAATACCAAGCTAACAGCCCTAAGACGACGTAGAGATGCCCATCTCCACTGTGCGAAACGCCTTTACTGATGTTGGCAACTTGTTGGTTAAAACGATGCTGAAGACATACGCTAGAGAATGCTAAATCAAACTTAGCGATGGTTGCTATTGGCTGTGTGATTGTCTCAATGGTTCGCATGTGACCTTCCCTTACTTTGACAACGCCTTTGTGTGAAAAGTAGGAGGTTTAGGTGACAGCTACATGACGGGAAGTTGGACAATTAGTGACAAAAGTAGAATGGACGGAATAGCGCACATTGATGTGCCCAACCATACCGTTAAACACATCAATAAAAGCAATAAGAATTACGAAGGGTTAGCTGGTGAGGCCGACGGCGTATCGATATACCAAACTTTGCGTTTTTTGCGGCATGCGCGTAGTGACCCCGTGGTCACATCACCGTCTTTAGTTAACTCATAGCTCAGCGCTCGACAAGTGAAGCTGCCCAGCAGCTCGTGTCGGGCACTCGATACAGAATGAGTCGCTTGCTGAGCATCGAGCAACGGATTCGGTTGAGTCGACAAAATATCGCGATTCACTACGTTGCTGCGTACGTAATCTTGATGCACGTAGCCCTTAATAACGCCTTTTTGTTCAACCAGAATCCAATGTTCTCCTTCAACTCTCGCCAACGCATTGAACACTTCGCCTTTTTCAAGTTGCCCCAGCTTTGTACTCTCTACACTCGGTTTGGCGCGTAAATTTAACCCCGTTTTTGAACGATAGGAGACATCCATAAACTCCAGCTTGTTAGAGGTATCCACTCCCTCTTCTACTGGCCTGACTATCTCAGCTTGTTGCCACTCATTAGGTTGCACGCGGATCTTCCACCACGAATAGGTGTCAGGATCTTTGC
>NZ_JAWOTS010000118.1:0-1714 GCF_033338975.1 Vibrio sp. Vb0349 | reverse complement strand
AATGACGACGCTCTTAGCTCATGGCTATCCAGCAAGCTATGTCATGCAAGCATTAGACGGCCCTTTAATCCTTACACCCTCTAATAAAAGGTAATCAATAAATGGATATTTTGAAAACAACGGTGACCATCACCGGAGCGCTCGCTCCGTGTTTGGTTGCGGCAGGAACGGTAGACAGAACAAAGCTCCCAATTCCTGACATTGAGCCCCAAACTTACACTCAACTCGACGTGCGAGATGTTCAGCGCCCCGAGCCAACTCGCCGAATCGCGGCACCAAAAGATGCACCTAACGTGCTTGTTATTTTGTTAGATGACGTCGGTTTTAGTCAGTCATCCCTTTTTGGTGGCGCAGTTGATATGCCAACACTTGATGCGTTGGCTAAACAAGGTCTTATCTATAACCAATTCCATACAACCGGCGTAAGCTCTGCAACTCGAACTGCCTTGCTTACTGGCCGCAATCATCACCAAAATAATATGGGTTCAATTGCGGAAACATCGACGGCCTTCCCTGGCAATACAAGCGTTCGACCAAACTACATCGCTGCCCTACCAAAAATTTTGAAATATAACGGTTACAGCACGGCAATGTTTGGTAAAAACCACGAAATTCCAGCTTGGGAGACAGGGCCCGCAGGTAACCAAACGCTTTGGCCTTCTGAAGTGGGTTTCGACAAATTCTACGGCTTCTTCGGTGGTGAAACCGACCAGTTCCAACCCGTGTTGATTGACGGTAATACGCGCATTAAAACGCCGCGTAAAAAGAACTATCACTTCACAGCAGATATGACCGACCAAACTATTGAATGGTTGAACCTGCAGCACAGCTATAATGCTGACCAACCGTTCTTCGCTTACTACGCTCCGGGTGCCGCACACGCCCCTCATCAGGCCCCAAGAGAATGGATTGATAAGTTCAAAGGCAAGTTCTCAATGGGCTGGGACAAACTAAGACAAGAGTCGTTTGAACGTCAGAAGAAGTTAGGCATTATTCCACAAGATACGGTTTTGCCACCAATGCCAGACTTTGTGCCTCGTTGGGATTCTCTCTCATCTGATGAAAAACGTGTCTTCGAACGCCAAATGGAAGTTTATGCAGGCTTCTTAGCACACACTGACCATGAGATCGGTCGAGTCATCGACACACTCAAGAAAAATGGTGAATTCGATAATACCTTAATCTTCTACATTGTCGGCGATAACGGTGCGAGCGCAGAAGGCAACCGTAACGGTAGCTTCAACTCACTGGCGTTCTATAACCTCATCACGGAAGATCCTAACCGCGTGCTAGAAAACATCGATAAGCTAGGCGGGCCAGATAGCTTCCCACACTACGCTTCAGGCTGGGCCGTAGCGGGTGACTCTCCATTTACTTGGACAAAGGGAATGTCTTCAGACTTTGGTGGCACTCGAAATGGTATGGTCGTGAGTTGGCCTGCGGGAATCGATAACAAAGGCCAGCCTTTGCGCGATCAATGGTCTCATGTTGTAGATATTGCTCCGACAGTACTAGAAGCCGCTAATTTACCAGTTCCAAAAGAAGTCGATGGTGTTGAGCAAATCCCGATGGCAGGCGTGAGCTTCACTAATACATTTAAGGAAACAAAAGCACAAACACGACACAAACCTCAATATTTCGAACTGGGAGGTAACCGCGCCATCTATCACGAAGGGTGGCTAGCGCGTGTTACTCACTGGGCTTTAACTGAGGG
>NZ_JAWOTS010000117.1:0-1720 GCF_033338975.1 Vibrio sp. Vb0349 | reverse complement strand
TGGCAACAAGTTATGGACGAAAATTACATTCGTGACGTTAAGACTATTTCGGAAGAAAGCATGGAGCTGCTTTGCTACTGTCTGATTGCGTTGAGTGCTGTTCGTATGCGACGCGAAATCACTGAATAGACTCGGGATCTAAACGGCGATTGAGCGCAGTTAAAATGGGATGAAACACTTCCAATGCTCGCTCTGCTGTTGCAACCGATTCATCAAAGGCCGTCATTTCGATGGCCTTTTTCATTTCCGCAATTTGTTGCAAAACATCCATTTCTAACGGTAAAGCGCGAAGTTGATTTATTGCTTGTTTAGCCCGCAGCAAAGGCTGTGCTCGAACGCTAGTTAAATCTCGTTGAAATGCCCCACTTTTAACGCCCTCCAGATACACTCGATACGTCGTCAGTTCATCAAGTAAAAGAAACGCTTCTGCCTGTGGTCCTTGATGTGGGTATGGCACGCTAATGTGCTTCTGAATATCTAGAGAAATATGTAAATCTAAACCCACGGACGCGCATTGAGATTTGATCACGCGCAGTAAGCCTTGCTCATCCATTAGCGTTTGAATTTCTAATATGCGCTCAAGATGGTAGGCGTTTGATAGCAAAATGACCTCAACCGCCGCTTGAGACGGTAACGGAAATAAACCGCTTTCACACAGAACTTTCGCTGCATTTCGCATGTTTTCAAACGTATTCAAAGAGCGATTTTCAAGCAGAATTTGGCTTGTCGGAAAAGGCTTGGCCAGCGACGTATTCAGGGTCTGAAAATATGCATACATAGCGTCAGCTTCCGAAATGCTTTGTCCTTGCGTTTTTCCACCACAAAATACGAGAGCAGTATTCTCCATTGGCATTTCGCGGATCTTAGCGGCTAGTGCTTCGACTCTCGAGATGCCTTCGGCACTCAATTGGTTATTAACCAATCGCTTACCTAGTACGATGACCACGTTACCTAACTTCATACTTCTCTCTCAATTTCCCCTGCGACAAAGTCACTGTTGTGTGGTCTTTGGCATAGTTACAAAAATCTTCTTTGCCAACCGCCTTACAGGCATTAACATCTAGTTAACAACATTGTTCTAGAGACCTATGAAAGGTTCATTGCTGAAGGAAGTCAATTATGCTGTCGATTTTCGATATTTTTAAGGTCGGTGTTGGGCCATCCAGCTCCCACACTAACGGTCCTATGCTCGCCGGATTCCATTTCACTCAACTACTTAGCGACTCTATGGCGAAAGTGCGTCGGGTGCAAGTTGACTTATATGGCTCTTTATCACTGACTGGTAGAGGACACCACACCGACCGAGCCACGGTGCTAGGGTTGATGGGCAATAAGCCCGATACCATCAAAATGACCAGTGCCAAAAGTGCACTGCAACACACCATCGAAAACCATACATTATCGTTAGCTGGCTCTCATCAAATTAATTTTAGCTACGACCACGACATTGTATTTCACAGCGATAACCTGCCGCTGCATGAAAATGGTATGACGATCACCGCGCTCGATGTCGCAGGAGATCAAGTCGCCTTTGAGACGTACTACTCTATCGGTGGTGGTTTTATTGCGACAGCGGCAGAGCTCGAACATGGCGGCCAACAAGCCAGCGCAGAAGTACCTTTCCCTTTTTCATCCGCAGACGAAATGTTGGAAAAAGCAGAGAAAAATGGCCTCAGCCTTGGTGGCATGATCCTGCAAAATGAGCTGGCATTTCGAGAGC
>NZ_JAWOTS010000116.1:0-1721 GCF_033338975.1 Vibrio sp. Vb0349 | reverse complement strand
CTTGTGCTTCTTTGCGTTCCGCTCTTTGTTGTTCGGTTAACCATTTGTAATAGTCATTTAAGTCACCATCGAATGGTGCAACTTGGCGATCATGCACTAAGTACAAATCATCGGTGGTTGCGCGCAGTAAGTAACGGTCGTGTGAAACAATCACCATCGCACCTTCGAACGTTTGCAGAGCCATGGTTAACGCTTGGCGCATGTCTAAATCTAGGTGGTTGGTTGGTTCGTCGAGTAGCAATAGGTTTGGTTTTTGCCACACGATCAATGCCAGCACCAAGCGTGCCTTTTCACCACCAGAGAACGGTGCGACTTTTTCTAGCGCTTTGTCGCCTTGGAAACCAAAACTACCTAGGTAATCGCGCAGTTGCTGCTCTGTTTGATCCGGTGCGATCTGCATCATGTGCTGCAGTGGTGTTTCTTCTGGGTGCAACGTCTCCAACTGGTGCTGAGCAAAGTAGCCGATCTTTACGCCTTGCGAATAGGTGAGATCGCCGCCTTGCGCTTTAAGTTCACCTGAAAGCAGTTTGATTAAGGTCGATTTACCTGCGCCGTTGCGGCCAAGCAAACCAATACGGCTGCCCGGTACTAAGTTCAGACGAATCTTTTCTAAAATTAGGTTGTCGCCGTAACCTGCCGATACGTCGTCCATCATCATGATTGGATTTGGCAGCGCAGCTGGTTGACGGAATTCAAAGCTGAATGGGTTATCGAACTGCGCGGGCAAGACTTTTTCCATGCGTTCTAGCGCTTTGATTCGGCTTTGCGCTTGGCGCGCTTTCGACGCTTTGTAGCGGAAGCGGTCGATGTAGCTTTGCATGTGCGACATTTGCTTTTGTTGCTTCTCGAACATCGCTTGTTGCAGCATCATTTTTTGCGCACGTTGATTTTCGAATGACGAGTAGTTACCCGTGTATTCGTTCAGCTGTTGGTTTTCGATATGGATGATGCGACCAACGATCGGATCTAGGAAATCTCGGTCGTGCGAGATCAAGATCAGTGTGCCAGGGTAGTTTTGCAGCCAGCGTTCTAGCCACATTACGGCGTCCAAATCCAAGTGGTTGGTTGGTTCGTCGAGCAGTAGTAGATCGGAACGACACAATAGTGCTTGAGCCAAGTTAAGGCGCATACGCCAACCACCAGAGAACTGAGTTAAGTTCCAGCTCATCTGTTCTTGGCTAAAGCCAAGGCCGTCAAGCAATTCTGCCGCACGGGCACGGATGCTATAACCGCCAATGGTTTCGATCTTGCCGTGAATTTCTGCCACCAGCGTACCGTTGTCTTTTTCTTCGGCAACCGCTAGCTGTTGCTCAAGACCGCGGTATTCGCGATCACCATCAATGACGTATTCCAGTGCGCTGCGTTCTAAAGCAGGTGTTTCCTGCGCTACCCACGCCAATTCCCAATGCTGAGGTTGGCTAAACGAGCCCGCGTCAATCGACAGTTCATCTTTCAGTAGAGCAAATAAGGTCGATTTACCACAGCCGTTTTTGCCAACCAGACCCACTTTGTCACCTGGGTGAATGGTTGCCGATGCTTGGTCTAAAAGAGGTTTACCGCCACGCAGTAACTGAATATCAGAGAAGGTAATCATAGGGTTTTTGTTCACTTTGCGCAGCGCGCGTTTCTTGGTCGTTGATCTCGCGATGAATAGTAGGGCTATTGACGGGAAAAGTCGATCACTGAGCTTTAATTGCATTATGCTATACAAAAAAGTATAA
>NZ_JAWOTS010000115.1:0-1722 GCF_033338975.1 Vibrio sp. Vb0349 | reverse complement strand
GTGCTGGTGGCCCTGCGCTGTTGTTTGAAAATCCAATCGGCTACAACGTTCCTGTTTTGACCAACCTGTTTGGTACGCCAGAGCGTGTCGCGATAGGTATGGGACGCGAAGACGTAAAAGAGTTACGCGAAGTCGGCAAACTGCTGGCTTATTTAAAAGAACCTGAGCCACCAAAAGGCTTCAAAGACGCATTGGAAAAACTGCCAGTATTCAAGCAAGTGTTGAATATGCCAGCCAAGCGACTGCGTAAAGCGCCATGCCAAGACATTGTATGGCAAGGTGACGAAGTCGATTTGGATAAAATTCCGGTGATGAGTTGTTGGGCGGAAGACGTAGCACCATTATTAACGTGGGGTTTGACGGTCACCAAAGGGCCGAATAAAAAACGCCAGAACCTCGGTATCTACCGCCAACAAAAAATCGCCAAAAACAAAATCATCATGCGTTGGCTAGCTCACCGTGGTGGCGCGTTAGATTTGCGTGACTGGATGGAAGCTAATCCGGGTAAGCCGTTTCCAGTTTCTGTGGCGTTTGGTGCCGACCCTGCCACTATCCTTGGTGCGGTGACGCCAGTGCCGGATACGTTATCAGAATATGCCTTTGCTGGTTTGCTGCGTGGCAGTAAAACCGAAGTGGTCAAATCCATAAGTAACGATTTGGAAGTCCCAGCAAGTGCTGAAATCGTCATGGAAGGATACATCGATCCGAACGAGTTTGCCGATGAAGGCCCTTACGGCGATCACACTGGCTACTATAACGAAAAAGAAAAGCATCACGTCTTTACCATTACGCACATCACCATGCGTAAAGACCCAATTTATCACAGTACCTATACTGGTCGTCCGCCAGATGAGCCAGCGGTATTAGGCGTGGCACTGAATGAAGTATTCGTGCCAATTCTGCAAAAGCAATTCCCTGAGATTGAAGACTTCTACCTACCGCCAGAAGGTTGTTCGTATCGCATGGCCGTTGTAACCATGAAGAAGCAATACCCAGGTCATGCGAAGCGCGTGATGATGGGAGTGTGGTCCTTCTTACGTCAGTTCATGTACACCAAGTTTGTGATTGTGTGTGATGAGTCGGTAAATGCGCGCGACTGGAATGACGTCGTCAAAGCGATGACCGAACATATGGATCCAGTGCGCGATACCTTGATGATAGACAACACGCCAATCGATTCTCTCGACTTTGCGTCGCCAGTGGTGGGGTTAGGTTCCAAAATGGGACTAGATGCGACCATCAAATGGGATGCGGAACTTGCAACACGTCCCCAAATCAGTAAGCAAGACAGTAAAGTAATAACAGAAGCCGATTTGGAATCACTGAAACAACAGCGTCCAGAGATTATTGATATCTATCTACCGCCAACAACCAATAATCGTTTTGCCGTCGTTACGATGAAGAAAGACCAAGCGGGCCAATCTCAAGCATTAATGGAATACCTGTGGGACTTCTTCGCGCAATACACCGACAACAAGTTCGTTATCTTGTGTGATGAGGACGTCAATGCGCGAGATTGGAATGACATCATTTGGGCGGTGACCACTCGTATGGATCCGGATAGAGATACCACTCGAGTATCAGGTAAGGCAGAAAGTTCATCTAAACTCGGACTGGATGCGACTAACAAGTTCGAATCTGAAGTCACGCGTGAGTGGGGTACGCCAATTAAAAAAGATCCTAAACTTGTGGCTAAAGTCGATGAGATTTGGGACCAGTTAG
>NZ_JAWOTS010000114.1:0-1727 GCF_033338975.1 Vibrio sp. Vb0349 | reverse complement strand
TGGCGACCACAAATGGTGCATCTGAGAGCGACGGTTCATATTTTAGAGCGACCGCATAGTGTGTCGGGTTCGTGATCACTACGTCGGCAGTCGGTACCATTTTGTCGATTTTTCGGCGCGCAAACTGCTGCTGAATTTGGCGTATACGTTGTTTGACTTCCGGGCGGCCTTCGTTGTTTTTGAATTCTTCCTTCAATTCTTGCTTCGTCATGCGAAGTTCTTTGAGGTGTTCCCAACGTTGGTAAGGAATATCAATCACACCAAACAACAGCAAAGCAAATCCCATCAAGAGCAGTCCTTCAAACAAGATAGACATCACCATTGAAAAACCTTGGTTAAGCGGAAGGTTTTGAATGCCTAACAATGGCTGAAGGTGATTGTCCAAGTAGCCGTAAAGGATGCCGAAAATCACTGTTACTTTGATTGTCGACTTAACCAGTTCCACCAACGAACGCGTTGAGAAAATACGCTTAATGCCGCTGAGCGGGTTGAGTTTACTCAGCTTTGGCAACATGTTTGCGGGACGAAACATCCAGCCGCCCAAGACCATACTGCTACCGAACGTCACGATGATGATAACCGTGAAAAGTGGCAACAGCATTTCGATGATCATGCCAAGGCTCTGACCCACTTGTTCTACCATTTGCTGTGGGTTTTCTAGGTCGGCTTTCGTCAACGACATGTTATAGCGAAAAATGCCGAACATGCTTTCCCAGATGCTATTGATTTGAGAGTAAAAATACAGCGCTACAGCCATGAAAATGACTGCAGTGGTGAATTCTTTCGCTCGTGGAATTTGGCCTTCCTGGCGGGCTTTTTTAACTTTCTGGGGGGAGGCCTTTTCGGTTTTGTCTTGTGACGACTGATCGCTCATGCGCCCCCCAACATAAAGTTGTTTAAGTGTCGGATCGTCTCATGCACCAGCGCGGTGTAGCGGCCCGGAACACCGGAAACAGAAATCAAAACACTGAACAGGCCAAGTAGCATGGTCATCGGAAAACCTAGCGCATAAACGTTCAGAGACGGTGCGGCGCGGTTCATCACACCAAAGCTGATGTTCGCCAACAGCATTGACACGATGGCGGGCAGCGCAAGTGCGAGAGAAGCCGCAAACATCCAACCAAACACATTGATCACGCCTTGCAGTGATAGGGCCGTGATGCCTGAGCCAACAGGCCACACCACAAAACTCTGAATAACGATGTCGATCACCAGTAAGTGCCCTTCTAGTGACAAAAAGAGTAAGGTCGAAAAAATCAAAAAGATACGGCCTAGAATCGCCACCGACAGACCATTCACAGGGTCGTTCATCATTGCCATACCCAAACCCATCTGCAAAGAAATGGTTTGGCCGAGCATGGTGAACACGTTAAACAGCATGTGCAGAATCAGACCGAACATCACCCCCCAAATCGCTTGCTCAAATGCCAGAAACAAAGAGGTTAACGAGAAGAGTTCAACCGTAGGCATTGTTGGCATTAATGGCGCTGTGATGACCACGATTGAGAGTGCTAATAAGCTGCGAACCCAAATCGGAATCAACGCATCACCAAAAAATGGCATGGATAAAAATACCGCTCCCACACGAAAAAACGGCCACCAAAGTTGACCGAGAATCGCGGAGAGGTCTGCAAATGTGATGGCCATCAGCCAATCATCCCCGGAATGTTGTGGAACAAGAAATCAAACAACTCCATGATTTTGCGAAGAATCCAGTGTCCTGCAAA
>NZ_JAWOTS010000113.1:0-1733 GCF_033338975.1 Vibrio sp. Vb0349 | reverse complement strand
TTGTGGATGGAAAAATTGGTTATATCATCGGCACGATTGCGGGCCCAGTTACCACGGCATTGATCGTGATTGCACTAAAGAAAACCGTCACCGAAGATGAGAGCTACACAGGTCATTCTCAAGTATATGGTTCTGTTCAAGGCGAAGGTGAGGCGGGTGTTTTGGCGGTTACATCTTGCCCATCAGGAGTGGCACATACGTTCTTAGCGGCGAAGTCATTGGAAAAAGCGGCTTGTGCACTCGGCATTAAGATTAAAGTCGAAACCCAAGGGGCGAATGGCGTCATCAACCGAATTACCGAGAAAGACATCGAGAAAGCGAAGTTTGTGATCTTTGCTCATGATGTCGCGATCAAAGAACCGGAACGTTTTCGAAAAATAAAAGTGTTGGATGTGACGACCAAGGATGCCATGTTGAACGCTACGGCTTTGTTGCAAGCACGTAGAGTGTCTTAGCATTTTACTTCTGAGAAATTTTTCCTTAATAACCCTGCTGACTGCTTCGGTTTTTACTCCAACATCGTGCTCCGATTTTATTTGTGCCGCGAGTGAAGGATAAATTACGAGTAATGTTTTCAATTCTTTAGTAGCATGTTACAAAACATTTCAGTCAGGTGAACTAAGGGAAGCGTGCAATGGAAAAACAACGAGTAGCATTTATTGGTTTGGGTGTCATGGGCTACCCAATGGCGGGCTATTTGAGCAAAGCGGGGTATGAAACCAAAGTATACAACCGCACCAAAGCCAAAGCTGATAAATGGGCTGCAGAATACAATGGCGTTGCGTGCGAGACACCGCGAGAAGCGGCTGAAGGTTGCGATATCGTATTTACTTGTGTTGGTAATGATAACGACGTACGTAGCGTTGTGTATGGTGAAGAAGGCTTGTTAGTTGGTCTCAAAGCGGGCGCGGTTTTGGTTGATCACACAACAACCTCGGCAGAACTTGCTGTAGAACTGGCGGATGCGTGTAAAAAAGTGGGCAATCACTTTATCGATGCGCCAGTCTCGGGCGGTCAAGCGGGCGCAGAAAATGGCGTGTTGACCATCATGTGCGGTGGTGAACCGAGTGTATTTGACCATGTTGCGCCTGTGATGGATGTGTACGCGAAACAAATCACTCTGCTGGGCGAAAATGGTCAGGGACAGCGTTGTAAAATGGTAAACCAAATCTGTATCGGTGGTATTTTGCAGGGCTTGAGTGAAGCACTTTTGCTTGCGCAAAAATCTGGCTTAGACATTGAACAGGTTGTCGAGACGCTGAAACACGGCGCTGCTGGTTCATGGCAAATGGAAAACCGTGCCACGACCATGGCGCAAGACAAGTTTGATTTTGGCTTCGCGATTGATTGGATGCGCAAAGACCTTGGCTTTTGTTTGGAAGAAGCTGAGCGTGTTGGGCTTGAGCTTCCATTGACTAAGATGGTCGACGAGCAGTACGCAGGCCTTCAACGTGAAGGGCTTGGTCGTATGGATACGTCAGTACTGATTAAGGCTGTAGCCAAAAATCAGTAGTAGATGAAGAACTCTTTGGTATCGAAGAGTTTGAAAAAGTCTAAATTGATCATATCGAATTCCTCTTAACTGGGAGGCGCAACGTGCGCCTCCCTTTTTATTTACTATGGCATATTTGCTGTGGGTTATTTCGCTAAACCTAACGCCAGTTCTAAGCCTTTGCCGTAGGCTTCGTCCGCTTGGTAAGCGTGGGTGACGTGACGTTCTTTAATAAAGTCTG
>NZ_JAWOTS010000112.1:0-1737 GCF_033338975.1 Vibrio sp. Vb0349 | reverse complement strand
CAGTTACCAATCTAGGTTGTTTAGCTTCGCTGCTAGAACGCAAGTGGAGCAAGCTGATTTCTATACCCTGTCACATTTGCCAAATTACGAGAAGCTTAATAAAGGGGAGGTGGCATCGCTGAAGTCTCGTCATGTATCGCAAGTCAACATGGGAGTACGCTTAGGGGATTCGGGCTCACTTTCCGGTGGTTATTTTGATATTCAGCAAACCGATTCTAGCTCGCGTACACTCAATCTTACGTACAGTTATGCTCTGCCTTTTGACATCAATATGTCGCTCTCTTACAACCACAGTATTGGTGGTCAGGCAGTGACATTAGCGCAGTTCTCGTTGCCCTTTGGTTCGCTTGGCGGTAGTGCCGGCTTAACGCTGAAAAGGGAAGATGATGGCGATGTGCGAGGGCGAGTTGGATACAGTCGCCTCGCGCCCATAAAAGGCGGTTGGGGTATTAACTTAGCACATGACCTCAATGAAGATCCTGAAAACCGTAAGCAAGCCGATTTGACCTATCGTGCCTCGTGGGCTCAGTTTCGAGGAGGGCTCAATGGCACCAGTGGGAATTATGATTATTTTGCGGAAATGGCGGGTTCAGTCTCGACATTGGATGGCAAAATCTTCCCTGCTAACGAAGTGTATGACAGCTTTGCCGTGGTCAGCACCAGCGGTTTTGACGGTATTCCGGTTAAATATGAAAACCAAATTGTTGGCGTGACTGACGAGGATGGCTATTTGCTAGTGCCTTGGGCTACCGCGTATTACACCGCCAAATATGAAATTGACCCACTCACTTTACCAGCGAATGCGGCCTTTTCGACGACAGAGCAGTTCGCTTCGATACATGCAGGTTACGGTTATTTATTAGAGTTTCCCATTGAGCTGCAAATTGCATTGAGTATGACCGTTGTGGATGAAAATCACCTAGTCCTGCCGCTTGGCACGTTTGGGCGTTCAGAGACAGGATTAGTCAGTCAAATTGGGTGGGATGGGTTTACCTACTTTGAAGGCGTTGACCCGGGCAGTTACATTCTGTTTTATCCTCAAGGGCAGTCACCATGTAAAGTTTCAATTGAAGGGTTGTATGAGCGCGAGAGTCAAAAAATACAAACACTGAATAGTCAGGTTTGCCTCAAAACAGAAGATGAGGCGGCACTATGATTTTGCATCGCTGGCTGGCTAGTCTACTTCTCTTTTTCTCCTGTTCGACAATGGCATGTGAGATCACGGCGCTAACACCTTCAATCCAGTTTGGTAGCGTTTCCTCATTTACGGTGTCGAGCACTCAGCAACAAAGTTCAGCCCAGCCGCATGCGGGGATAACATGTGACTTTTCGACACTTGTGTCGTTGTTGAGTGGCGACTATGTGTCCGTCACATTTACCAGCCTCAATGGTGGGCAGATGACCACCCAAGGAGATGCCAGTTCGGTAATTAACTATCAGATCTTTGGCGATTCAAGCCTTTCAGAAGAGTATGTTTTTGGCCAATTGTACACCTTCACAGACACCGACTTGTTAGATTTGTTGGGGCTGTTTGGAGACCAAGTTGAGTTCCCTCTTTATGCTCGGACGGGAGCTGGAAGTAACCTTTCGGCCGGAATTTATACAGACCAAATTATGGCGTCTTGGGATTGGAATTACTGCAAGGGCGTAGGTCTACCAGGAGTATGTATTATTCGGAATGAGGGGAGTGCTCAAAGTACTATTACGGTCAAGTTGGAAGTGACTCCCGACTGTATG
>NZ_JAWOTS010000111.1:0-1738 GCF_033338975.1 Vibrio sp. Vb0349 | reverse complement strand
GCTTTAGCGGCGTGTAGTGATGAAGGGCCAATGGAAAAAGCGGGCAAAAAATTGGATGAGACTGCGGAAGAAGCGCAAAACGCCATTGAAGATGGTTGTGAAAACCTTAAAGAGAATCTGAACGCGGAAGACAAAGATTGTTAAGCGTTCACCTCATCCATCAACAGCAAAAAAGGGCGGCGTGATAACCGCCCTTTGTTTTACCAACTATTCTTAATCCGATAAGGAGTCAGAGATGAAGAACATATTCGATGTGCTAAAAGAAAGTCATGAAAAACAGCGCCTTTTGCTGGATGCACTGATGGAAACATCCGGAGATTCCCCAACTCGTCGAGAGTTTTATCGTGACCTAAAGCACGAGCTTGAGCAACATGCCGCCGCTGAAGAGCGTTACTTTTATGCACCGCTGATTGAGAGCGATAAGACGATCGATATGACACGTCACGGTATTGCCGAACACCACGCCATCGACAAAGTGATCGCTCAGTTGGATGACACCGCGTGGAGCTCGCCCGCTTGGCTTACGCACATGAAAACACTGCGCCACAAGGTACTGCACCATCTGGAAGAGGAAGAGCAACGCTTTTTCCAAATAGCAGGCAAGGTGATGTCCGATAAACAAAAACAACAGTTGGCCAATGACTATATCGAAGAGATGGCCAGCTAAGCGTTATCCCATCGCTAAGGATTAAGGAGGTCGAATGTTCATCGTCAAATATTATCTACTTGGCGCGCTGGTTGCGTTGCTCGCTGCTATCTACATACCTCAAATCGTAGTGAGTTTACTGCTGCTTTGGGTTTCGCTTTCCTTAGCGTTAGTCAGTGCGGCTTATTTATTTGATTTCCCGTCCATCTTTAGAAAAAGCCAAGACGGAAAAATTGTCTGGTGGATTCGATGGGCATTCATTCCCTTCTTACTCGGGGCGAAAGCCTACAACGCCTGGGAGAGACGGCGCGATACTGTCCCTCCCATTCAACAAGTCAGCGATAATCTTTATCTTTCTCGGCGCTTGTTCCCGAGCGATTTGGCGTTTCTCGACTCTCACGACATTTCCTGCATTGTTGATGTTACGGCGGAGTTCGCAGGTTTAGAAAGCGCCATGACTGACAAGCAATTCAACTACCTTTCTATTCCCGTGCTGGATCATAAAGCGCCGACTTTGGAGCGTTTACGTCATGCGATGAATTGGATTGATACCCAAATCGCCTGCGGGCGCTCTGTGGTTGTGCATTGCGCACTTGGGCGTGGCCGTTCGGTGTTTGTGGTGGCGGCTTATTTACTGAGTAAAGACCCATCGCTCTCGGTGGAATCGGTGATGCAGAAAATCAACAGCGTGCGCAGTACTGCAAGGCTCAATAATCTGCAGATCAAAACTCTGCGCGCGATCAGTGAGAAAGGCGTGCTAATACTCGATGAGCCGACCTGGATGGTGGTGAACCCTGTCGCGGGCGGTGGAAAATGGCTGCAATACGAACAACATGTGATTCGTGAGTTGACCAAAAAATATCGTCTCAGCATTCGCCAAACGGACGAAACCACCAGTGCAGAAAGCCTCGCACTGCAAGCTAAACAAAGTGGTGTGAATCAGGTGATTGTCTCTGGTGGCGATGGCACGGTGACCGAAGTGGCGAGCCAATTGGTCGGCACGGACATCCAGCTCGGCATCATACCGTTGGGCACGGCGAATGCGCTTTGCCATGTGCTATATGGCATCGGCGTGAAGTTAGCACCGGTGGA
>NZ_JAWOTS010000110.1:0-1750 GCF_033338975.1 Vibrio sp. Vb0349 | reverse complement strand
AATCGGTCTTCCAATGGTACTCGCCTGTCACGTCCCACTCTTTCATCACTCGGAAAGAAGCACTTAAGCCGTACAATGAGATTTAGCTGTAAACCGGAAAGTATTCACCCGATTGACGAGTGAAAAGTTCATGCTTGTTTTTGAATGCGTATTTCGCGCCTAAATCCCAGTTGGCATCAAGTGAATAGATGCCTTCCACTTCAATGATATGGCTTTCTTCATCTTTGTAATCCACATCGCGATTGAGTTGGTCGAAGTCCACTAAGTAGGTGTAGCGCGACAACAAATTCAAGCGATCGTTGTAAATTGGGCGATACGCCAATCCAGCGGTCGACTCAATAAAACGAGCCAACATTTTGTCGCTCGATTTGCTTTCTGAGCGTGAGTAATTGAACTTACCGAATAAGGTGTACTCTTCCGTCAGGTGATGGGTGTAACGGTTGGTCGTCACCCATTGGTCGATGCGTTTTTTGTCTGGGTCAGCAGAGTCATCTGTCTTATCAACACGATATTCCACTTTGTTCTTGAACAACACATCATCGACATCAATCGAGGTGCTTACACTCACCGCTTGGCGCTCGGTGGTGATGTTTTGATCATCCTCGATTTCGCCTTTCTGATAGCCGATACCCATGTCGATGTCGTCGTTCATGTCGTAGCCAAAGCCGAATGAATCGATGCGACCTTTACCGTTGTCTTCATCCACAAATTGGTTTTCTTGGTAGAAATCGACCGTTGAAGTCAGATCTGCACGTTGACCGACAATCACGTTGTTTTTGCCTTCGTAGCTGTCATCGACATAGGTTAAGTAAGTGCTGTAGTCTTCCGTCACATCATAAGTAACGCTGGCTTCAGCCGCATCGCCACGATCGCCCGTGGTGTATTCTGCGCCAACGACGAAGTCTTCTAAAATACGCGTTTCACCACCAATAGTGACGCTGTCGTTCTCATCGTACTCATCTGTTTTTCCAACGGTTTTTTGCCCTTTGATGTAAACATTGTTGTCGCTATCCCAAATGTAATCGGCACGCAGGCCCGCTAAGGTGCCTTTGCCTTTTTCGTCTTCGTTGTTTAACTCTTCGACTTGTTTACCTGCTGCGGAAATCTTGATGTGTTTGGTCACTTTGACCTGAGTTTCCAGTTCTGCCTGTTGAGAATCCGTTCTTAGTGTGCCGTCGGACTCACGCTCTTCCATCGAGGTAAATCGAGTTTTCACCGCAACACGATCCGTTGCTTGAAGACGGATTTCCGTACCATAAGATTCTTGTTCTAAATCGTCATCTTGGCTAGCGTAACTGTAGCCTGCATCTTTAGATTTGTACCAAGCTTTAACATCGTTACCCACAGCAGAAAACACGCTCGGGGCGATATCGTAGAGGTTCATCACCCCTTTCACTTGATAAGAGTCACCTTCACGATCATCCGCACTGCCACCAATAGGCGTAAAGGTTAAACCGCCATCGAAAGAGACATAGTTAGAATCGGTTTGACGACCTTTACTGTGGCCGAACTCGGCTTTCAAATAGGTGCCTTCTGATGCTCGTAGCGTTAAGTCTGTGCCGTACGCTTCGTAGTCTTGGTTATCTTTTTCTTCGGTTTGATAGTTTGCACCTACACCGATGTAGTCGTTTACCCAACCTTTGACGCGTCCACCAGCGGTCATTGCACCAAGCGCTTCACTGCCTTGAGGCACGTATTCATAATCGACAGCAAGATAGTTGTCATAACCGTCAGCTGGGGAGTCGTTAAT
>NZ_JAWOTS010000109.1:0-1761 GCF_033338975.1 Vibrio sp. Vb0349 | reverse complement strand
ACAAAAAGTTCGTCCCGATAACGGCAGTCGTGAAGGGAAATGGGTGGCGCTCAGCATCGTTGGTATTCTTGCGACTGCCAGCTTTTTGATGCCTCTGCACCAAGTTGATTCTCCCCATTCTGAAGTGCTTTCTCATCAAGTTCGAATCACGGACTTGCACCAAGAAGAGCTCGGTTTGATTGCCGAGCTAAAACTGGCGCACGAAGAACTGCGCGATTTACACGCAGAATCCGGCAGCTGGCCAGATGCGCAAGAGATGGCGTCACTGTGGATTGCTCCCTTTGCTCAAGATCAAAACTGTAAGCGTAAAGGTTCGCATCAATGGCAGAGCATTGGTGACGGGATCTATTTGGGCATCAGACAGAGTGAGCAAGGGGCGGCTTCAATGATTCTAGATAGTCGTCAAAGCCACGCCGACATTTGGCTAATCGATGCCCATGGTTTTGCGCCAGCCCCAACATTGAGCGAAGAAAGCCATCGCCATCAACAGGGGTGGCAACAGCTAATTCTCTCTTCTCCATCTTCTGCTCACCCTTCGCACACTTAACTCAATTCAAAGAATACATATTATGATCACACGTTCGCTTTTACGTTCCATGTTTGCATCTTGCGCTTTATTGGTCGCTAGCACGTCCAGTTTCGCGAGTGACAAAATGAAAATTGGTATCACGCTTCAGCCTTATTTCAGCTATGTGCACGCTGTTGTTGGTGACAAAGCGGAAATCTTGCCGCTGGTGGATGCTGGCTTTAATCCTCATAACTACTTACCGCAACCGAATGATCTAAAACGTCTTAATGAAATGGATGTCATTGTGGTGAATGGTATTGGCCATGATGATTTTGCATTGAAGGTGATCAACGCGTCGCAACGCGATGATCTCGTTGTCATTGAAGCCAACAAAGAAGTTCCGCTATTGCCAGCAATGGGACAATCAGTCGGGCAAGGCGCGGTGAATCCACATACGTTCGTTGGGCTCTCAACAACGATTCAAAAGGTTTATACCATCGCGAGCGAGTTGAGCAAACTCGACCCTGAAAATGCCGATTTCTACCGTAAAAACGCGCGTCAATACGCCAAAACTTTTCGCATGATGAAACGTGATGCCATGTTGTCGTTGGGCGAATTGGACACGGCGGGTATGAAGGTTGCGACAACGCACAACGCATACGGCTACATTCTGCAAGAGTTTGGTGTGGATGTTGCCGCAGTGATTGAGCCAGCTCATGGCGTGGAGCCGAGCGCGAGCCAACTGCAAGAGACGATCGAGAAGATCAAACGATCTGGCATTGATGTGTTGTTTTACGAGCTGAATATGCCAAATCGCTTTGTTGATACCATCGAAGAAGCGACAGGAGTTAAGCTCTACCGTTTTTCTCACATGACGCATGGGGAATACGAAGCGGACAAAGTGGAAGTTGAGATGCGCGAAAACGTTGAGACCTTGATTGAAGCGATGAAGTTCGTGGCAAGCAAACACGCACAGGAGAAAGCGTAATGCTTGGTCCTTCTATCTCGATAGATAATTTAAGTCTCCAATACGGTGACAACGTGATATTGCAAAATGTCACGACAACCTTCGAGCCGGGCAAGTGCCATGTGATCATGGGTCCAAATGGTGGAGGAAAAACCTCGTTGTTGCGCTCCGTACTTGGACTTACGCCTTTTACTGGCGACATTTCCGTTCATTGGCCGAGTAAGACTCACAATAAGCTTGGCGGAAACGTTGGTTATGTTCCTCAAAAAGCGATGTTTGAAGCCAG
>NZ_JAWOTS010000108.1:0-1766 GCF_033338975.1 Vibrio sp. Vb0349 | reverse complement strand
GACTACAAACTCAACAAAGGGCGCTCGAATGTTCATGCTCGGCGTCAAGACTTTAAGCCCGTACATCAGAAGTATGACCAGCAAAAACACCGCAACAGGTGGGACTTTGAGTTCAAGTTTTCTCAAGGTTCAGATCCTTTGAAATGGAATGTTCATCATTGGGAAAAAAGCCCAGTTAGACTGGGCTTGATGTCATTATACCAAAGTTAACAGTGCTTGAACGGGATGCTTAGGCTTTGTTCCTTCAAAGCGTTTTACTTGGCTTCGGCAAGAATAACCAGTAATCAAACATCTTTCGTTATCTAACTTATCTAGGTTTGGTTTCCAACTTAAATTGTATATGTCTTTCGACATCGACAGCTTATCAACCTCGTGGCCAAATGTACCCGCCATGCCACAACAACCAACCGGTACTGTGTTCAATACCGCGCCAAAGTGAGCAAAAATAGCGCCCCATTCTTTCTCTGCGTTCGGCATTTTGGTTTTTTCAGTGCAGTGCGCAAACAAGTACCACGGTTCCTGATTTTCCCGTTGCTTTGCTACTTCAAACGCTTCCAACCTTGGGTACAGCCATTCGTGAGCCGTTAGCACATCGAAATCGCCTCGCTTGCTACCGAGTACTTCCGCGTACTCATCTCGATAGCACAGCACCAATGCCGGATCAACGCCGACCAACGGAATGTCTAAGTCCGCCACCATCGCCAAGAACTTCGCCGTATCAGCCGCGGTCTCTTTAAACTGGCGTAGGAAACCTTTGATGTGTTGCGCTTTACCATTTGGCTTAAATGGCAAAAGCACTGGATGCATACCTAGCTTTTTAACCAACTTGACGAAGTCTTCAACAACGTCCGCATCGTAATAACTGGTAAATGGGTCTTGAACGATTAATACGTGCTTGCTCTTTTCAGTCGAAGACAAACCACTCAACGCTTGCAGATCATACGGCGTTGTCAGCGACTCTACGCGCTGTTTCAACGTAGGAACAGACAACAACGGCGCATCCACATACCCTACTGTTGAAGCCGTTAAACTCTTAACCCACGACTGTTTCAATACGCCGTTCACGACTGCTGGTGCCTTTGCCATCATTGGCAGCATGGTTTCAATGTTGGCAACCAAATAATCTTTTGCCGGACGCTGATAGCGCGAGTGATAAATGTTTAAAAAGCGGGAACGGAAACTTGGAACATCCACTTTGATCGGACATTGGCTCGCACACGCTTTACACGCTAAGCAGCCGTTCATTGCTTCATAAACTTCATGAGAGAAATCGTATTCGTGACGACGATTAATGGAATGACGCACACGATCAATCATGGTTTTGATCGATGTTTTGTTTTCTAACGTTTGCTTTTCTAGGTCAAGAATATCAATACCTTGCTCAGTAAGCTGACGCAACCATTCACGAACCAATCCAGCGCGCCCTTTTGGCGAATGACGACGATCAGCCGTCACTTTCATCGATGGACACATCGGCGAACTGGTATCGTAGTTAAAGCACAAACCGTTCCCGTTACATTCCATCGCTTGTTTAAAGCTGTCACGTACTTGTACGTCAATTTGGCGATCATAGTAACCACGTTTGGTGTCGGTTACTTTTACCAACTCTGCATCGCTATCAAGTGGCGTACAGATTTTGCCTGGGTTCATTTTATTATGTGGGTCGAATGCAGCTTTTACGCGTCGAAGCTCAGTAAACAACTCTTTGCCAAAGAACTCCGGACCATATTCCGAGCGGAAACCTTTACCGTGCTCACCCCACATCA
>NZ_JAWOTS010000107.1:0-1771 GCF_033338975.1 Vibrio sp. Vb0349 | reverse complement strand
TGGCTGCCGACTCACAAATGGATGAGCCGTAGCTCACAATCCCGATTTGTTGATACATACCGTTGCTGTCTTGATAGGTGAGTGGGCCGCCAGAGTCTCCGCTACATATTCCGGTATAGCTACGGTCTGGAAAGCCATTTGCACAAATGTTTTCTTGATCGTTATACCCCACAACGAGAGAAGCACATTGGGCATCAGAAAGCGGTTGAACCTCCGCCCATCGCAAATAGTTCGGGCCGCTGGTGTCGGTCGTGGACGTTTGTCCCAATCCAAAGATTTGATAAACCGATTCGCCGCTGTAATCGCCAAAATCTTGAGGCAGAGTGATGGACTGAACGTTATCGGTAATTGGTCGGGTTAACTCCAATACCGCCAAGTCATTAATCCATAGGTCATTAGGATCATAGTTGGGATGAATTGTAATAGTGCGAACGTCTTTGAACTCTTCGACATAAACATCGTTCATGGTTGGATTTTTTACCAGAACACGAAGATCGTTCGCTGTCCAACCGTCAGTAAAAACCGAGGATTCTACGCAGTGGGCGGCCGTTAATATGAAACGATCATTAACGATAGAACCACCACAAATATTCGCGAATTGTCGGTCGCCCGTTTTGTGTAAAATTAGCCGAGCAAAGAAGGGGAGCTGATTTTGAGACGCTTGCTGGCCTCCGATAATCGCGGTTGAAATGCCTTGCTCGTCAAGCTCCGACCCGTCACTGGCATTACCCACTGCTGGTACAACGAGACAAGCCCCAATCACTACTCTATGAAACAATCGCATAGCCTCATCCTTGAGTTTTTTCGCACTCTATTTACTTTAGCCGAGAGTTCACCAAGCTCAAGTTAACGTATTGAGTAACAGGCTCAGTTACGCAAATTCTTGTTTTAACCACGAGCGCAATAGGTGAAAGCTTTCTTGCTTGAGCTTATGCGGTGGGCACACAAAGTAAAGCTGCTGATTAGGATTGATCACAGGCTCACCAAGTTCGATTAGCTGACCGTACTTGATGTCGTCTTTCACAAACAAACGGTGAGTCACCAACACACCCAAACGACGCGTGGTTGCCTGTACCGCTTGAATCGACATATTAAAAGTGATCGGCTTTTTGTTTTTTGGACGAGCGACTCCTATCACGTCTGACCAGACTTGCCAATCGTGTTTTCTGCGCTCATTCGTGACCTCAATGAGCGGATACGTCTTTAAGATGTCAGAAAGGTTAACTGGATTGCTGTGGTCGATGAGATCAGGGCTGCACACTAATACCAGTTCGTCTTCACTGAGCTTTTCGCAATAGTAGTCTTGCCACTCTTCAGTGTTACCATGCACCAACGCAGCATCAACGCCTTCTTGTTCCAAATTGAACCGTCCAGAAAGGTTAGAGAGGCGCACATCAAGTTGGGGCGCGTAGGCTTGAAGGCGTGGCATACGTGGGATCCACCAATGCAGTGCCAAGGAATTCACCATGTTTAGCGTAATGCGTTGAGAGTTTTGATCGTGCATCAGTGCTTCGGTTGCATCGACGATTTGTTCTAACGCTGGCGCGACTTTGCGGTAGTATTTTTTGCCTTCCGTATTGAGGTACACATGGCGTCCAATTCGGTCAAAAAGCGGTTTGTTTACTTGGCTTTCGAGAGATTTAATCGCTTGGCTGATCGCCGAGTGGCTAACGCTCAGAAGCTGGGCGGCTTCCGTCATACTGCCTGATTCTGCCACCGCCACAAACGCGTAGATGGATTTTAATGGTACTAATTTGCGCATGGAACGAAC
>NZ_JAWOTS010000106.1:0-1772 GCF_033338975.1 Vibrio sp. Vb0349 | reverse complement strand
TTTCACGTTCAGCTCTTTGTACATGTCATGCATTTCCTGACATAGCTGACGGATGGTGTAGCCACGGTAGCGTTCTTTATTCGCTTCGTAGACGCTTGGAAGTACGATCCTTAAACGGGCATCATCACGGATGAATTTTTCGAATCGGTTAATTTGAGCCACAAGGTGACGGATCTTACCCATATCTTCCGCAGGAGTGAGTAGGAACAAGATAGAGTTCAAGTCGCACTTCTCAGGGATGATGCCGTTTTCACGAAGGAAGTTCGCCAATAGCGTTGCAGGAATACCGAAATCTGCGTAGCTGCCGTCTTCTGCAATACCCGCAGTAGTTAGCAACAATTTACATGGGTCAACGAAGTATTGACCTTCACCGTAACCTTCAAATTTGTGCCAGCTTGCGTTTGGCTCAAACATGAAGAATTTCTTGTTCGTTGCGATCACGTCAGTGTCGTAGCTGCCCCAAGGTTGACCGTCGACTTCGTCTGGAATGAACGGACGAATCAATTCACAACTCTTAAGGATTTCTTTACGCGCTTCGATACCAGTCTTAACCGCATCACGCCATAAACGCAGACCTGCTTCGCCATCGTGGATCTTCGCGTTCACATCAAGCGCAGAGAACAGTGCGTAGAATGGTGAAGTCGATGCGTGCATCATAAACGCGTTGTTAAAGCGTTTGTGGTTACAGTAACGAGCTTGACCTTTGATATGGCGGTCTTTTTTGTGGATTTGCGATGTTTGAGAGAAGCCAGCTTGTTGTTTGTGAACAGACTGAGTCACGATCACACCTGCGTCTTCTGGTTTCAAATCCAGCAGCAGTGGTGAACAGTCTTTCATCATAGGGATGAACTGCTCGTAACCAACCCACGCAGAGTCAAACAGGATGTAGTCACAAAGATGACCGATCTTATCCATCACGTAACGAGCGTTGTAGATAGTACCGTCGTAAGTACCAAGCTGGATAATAGCAAGACGGAAAGGACGTTCATCGCGTGCACGTTCTGGATCCACTTTCGCGATTTGAGCACGAATGTATTCTTCATCGAAACAGTGCTCATCCATACCACCGATGAAGCCCCAAGGGTTACGCGCCGTTTCTAAGTAAACTGGCATACCACCCGCTTGGATTAACGCACCGTGGTGGTTCGATTTGTGGTTGTTACGGTCGAACAGTACCAAATCACCTTCAGTTACTAGCGCGTTACACACCACTTTGTTTGAAGCAGAAGTACCGTTGAGTACGAAGTAAGTTTTGTCCGCGTTAAATACTTTTGCAGCGTGCGCTTGCGCTTGGTGTGCAGAACCTTCGTGGATCAGCAAGTCACCTAAATCCACGTCCGCGTTACACAAGTCACTACGGAACAGGTTTTCGCCGAAGAAATCGTAGAATTGTTTACCAGCTGGGTGTTTTTTGAAGAACTGACCACCTTGGTGTCCCGGACAGTCAAACGCTGAGTTACCCATCTCAACATAGTGCGTTAATTGCTTGAAGAAAGGAGGAAGCAGACGACATTCGTACTTGGTTACTGCTTCGTTGATTTGACGACAGTAGTACTCAATAGATTGTCTTTCTAAATCGATAACGCCAGTTAGCCAAACGTAATCTTCTGCCGAAACTGGGTTTTCATCCGTTACTAAGAAAACTGGAATACCGTAACCCGTTTCAGAAATCATTTTATGCAGACCTGCTTTAATGTCTGCTGAAGTAATAATAGCCGCACCAACGTCGGTTAATTCAACTTGCTCTAAAGGTTGTAAATGACGATTAAATT
>NZ_JAWOTS010000105.1:0-1777 GCF_033338975.1 Vibrio sp. Vb0349 | reverse complement strand
TGTCGACAATTCAAATTAATAGTCAACATCGAGGTAATTTAGACCTCGCAGATATTCAAAATATCAAAACCAATGCGAAAGAAGGCGATACCGTTAAATTTGGCTCTGTATTTGGTAAAGAATACAGCGTTACCAAAAGCAATGATGGTGAAATTAGCCTCAAACAAAAAGAAAATCGCAGCTTTTTTAATCGCTTTTTTAGCAAAACAGATTCATCGAAAAACAGCGACTTAAAGCTGAACTTGATGAACCAACAACTGCACAAAAAAGAGAACAACGGCAACGTTAAGGTCCTGACGTTAACGTACAACCAAGCCAACCAAAAGATGCCTGCAGAGACGAAGAACTACTTCCAAAACCTTATCCAAAAGGGTGACTATGATGTGGTCTTATTTGCCGAACAAGAATCGAAATTGCTTGCTAACGACCTAGAACTCGATGGCATGAACCTGCTTAGCCAAAACAAAATGAAAGTCATGACTAAAGGGCTTGGTGAAGGTATCAGCTACACTTCGATGTCTGTTTTTGCGAAAGATGGCGTCGATATTAACGTGAAAAATGAGTCTGAATATCGTCACGGCATCGGTGGACGAAACATGGAATTCTTCATGGGCATCACGGGTAATAAAGGCGGCGTGAAAACGGCTTTGGAGATCAATGGACAACCTTTAAACGTCATTTCTGCACACCTGGATTCCAACAAAGAAGTCAAACGTGAGTTCGAAGGCAACAAGTTGATGGAAGGCATTAATCCAAATGAGGAAGTTCTGATCACTGGCGATCTCAATGAACGTGAGAAGCGCGTTGCTGAAGGCTCTGATGTGCTGTACGACCCAATTGCCCACGATGATACGCACTTAGCGAAACATGGCTTTAAGTTCAAACCACTCGATAGCCATACTTACATGCAGCTAGATAAGCACACTGGCAATATTAAGCAGAAAGAAGGCCGAGATCGCCCTGACTTCGGTGAGCTGGATAACACTGGTTTAACCAACAAAACGGGCAACTTACAGAACCACCAAACCAGTGTTATCACTGATGGTTTTGAGAATGTCAGCGACCATAAGCCAGTGCAGTCAACGTTCGAAGTCAGAAGCTTTTCTCAAAAGTTGATTGAAAACGCATTTACTCAAAATGCCAATGACTTTAAAAATGATGCCGCCTATCTGAAGCCAGGCACGAACCCAGCTAACGCAACGTTTGATGATGTAACCTCTGCTAACCAAGCACGTCTGGGTTTAGAAAACTTAAACCCGAATGAACAAGCATTCGTGAAAGAGAATTTTGCGAACTTTATTATCGGTAAAGACGCGATCTTCAGCCAGCTAACTAGCGGCTTTATGGAGGAGATGAGCCAACTTCATGCCTCTGATCTTGCTAAGAACCCAACTCATCTACAAGCGCAGCAAATTGCGTTGAGCGAAAAATACGAACAGCTAAGCGATAAAGTAAACGCTGAGTTTAATAAACAATTCGTGGCAAATCTTTAGCCACAGAGCCGTATTTATCTCTGTTCGATATGGAAAACATGAAAAGTTAAAAACACAAAAAGGCCCTCTTCCCGGGCCTTTTTCATGGCGTTCATTTGTTCGGCTTGCCTCCACCTTTTCCGCCGCCCTTACCACCACCAGAACCCGCAACCGTGATGTTATCGCTCCATCCACTCCAGAACAAAGAACCATCGCTTTGCTGAATGGTGCCAACACGATAATGCACTTCGCCATTGGCACTGGAATCTTCAAACGTCGTGGCCGTAGGGTCGAGAACATCCCAA
>NZ_JAWOTS010000104.1:0-1784 GCF_033338975.1 Vibrio sp. Vb0349 | reverse complement strand
CATGGCGGTGAGTACCATGCCTACAACCCTGATGTGGTAGGCACACTGCAAAAAGCGGTGAAATCTGGTGAAAGTAACGATTATCAAAGTTTTGCCAAACAAGTAAACGAGCGCCCTGTCGCGATGTTGCGTGACCTAATGGCACTGAAAAAAACTGACTCGCCATTGCCACTTGAACGAATCGAACCTAAAACAGAATTGTTCAAACGTTTTGATTCTGCCGCCATGTCTATCGGAGCGTTGAGCCCAGAGGCACACGAAGCACTTGCAACGGCGATGAACCGTCTTGGTGGTTACTCTAACTCTGGCGAAGGTGGTGAAGATCCTCGTCGTTTTGGCACCGAGCGTAACTCGCGAATCAAGCAGATCGCATCAGGCCGTTTTGGGGTTACGCCTCATTACCTAACCAATGCAGACGTACTGCAAATCAAGGTTGCACAAGGAGCTAAACCTGGTGAAGGTGGTCAGCTACCAGGGCACAAAGTCACGGCAGAAATCGCCAAGCTGCGTTACTCGGTGCAAGGAGTGACGTTAATCTCCCCTCCTCCACATCACGATATTTATTCGATCGAGGATTTAGCCCAGCTGATCTTCGACCTTAAACAAGTCAACCCGAATGCCCTAGTTTCGGTGAAACTCGTCTCCGAGCCGGGTGTCGGCACCATAGCCACAGGGGTCGCAAAAGCTTACGCCGACCTCATCACTATCTCAGGTTACGATGGCGGTACGGCCGCAAGTCCACTGACTTCGGTGAAATACGCAGGTAGTCCTTGGGAACTTGGCCTCGCAGAAACCCAACAAGCACTGGTTGCAAATGGCCTTCGCCATAAGATTCGTCTTCAAGTAGATGGCGGGTTAAAAACAGGGCTAGATGTTGTTAAGGCCGCGATTCTTGGTGCGGAAAGCTTCGGATTTGGTACCGCACCAATGGTTGCTATGGGTTGTAAATTCTTACGTATTTGCCACTTGAACAACTGTGCAACGGGTGTGGCAACTCAAGATGAAACCCTTCGTAAAGAGTACTTTAAAGGCTTACCAGAAATGGTAATGAACTATTTTACTGGCCTTGCCGATGAAGTACGTGAGTTACTCGCAGCACTCGGCGTAGAGAAGCTGACAGACTTAATTGGTCGTACTGATTTACTTGAAGCCGTCGAGGGGTTCACAGCGAAGCAAACCAAGTTGGATCTATCAAACATCTTAGAAGCTCCTATTTCAGCCGAAGGTCATCCACTATTTTGGACGGAGCCAAACAAACCGTTTGATAAAGCCGAACTCAACCAAAAAATCGTTGATGATGCCTTGAATGCTGTCGAAAACAGCCAATCAGCAAGTTTCTTCTACAACGTCATCAACACCGACCGTTCTGTTGGCGCGCGTTTATCTGGTGAGATAGCAAAACGCTATGGCAACCAAGGTTTGGCAGCTTCGCCAATCAAAATCTATCTTGATGGTACGGCTGGCCAGTCGTTTGGTGTTTGGAATGCGGGCGGCGTAGAGCTTTACCTCACTGGTGATGCGAACGACTACGTAGGCAAAGGCATGGCAGGCGGTAAAATCGCGATTAAACCTCACCTAGGCACTGCATTTAAATGTAACGAAGCCACCATTATCGGTAACACATGTTTGTACGGCGCGACAGGAGGCAAACTGTTTGCTGCGGGTAAAGCGGGAGAGCGTTTTGGTGTTCGTAACTCTGGCACCATCGCCGTCATAGAAGGTGCTGGCGATAACGCTTGTGAATACATGACTGGCGGCATTGTGGCTATTCTTGGCGCCACAGG
>NZ_JAWOTS010000103.1:0-1816 GCF_033338975.1 Vibrio sp. Vb0349 | reverse complement strand
CTGGCCATCATGGTGATCAGCGATCGTATTTCTGCTTTCGATTGTATTTGGCATGGTGAAGGTGGGCTTAAAGGTGTTCCGGGTAAAGGTGCCGCATTGAATGCCATTTCAAATCATTGGTTTAAGCTTTTTAAAGACAACGGCTTAGCTGACAGCCACATCTTAGATATTCCTCACCCATTTGTTTGGATCGTTCAAAAAGCAAAACCGGTAAAAATTGAGGCAATCTGCCGTAAATACATCACTGGTTCCATGTGGCGTGCATACGCAAATGGTGAGCGCGAGTTTTGTGGTATCCAACTTCCTGAAGGGTTAGAAAAAGATAAAGCGCTACCGGATTTGCTAATGACTCCGTCAACCAAAGGCATCCTAAAAGGCATTCCTGGCGTACCAGAAGCAGACGATGTGAACATCACTCGCCAAAATATCGTGGACAACTATGAAGCGTTTAACTTCTCAAGCGCAGAAGATATCGCTCAGTACGAAAAATTGTTGAAAGAAGGCTTTAACGTTATCAGCCAAGCGTTAGAAGAAATCGACCAAATCTTTGTCGATACCAAATTCGAATTTGGTTATGTTCATGACGCCGCAGGTAATGAAAAGCTGATCTACATGGATGAAGTTGGCACGCCAGATTCTTCTCGTATTTGGGATGCAAAGGAGTATCAAGCAGGTAGCATCGTTGAAAACTCGAAAGAAGGTTTCCGTCAGTTCCTACTTAACCACTTCCCTGACCCAGATATCTTATTAAACAAAGAACGTATGCCAGAGCGCGAAGCTCTTGCACGCGATAACGATCTTCCTGTTGAATCTTTGATGGATATTTCAAGAACCTACATTGGTATCGCCGAGAAAATTACAGGTAAACCAATTACGTTAAGCGAAAATCCAAAAGCTGAAATCATCGAAATTCTCAGCAAAGAATACGGTTTGATCGACTAGCTATCTGAAAGCTGATTGAAAATTGCCAACAAAAAAGTCCGCCTGATGAGCGGACTTTTACTTTTTCGCGAGTTTAGATTAGATAATGTCTAACGTTGTGCCATTTGTCGTAGACGCCGACTTCGTCGTCACCTGATACTTTTTATCTTTGATGGTCGACACCAAGTACCACGTCGATTGAGCGGCATCAGCAGTAAAGGTCACTCGCATAAAGCCACGTTGTTTGATGTCAGCCCATTGCAGCTCGGAGACTAAATGCGGCAAGGTGTATTCCATTTGAGCAATCGCTACCGGGTCCAACGCCAAATACTCTTCTAACCCCGGAGAGCTCACCGAGCTCGTCGCAAACTCGACCCCTATCGGATTGTTTGACACATCTTTTAACTCACTTGCCCACGCGTTGTGAGTATCGCCCGCTAAACACACAAAATTGCCACTGCTTGCCTTGACCAGTTGGTAAACTTTTTCACGCTCGACATAGTAACCATCCCAAGCATCTAGGTTGTAAGGCAGAGAAATGGGATCTGCACTTGGATCGGCAAGATAACCCGTGATCGCTGTATTCACCGCCAACAACGCTTCTGTTTTCTTCTCTTCTGTTGACGTAAACAGTTGGAACATCGCCGTCATCACTGAACTTGGTAGCTCCATTCGCGACATCAAAACTTGTTGGCCTAGAACGTTCCATTTTGCATCGTGCGTGTTGAATTCATTCTTCAACCAAGCAAGTTGTTCAGTGCCTAGCAGTTCTCTGTCTGCACTGCGTGATTGAGCAACTAACCCACCGATAGCTTCCATTGTTGGTGCACTGAGTGAGAAGTAATCCAACGGTTTATCACGACCGACAAGGCGCGTATCGAGCATCATGAGATTC
>NZ_JAWOTS010000102.1:0-1820 GCF_033338975.1 Vibrio sp. Vb0349 | reverse complement strand
GCCGCTTGTTGGTCACCTGCAATACCTGCGATAGGAATACGAGTACCGCCTTTACCACCGATGTTCGTTTTGCCGTAAATTTCCGAAGAGCGTTTTACTTCTGGCATCATTGACGCCGGAATGCCCATCTCATCCAACAGCTTTTGGTCCCAACATAGGTCGTTGATGTTAAACAGCATGGTACGTGATGCGTTGGTGTAGTCAGTAACGTGAACGCGGCCTTGAGTCATCTTCCATACTAACCACGTATCGACGGTACCAAACAGCAGTTTACCTGCTTCTGCATCTTCGCGTGCGCCTTCTACGTTATCCAGAATCCACTTAACTTTAGTGCCAGAGAAGTAAGGGTCAAGCACCAAGCCGGTGTTGTCGCGAACGTAATCTTCTAAGCCGCGGCTTTTTAGGTCTTCACAAATGTCTGCGGTACGACGACATTGCCATACGATCGCGTTGTAAACGGGTTTGCCTGTTTCTTTGTTCCAGACGATGGTGGTTTCACGTTGGTTCGTAATACCAATGGCAGCTAATTGGTCGCTTCGGATGCCTGACTTAGCCAAAGCTTCAACTAATGTAGAGCTTTGTGTTGCCCAGATTTCCATTGGATCGTGCTCAACCCAACCTGCTTGTGGATAAATCTGAGTAAACTCTCGCTGAGCGACGCTTACGATATTGGCGTCGTGATCAAGAATAACAGCGCGAGAGCTTGTCGTACCTTGGTCGAGGGCAACAATGTATTTTTGCTCAGTCATGGTAAGAATCCTTTTGTTTCGTTATTTATATTTTAGTAATTGGCAAGCGGTTAAGCTCGAGCTTCTTCTGTTTCTTCTTCAGTATCACATTGGTTTGGAATGGTACAACCGTGACCTTGGCGAGGGAGGTACGCCGCGATCGCTTTTGGATATAACCAACCACCAAAGCAAGCACCCGCAATAGGAGCAAGAAGGGGAACGATAAAGTAAGGGATGTCTTTAGCGCCGGTCAGTGCGTAATCCCAACCTGCAAAGTACGCGAACAGTTTAGGGCCAAAGTCACGAGCTGGGTTCATCGCAAAGCCAGTCAGTGGACCAAGAGAACCACCAATAACCGCGATCAGAATACCAATCAATAATGGGTTCATCGCGCCACGAGCGGCACCGTTGTTTTCATCACCCAGAGCCAAAATGGCAAACATTAATACAGCTGTAATGACGAATTCCACAGCAAATGCGCCAAAGAAAGAAAGAGAAGCGTGTGGGTAAGTTGAGAAAATACCAGCCGTTGCAAGGGCGTCTTGGCTGCTACGTACAAAGTTGTGTGCGATTTCGTAATCGGTGAAAAGGTTGCTGTACAAGCTGTAAACCAAAGCGGCAGAGAAAAATGCACCTAACATCTGAGCGATGATGTACGGCACCACTTTCGCTTTATCGAAACCATGAAACATCGCTAATGCAATGGTCACGGCTGGGTTGATGTGTGCGCCTGAAACGCCGGCAGTACAGTAGATCGCGATGGAGACACCTAAGCCCCATACAATACTGATTTCCCATTGTCCAAAAGATGCGCCTGTTAACACTAAGGCTGCGACGCAGCCAACGCCGAAGAAGATGAGTAGTCCTGTACCGATGAACTCGGCCAAACATTCTCCGAGCAGAGAGGGGTGTTTGTTGGTTGTCATGTTAAGAGTCCTATAGTTATTTTTGCTTATCTAGCACGATAGTATTGTGCACATATAAACGTTTGCGAAAACAAACGAGCGTTAAAAATGAGCGTTTGAGCATGAATTTGTTAACCAAACTCTTCGTTTTTGTTAAATGGCGCATCTTTTGACCAGAAAGGAAACT
>NZ_JAWOTS010000101.1:0-1820 GCF_033338975.1 Vibrio sp. Vb0349 | reverse complement strand
TTGTCGATATCTCATACTACTACTGCTGATCATGGGATCAAAACAAATTTTTGCGTCGATCCGAGCGACAAAATAACAAAATCGAGAGAATTCAATTGCTCAACTATCGACCAATTATAACAAGGGTGCTAACCTATACATGATATGCATGCATATCGGTATTCCTGACTCATTTATTGGACTGGCGAAAGCCAAAAGAGCCACCCTTCAAGCAGTTGAAGCTCAACTCATAATGAATCAGGCCATTACATCGGCAATGGATATGCCTGGCAGTTAGGTAATCGAATGCGCCCAACTACAGTCAGGTTCGCACACACCAATACAAGTGCAATGCGCCGCCGCAGTGGCTTCACTACTGCATCTAAGGCAAAACAAGTTGCGCCAGCTATGACACTGGTTGAGAAGACAGCAATAGTGTCGAGTGTTACAACCAAAGTTATCAAAGCAGCTTAATCAAAAGCGCGGCGCCAGCTGCGCTTTTTCTTTTCCTTCCTTTTCTATTTTTCTTCGCGATGCAATTTGATACCTTAAGCGCAAATACTTATAAATATTGTGGAGAAAGAAATGAAGTGTCATCGCATAGAAGAGCTACTTGAGCTATTAGAGCCTGAGTGGCAAAAAGACCAAGAAATGAACCTGCTGCAATTCATCGTCAAACTGGCGCAAGAGGCGGGCTACGACGGCAAGTTGGAAGATCTCTCCGACGACGTACTGATCTACCATCTTAAAATGCGCAACAGCAGCAAAGACGAAATGATCCCGGGCCTGAAGAAAGACCAAGAAGATGACTTCAAAACCGCCATCTTACGTGCTCGCGGCATCATCAAATAAACACGTCTCACGACTTTCGAAGCGACTCCTCAGAGTCGCTTTTTTTATAACTAAATCAAATAGATTTTTAATACAGTTATAACTGTTCAGCCGTTTATTAGGTTAACTGTACTGACTTTTGTTGTTAAACGTAGACTGCGTTAAAGAAAAGGAATTGTTATTGCTTGTATAATCGCCGTTTATCAGTATTAACTAAAATAATTAATAGCAATGTCACAGAGCGACATCACCAGAAATGCCGCCGTACATTATAAAAAAGCCTAAGAAGGATGAGTGCATGAGTCAGGACAAGATCGATATCAAAGATGTGACTCCCAAGACTTTCAACCCGAAAACCCACAAAGGAAACGGGGATCGTTTTAACCCAAGCAATCGCATCTACGTTCGAGAAAGTAAAGGGACTTACCAAAAACTGCGTCGCTACGGTGGTTGGTTCTTACTGCTACTGTTTGCTTTGGTACCGTGGATCCCATACGGCGAGCGACAAGCGATCTTGCTTGATATCGGCAACCAGCAGTTCAACTTTTTCGGCACCACGCTTTATCCGCAAGATCTGACCCTACTCGCTCTGCTCTTTGTGATCGCCGCGTTTGGCCTGTTCTTCATTACCACCTTTTTAGGCCGAGTCTGGTGTGGCTATCTCTGCCCGCAAACCGTGTGGACCTTCATGTACATCTGGTTTGAAGAAAAACTCGAAGGCAGCGCGAATAAACGTCGCAAACAAGACGCCAATAAACTCACCGCCAACTTAGCCATGCGTAAAACACTCAAGCACATCGCTTGGTTTGCTATCGCGCTCGCCACAGGCTTCACCTTTGTCGGTTACTTTGTGCCGATGAAGCAATTGGTGATTGATTTCTTCACCTTCAACGCGAACTTCTGGCCAGTATTCTGGGTGATGTTCTTTGCCATCTGTACTTACGGCAACGCAGGTTGGATGCGCTCAATCATGTGTATTCACATGTGTCCTTACGCGCGTTTTCAATCAG
>NZ_JAWOTS010000100.1:0-1856 GCF_033338975.1 Vibrio sp. Vb0349 | reverse complement strand
GACTTGTGCCTCCCTTTGTTTTTATTGCGATGCAAGGGGAGGTAGCTGCGTTTCTAGCCATTCAATAAACGCCGCGTTTTTTGGCCTGTGTTGTTGGACGTTTAAACAAATCAAATCGTACCCTCTCCCTGCGTTGACGCGTTCAAAAGGCGCGACCAGTTCCCCCTTTTCCAAACTGGTTTGCACCAAAGATGCCCGTGCCATTGCGATGCCCATGCTATTTTTGGCGGCAATCATCGCCATATCGGCATGGTTAAAAAGGTAGGTTTTCTCCATCACATTAAGCGATTTCAACTCAGGGTTGCTTTGGCTTGCTAACCAGCTCTGCCATTCATGATTTGGCTCGTTTGCTTCTAACGATTCTGTGCAATGGATAAAGGTCACGGCCTCAAATTGACTGGCACTACTCACACCATCGGAGAAATGTATTTGGCTGTATTCAGGGCTACAAACCGGCATCAACTCTTCATCAAATAGCCTTTGATGATGGAAACCCGGATGCTCGCTGTCACTGTAGTAAATCGCAATATCAACGGGCTCATGTAAGAAATCTAATCGGCTTGCCTTTACTCGAAGCTTGATATTGAGAGAAGGATACAAACGCTGAAATTCCACCATACGCGGCAGTAACCAACTCTGTGCAAACGTGGGGGCCACGCCGATGTAAAGCTCGCCACGCAACTCGTTGAATTTGATGTCTTCAAGTTCAGAGAAAATCACCTCAAACGATTGGTTAAGCGCGTGCAGTAACCGCTCTCCTTCTTTGGTCAGCTCTAATCGCCGAGTCATGCGCACAAACAAGCTGAAACCCAGTTGTTCTTCCAGTGACTTAATGCGTTGGCTCACTGCCCCTTGGGTTATAAACAACTCTTCAGCGGCTTTGGTAAAACTGAGGCACTTACCAGCAACGGCGAAAGTGTACATGTTAGAGAGCATCTGCTGTTTTCTGTCCATCTTGGCACTCAACATAAATTAGAAAGGCTAATGCATAGCAAGTTTAAATTGGTTTGTATAGCGAATCACGATGCTTTTAAATCAAACTGTCTTATCCATAACGAGAAACAGCACGATGAAAAAGAATCTAAAAATTACCATTATTGGCGCAGGATCCAGTTACACGCCTGAGCTTATCGAAGGTCTCATCAAGCGCAATCATGAACTGCCTATCGGCGAGTTGTGGTTGGTCGATATTGAAGATGGCAAAGAGAAAGTCAGCATCATTGGCGATTTAACGCGCCGTATGTTGGCGAAAAACAACCTGTCTCATATTGATGTTCACGTCACGATGGATCGCAAACCCGCATTAAAAAACGCCGATTTTGTCTGTTCTCAATTTCGTGCAGGTTGTTTGGAAGGTCGCATCCGCGATGAACGCATCTCGCTTAAATACGGCATGATCGGTCAGGAGACCAATGGTTTAGGCGGTTTTGCTAATGCCTGTCGCACCATTCCTATCGCGCTGGAAATCTGTAAAGAGATGGAAGAATTGTGTCCAGACGCTTGGCTGCTGAACTTTACTAATCCATCAGGCATGGTGACCGAAGCAATTCTCAAACACACCAAAGTAAAAGCGGTCGGTTTGTGCAATGTGCCAGTGATCATGCAAAAAGGCATCGCGCAAATGCTGGGCGCTGACGAGCAAGACTTTGTATTGCAAGTCGCGGGTTTGAACCACTTTATCTGGGCGCGCCAGATCCTGCATGAAGGTCGCGATAAGCTACAAGAGGTGGTTGAAGCGATCTTATCGGGCAACGATCCTCTCGTTCCACAAAACATTCCTCCATTCGAATGGCCAACAGAACTGCTGCGCAATATGGGGATGATTCCATGCGCATACCTTCGCTACTATTACACCA
>NZ_JAWOTS010000099.1:0-1879 GCF_033338975.1 Vibrio sp. Vb0349 | reverse complement strand
AACGTCGACAGAAGTGCCTGGGCGTAAATCCGTGACGATATCCATCACGCTTTGACGGCCCTGAACTTTATTGCCATCGATACTGATAATGATGTCTTGTTTTTCAAAGCCTGCGGCACTTGCTGGACCATTTGGGTCGATACCTAAAACAACGATACCGCCAATGTGCTCGTTTCCTAGTAAACGGGCCGTCACTGCATTGATGTCTTGCCCATCAATACCGATGTAGCCGCGAATCACACGACCATCAGCGATGATTTTCTGCATAATTTTGCTGGCGAGTGGGGCAGGGATTGCGAATGAGATACCGTAGGTTTCAAGATCGGTTGCCTGCTGGAAAGACGCGGTGTTGATGCCCACCAATTCACCTTGAGTATTCACCAATGCGCCGCCCGAGTTACCTTCATTGATTGCAGCATCAGTTTGGATGAAGGCTTGACGACCATCGCTAATAGAAGAGCGACCTGTCGCGGAAATAATGCCGAAGGTCGTGGTTTGCCCTAAGTTGTATGGGTTACCAATCGCTAAAACGACATCACCAACCTGAGGTTTGTATTCGGAATTTAATGGGATGACCGGTAGGTTAGAACCTTCAACTCGTAAAACGGCAATGTCCGTGCGTTTGTCGGTGCCAACAAGTTGAGCGGCAGCAGCTCGACCATCTTGCAATGCAACAACGACTTGGTCTGCTTGAGCTACCACGTGATAGTTGGTAATGATATAACCTTTTTCGCTGACGATAACCCCAGAACCCAGCCCTTGTGTCGAGAGTTTACTACGATCGTTTTCAACGTATTTTCGGCTGTAGATGTTCACAACCGCTGGCGCCGCTCTTCTTACGGCTTGGTTAAACGACAACTCAAGAGATGCGATATTTTTCGGTTGTTGGTCGAGCGCGACAGGAATAACGTTATTGCGCAATGATGGAACTGCGAGCAGTACAACGGCAGCGGTTGCTAAGCCTAAAAAGACAGAACGTAATAAAAAGCTAAGCATATCCTCTCCATGCATGAGCGCCAAAATGGCATAGAAAGGTGAAGAATAGCATTACATTGAAAAATAACAAAAGGGCAGTGCGTGATCGCACTGCCCTTTTAATAATCAGATTGATAGTAAGATTAACTCTTCGAGCTTCATCACCAAGAGTGATGATTCAATCGTCTGGGTTTGCCCTGATTTTAGAGGCTAGAGACTATCGAATCACCAAGTAGATAGTGCGTTCCCCGCGTTGGATATTTAGTGCAAGCACACCTTTGTGTTTATCAACAATAGAGCGAAGCTCCGCAAGGTTTTTCACTCGTTGACGATTGACGCCAATAATGATGTCACCTTGTTTTAGCTGGTATTGCGCGGCAGGTGAATTCTCTGCAACACTGGAGACTTTTACCCCTTGGATTGCATCACTTGGTGTAGTGTTACTTAACTCTGCTCCTTTTAGGCCTTCATGCAACGTTTCCGCTTTGGCTTTCATGTTGGTGGACTCGCCAAGAGTCACGTCAAACGATTTGCTCTTACCATCACGAATAACGCCTAGCGTGATCTTCTTACCTGCTCCTAATGTGGCGACTTTAGCGCGCAACTCAGAGAAAGTGTCGATTGACTTACCGTTAACTGATACAACCACATCACCGGCTTTTAGACCCGCTTTGTCCGCTGCGCTATCAGGCACGACTTGGCTGATGAATGCCCCTTTACTTGACTCGTAACCCAGTGCTTCTGCCAGCTCAGAGGTCACTTCACCACCTTGAACGCCCAACATGCCACGTTTTACTTCACCAAATTCTAAAATCTGCTCAGTGAGGTTTCTCATCATGTTCGATGGGATCGCAAAACCAATCCCGACGTTGCCGCCATTTGGTCCCAAAATGGCGGTGTTAAT
>NZ_JAWOTS010000098.1:0-1890 GCF_033338975.1 Vibrio sp. Vb0349 | reverse complement strand
GGTTCATTATATAGAGCCATCCTTTGAAGGCAACCAAAATCCTTACTCTGGATGCGGATTGACTACTTTTCGACTACTCTACAACAAGGTATTCGTGCCACATAGTTCATCAGTAAGAAAACCATAGAAAGAACACAATATTCTTGCCTTTAAACGGCTGAAAATGTGAGCTGGAGTAATCCAGCAAAAAGCGAAATGGGACAGATAGAAAAACAGCACTGCAAGCAGTGCTGTTTAAATCGTAAACAATGAGTTTTGCGTACTAGGTATTTTTGAACTCTTTCATCGCTTGAAGATGCTGAGAGATTTTCTTGAACTTATGTGACTGCGATTCATCCCAGATGATGTCGTAGTGCTTTTCTAACTCAGAAGCCGTTTTTGTATTGTCATGAATTTCATCTTCTTTCGACAAAATCACTAAACAGCGCCCTTGGTTTTTAGCTCTGAACTGATCTACACACTTCGTTGCAATATCTTCGTATTCTTCTGGGCGATCGATGCGACCAGCCATGGTGTTTTCTGGATGTAAGTTCGGATTGAACATCACTTGCTTAATCCCACACAAGAAGCCAATACGCTCAGACCAATACCCACCCAGGCCAACCCCACAGATAAGTGGATTAGGATCATCAGATTGATCGATAACCTTCGACACTTCTTTTAGCAGGTGCTGCATGTCATGTTTAGGATGAAGCGTGCTGTAATTAATGAAACGAACATCGTCATCGATGAACTGTAGTTGAAGAACTTTTTCGTGGTTACCTGGGCTTGTACTATCAAAGCCGTGCAAGTAAATAATCATGTGTACCTCTCCCTGTAAAATCTGGTACTTTTTTTAAAACTACCACTATTTCCTTACTGATAAAGGGGAAAACGTCACGAGTTCTCAAAACAGTGATCTTCTAAACACAATAAGTCTTTAAACTCTTGCGCACTGTTTAAGTATTGTTCATCTCCCCACAATTTATAAGCAAGCAAGTACCAAAGCATTGCCATCACTAAAGTGCGGGGTTGCCACGCTTTTACTCCTTCAAGCCAAACTGAGGTATTTTCAATATTTCGAATCTGGCAATAGCGTTCAACCGACTCTTCTATTGGCGAATCGGTAATTTGCAAAATGAGCGTTAAATCTAATCTTGGATCTGCAAGGCTTGCGTACTCCCAATCAATGACTTTCACGCCCTGATCTCCCCTAACTAGGTTGTAACACCCCAAATCAAAGTGACACAGCGCTAACGGAATTTGCTCAACACTAGGTTCAGAACGCCACTGTTTGTATAGGGTTTCAAATTCCGAACCGACGTACTTTCCTTCTAACTCCAACCAATAATGATCAATTCGCGAGATGTAAGAAAATGGCACAACAGGTATGGAGCTCGAATGGTATTGATGAATGGTCGCCGCGATGGGTAAGAGCTCTTCCAACTCGATGCCATCTTTTGTCAGCGTGATCCCATCGATCCACTCCACTAATAACCCTTGCTCATGAACGAAGATCGGCTTTGGCCCGAGATTTAGCGGCTCGATCGCATGAAGAACTTGATACTCGTTATGACGAGAGATAGAAAAAGCCTTGCATACGTTGCTGGTCGGTCGCCAGACATAAGCAAGGCCTTGAGAAGATTCCAACCGCCAACAGCGGTTGGTGAGCCCGCCGGTGACGGTTTGCACCTTCACCGGTGGTTCTGAAAAGAAGCCATCTAACGCATTTAAGCTCGGATCTAACTGTTTTGCTTGTTGCCAAGAAAACCACGCCATTGATGACTTCTCCATTATGGTCAATTAAAGGCCAAATAGGCTCTTAGATTGCTCTTTGCGGATTTCTGTTTCATCAGCCCATTCGATTAGGCCGGTTTCCAAATCCATCAAACGCATTGTCATTTTGTAGTA
>NZ_JAWOTS010000097.1:0-1899 GCF_033338975.1 Vibrio sp. Vb0349 | reverse complement strand
TCGCTCGGTGTATATTGCCGTACATACTGAGGTAGAAAAAGATTACATCATGGCAGCCCGCCTAGATGGCGCAAATGACTTCTACTTGCTGTGGAGCTCGATTCTTCCAAACATTTTAACCGTCATTGCAGCAGAGATTACTCTCGCTCTGTCGGCGGCCATTTTGGATATTACAGCTCTTGGATTTCTTGGCTTGGGTGCTCAAGCACCGAGTACCGAATGGGGTGCCATTTTGGGTGATTCCGTCGAGCTGATTTACATCGCACCATGGACCGTGACGCTTCCGGGTCTGACCATCATGTTCACCGTAATTATCTTAAACTTAGTAGGTGAAGGTGTGCGCCAAGCGCTGAATGCGGGGATCGAATAATGCCGTTATTAGATATTCGACATCTGACTATCGAGATCGAAACACCACAAGGGATGGTGAAAGCCGTCGACCGAATGAGCCTAACGCTCAACGAAGGTGAAATCCGAGGCTTGGTGGGCGAGTCTGGCTCAGGTAAAAGCTTAGTTGCGAAAGCGATCGTGGGGGTTTGTAAGGACAACTGGCGAATCACCGCGGACCGAATGCGCTTGGGTAACATCGACCTTTTACAGCTTACGCCGAAAGAGCGTCGACGCGTCATTGCCCGCGATATCGCGATGATCTTCCAAGAACCCTCAACCTGTTTGGACCCTTCCGAAGAAGTAGGACGTCAATTAATTGAGTCTATCCCCTCTCGCGCCTTTGAAGGCAAGTGGTGGGAGCGATTCAAATGGCGTAAAAAACAGGCCATTGCGCTACTGCACAAAGTTGGTATCAAAGATCACAAACGCTTGATGGGCAGCTACCCGTACGAGCTAACAGATGGTGAATGTCAAAAAGTCATGATCGCCATGGCCATCGCAACCAAACCTAAATTGTTGATTGCTGACGAACCAACTAACGACTTGGACCCCATCACTCATTCGCAGATTCTGCGTTTGTTGAGCCGAATGAACCAGCTCAACAACACTACGATTTTGCTGATCGGTCACGACTTGGCTACCATCACGCAATGGGCAAGCCGAATTACCGTCATGTACTGTGGTCAGTCGGTTGAATCTGCCGACACCGACAAAATTATCGAAGCACCTAAACACCCTTACACTGACGCGCTGCTAAAAGCGATGCCAGATTTTAATGATTGGGTGCCGCACAAGCAGAAACTGCAATCGCTACCTGGGTCTATCCCTCCTTTGCAGCACCTGCCAATTGGTTGTCGATTAGGGCCGCGTTGTCCGTACGCGCAAAAACAGTGTGTTGAAATTCCACACACGCGACGCATTAAAAACCATAAGTTTAACTGCCACTTTCCATTGAACACGGAGAAGAAGTCATGAGTGCGTTACTCGAAGTCGATAACTTATCGAAGCAGTTTGTCACGCGTTCTCGACTGTTCAGACGTCAAGTTAATGAAGCGGTTAAACCCGTGAGCTTTACGCTAGAACCGGGGCAAACTATTGGCTTTATTGGCCAGAATGGCTCCGGTAAATCAACACTTGCACGTATGCTCGCAGGCGTTGTTGAACCGAGCTCTGGTGAGATCCGAGTCAATGGTGAGCGTTTAGAACACAAAGATTACGCAACGCGATGTAAGTTGATTCGCATGATTTTCCAAGACCCAAACACGTCATTGAATCCTCGTATTCAAATTGGACGAATCTTGGAAGGTCCGTTGAAACGAAACACCAACATGCCGCCAGATGCACGAATGAAACGTGTAAAAGAGACGTTGCTTCGCGTGGGGCTTCTGCCGGAGCACGCCTACTTCTATCCTCAAATGCTTGCGGCTGGTCAAAAACAGCGTGTCTGTTTGGCTCGTGCACTCATCCTTAAGCCATCAATCATTGTGGCGGATGAAGCGCTAAATGGTT
>NZ_JAWOTS010000096.1:0-1916 GCF_033338975.1 Vibrio sp. Vb0349 | reverse complement strand
ACAGTGGTTATCGTGATCGCGTCGATCGCAGTCAGCGTCGTGTTCGTGACAAAGAATATGAAGACCGCTATCAAATCACGACCGACCTTGGTTTACGGTTCGGCGAGGTTCGTGCTCCAACTGGTGTGGTTCAAGGGCAAAACATGTTGCGTGTGTTGCGCGAGACCACAGGCAACCTCGGACGTTTTGACTCCTTTGATGAGCTTGCCATTCCTTACCGTTCCGTTGCGACAGATATTTTAGAACTGGACGAAGTGGTGATCGGCAACGGTTATTTAGTTGATGCCATGATGGCCAGTATGTCTGTACCCGGCGCACTCCCTCCGTATAAGTTAAATGGCCACATGCTTGTTGACGGTGGCGTGGTCAACAACATGCCAGTGGATGTTGCGCGTGCGATGGGCGCGGATGTGGTTATCGCGGTAGACATCAGTACCGACTACAAAACCGAAGATGATTTTACTGGGCTGTTTACCGTTGCAGACCAACTCTCCAACTATCTGGTGCGTCGCAGTACCCAGCAGCAAGTCGAAACCCTGCAAGAACACGATGTTTACATTCGTCCCAATGTCGGCCAAATGGAAACCGTCGAGTTCGACAAAATGCCTTGGGCTTTTCAATCTGGCTATGACATCACCAAAGAAATGGAGTCGAAGTTAGCGGGACTGCGTTTATCAAACGCGGAGTATCAAAAGTACATCGACCATAAGCAGGAAGTTCGCAAAAAGCTCGTTTATGGTGACGATCGCGTAGTGGATGAGATTGTGATTGTAAACAATACCCACTATAGCGATGTTTTGTTGACCAACCGTTTGGAACTGGAAACTGGCCGTAAAATCGAAACGGCTGAAATCGAAAAAGCGGTAGAAAACCTCTATGCATTGGACCGATTTGAGTTAATTACTTATCACTTTGAAGAAGTCGATGGTTCGAATTTATTGGTGTTTGACGTTAACGAAAAATCTTGGGGCCCAAACTACCTCAACTTCCGTTTCTTCCTTGAAGATGACTTTGATACCGACAGCCAATACGGCATAGGGATGTCGACTAACTTTACCAACTTAAACTCGCACGGTGCTGAAATGGCACTCAACGTTGAGATGGGCACAGATAAGCTCATTGAGGCGGAGCTGTATTCTCCGGTTCTGTCTAGCCAAGAGTTTTTTGTTGCTGGTAAGTTGGCGTACAGCAGTGAAGGGCGAAACTTGCCGGTCAGTGATGATGACTCGAGTTTAAGTTCGGTGAACGATTTTTTGCCAGTGTCTTATACCGAGTTTGTTTCCGAGATAGCGATTGGCATTCAGCCTACGTTGTGGCAAGAGTTGAGATTGGGCGGTCGATACTCTTCGGGTAGCATTGAGTTATCGACATTGGCGTCTGTAGGTAATCTAGATTTTGAGCGAAGAGGCTTGTTTGCCAATTACCGCTTAGACACCCTCGATGATTTTGCTTTTCCTACGCGAGGTTTGTTGGTCGACCTAGAATATTTGGTTTCTCACGATACCAGCCCTGAAGAGATAGGTCAGTCCAAGCCTAAAGATATTGTGGAAGATACAGTGTATGAAATTGACGCTCGATTTAAGGGGGCAATGAGCTATCAGCGTCATACTTTAGTCGGACAAGCAGAATACAGCTTTGTGCAAAGTAAAAACTCGTCGATAACGCTGGACCCTCGTGAGTTAGGGGGCTTTTTGCATTTGTCAGGCATACCGAGAAACAGCTTGATAGGGCAAAACTTATTCTTCAGCAGTTTGGTATATCGCTACAAATGGTTCGACAATGATTTTGGATTGTTCGAAGCGCCAGTTTATGTTGGCGCTTCGCTAGAATATGGCGGTACATGGTCAGACAACGATCTGAAATTGAATGAAGCACCATTATATAACGCCGCATCAATTTTCTTTGGTGTGGACTCG
>NZ_JAWOTS010000095.1:0-1931 GCF_033338975.1 Vibrio sp. Vb0349 | reverse complement strand
ATCGCCTCGACCTGGTGCGAAAGGCACAGATACATCGTGGCCCGCCGCTCGCGCAGCAAGTTCAATACCTACGTTACCAGCAAGCACGATAGCATCAGCAACGCTACAGCCCTCTTCTGCTGCGATGCTTTCTAGCACAGCAAGAACACGACTTAGACGCTCAGGCTCGTTACCTTGCCAATCTTTTTGCGGAGCCAAACGAATTCTCGCGCCATTTGCGCCACCACGTCGGTCAGAGCCACGGTAAGTACGCGCACTGTCCCAAGCGGTGCTGACCAAATCAGCGATAGACAAGCCGCTCGCTTCGATTTTGCCTTTCACAAGATCGACGTTGTAGTCCGTTTTACCTGCTGGCGTTGGGTCTTGCCAAATCAGATCTTCGCTAGGTACATCTGGGCCTAGGTAGCACGATTTTGGTCCCATATCACGGTGAGTCAGTTTGAACCACGCACGAGCAAACATATCTTCAAAGTATGCAGGGTCTTGTTGGAAACGCTCTGAAATCTTGCGATATTCAGGGTCCATTTTGAGTGCCATATCGGCGTCGGTCATGATTGGATTGTAGCGCTTAGAGCCATCTTCTACATCAACAGGCTTGTCTTGTTCTTCAATGTCGATAGGCTCCCATTGCCAAGCGCCGGCTGGGCTCTTCTTCAGTTCCCAATCGTATTTGAAAAGCAAATAGAAATAACCGTTATCCCATTGAGTCGGATGCGTTGTCCAAGCCCCTTCCAAACCACTTGTTACCGCGTCACGACCAATGCCACGAGTCTTGTGGTTCATCCAACCAAGGCCTTGTTCATGCACGTCAGCGCCTTCTGGATCTGGACCAAGGTTGGCAGCATCACCGTTACCGTGACATTTACCCACGGTATGACCACCAGCCGTTAGTGCAACAGTTTCCTCATCGTTCATTGCCATACGCGCAAATGTCACTCGCATGTCTTGCGCCGTTTTCAGTGGATCTGGGTTGCCATCCACCCCTTCTGGGTTCACATAGATCAAGCCCATCATTACTGCTGCAAGTGGGTTCTCTAAATCACGCTCTCCGGAGTAACGGCTGTTTTTCGCGCCAGTTGGCGCAAGCCACTCTTGCTCAGAACCCCAATAGGTGTCTTTTTCTGGATGCCAAATATCTTCGCGACCAAAACCAAAGCCAAAGGTTTTAAAGCCCATCGATTCATAAGCCATGTTACCTGCGAGAATAATCAGGTCGGCCCAGCTTAATTTGTTGCCGTACTTTCTCTTGATCGGCCAAAGAAGTCGGCGTGCTTTGTCTAGGTTGGCGTTATCAGGCCAAGAGTTGAGAGGGGCAAAGCGTTGGTTACCGGTTGCGGCACCACCACGTCCGTCTGCGATACGATAGCTACCAGCCGCGTGCCATGCCATACGAATCATCAAACCGCCGTAGTGTCCCCAGTCTGCTGGCCACCAATCTTGGCTGTTTGTCATTAGGTCTTTTAAGTCTTGCTTGAGTGCGTCGACGTCCAGTTTTTTAAGTTCTTCTTTGTAATTAAAATCTGGACCAAATGGATTCGTTTTGGAGTCGTGCTGATGCAGGATGTCTAAGTTTAAGGCATTCGGCCACCAATCCATCACCGACTTGTCTGTAGATGTTTGTCCACCATGCATAACTGGACATTTACCTACTGAACCGCCGTTTGTATTGCTCATATTGTACTCCTTTATTTTGTAGCCTCCTTGGCTACTCATTCTCTACTCAATGCGAAAAACATTGAATACCTGACCAAAACAGCGTAGTCCACTTGACGCAAGAAAGAAGTCTTTTTCTTCAAAATTTGCACGCTGTTTACAAGCTTTTACTGTTACCAAACATGTACATATATGCGTTTTATATGGATTCAGATCAGATTGGATTTACCCCTGAATACTTAACGCCAGACAATCTCGCCATGTTTTGATCCCACGTC
>NZ_JAWOTS010000094.1:0-1935 GCF_033338975.1 Vibrio sp. Vb0349 | reverse complement strand
GTTTGTGATGGTCGGTTGGTCATCGACGATAGTCACTGGGATCACCGCTGAGCTGGTGTCACCATCAAAATCCGTTGCGATGATTGGGAAGTTCAGCGTTAGCTCGTCGCTATTAGTAGCGTGATCGATTGGGCCTTCCAACGTGAAGTTGTAAGAGCCATCCACATTCACTACCAACGTAAATACTGGATTGCCATCTGCCGTCGCACTGTAAGTGAAGCTGCCGTCAGCATTTGCCGTTTCTACGAGTACAACCGCTTCGCCATGTGAGGTAAGGCCAGCAACAAGATCCGTCGAGGAATCAAGTTGATAACTCACCACTCGATCAGAGCCTTCTGTTGTAGTGAATTTACCGTCAATAGAAACAACGCCATCCTGAGAAGAACCAACGCCCGATAAATCGTCTTCATCAACCGTAATAGAATCGACGTTTGTGATAGTTGGTTGGTCATCGACGATGGTCACTGGGATCACCGCTGAACTGGTATCACCATCAAAATCGGTCGCAATAATCGGGAAGTTCAGCGTTAGCTCGTCACTACCATTGGCATGGTCGATAGGGCCTTCTAGCGTAAAGTTATAAGAACCATCTGCGTTAACAATCAAGGTAAAGACGGCGTTACCACCCGCGGTGGCTTGATAAGTAAAACTGCCGTCTGGGTTGGCCGTTTCAATCATCGTTACCACGATACCTTGAGATGTCAGCCCTGCGACAGGGTCGGCAGAAGCATCCAATTGATAACTAACGACACCATCAGAACCTTGCGTTGTTGCAAATTGGCCGTTGATGGAAAGTGCATCATTTTGGTCTGAGCCAATCCCAATCAAGTCATCTTCATCAACTTGGATTGCATCCACATTCGTTATGACTGGTTTATCATCGACGATAGTCACTGGGATGGTGGCAGAAGTTGTATCGCCATCAAAGTCAGTCGCAATTATTGGGAAGTTCAGCGTTAGCTCATCGCTATTAATAGCGTGATCGATTGGGCCTTCCAGTGTGAAGTTATAACTGCCATCCGTTTTCACTACCAACGTAAAGACAGGGTTGCCATCTGCTGTCGCAACGTAGCTGAAGCTGCCATCAGGATTTGCAGTCTCTATCAACGTCACTGGATTGCCTTGCGAGGTGAGCCCATCAACAGGTTTCGCATTCGAGTCAAGCTGGTAACTCACGACTCTGTCTGCACCTTCAGTGGTCGTAAACTGGCCATCAATTGAAACTGGGTCGTTTTGGTCTGAACCGATACCAGCCAGATCGTCTTCATCAACACTGATCGCTTCAAAATCCGTTACAACTGGCAATGAGTCAACGATCGTGACTGGCAACGTAATTTTGCTCGTGTCGCCATCAAAATCCGTCGCAATGATGGAAAAGTCCAACGTTAAGGTGTCACTATTTGGAGCATGATCAACAGCCCCTTGCAGTTCAAACGAGTAACTCCCGTCACTGTTTACCTGTAACGTAAATACCGGATTGCCGTTTGCCGTCGCCGTGTAGGTAAAGCTACCGTCGGCATTACTGACTTCGGCCAACGTGATAACTTGACCATTGGAGGTCAAACCGTTTAGCGGGTCTGAACCTGTTTCAAGCTGGTACTGAACCACACCATCTGAGCCTTGTGTGGTCGTGAACTGCCCTTCAACCAACAGTGCGTTTGATTGTCCACCATTCGTAATTAAGTCATTTTCATCTACAGTGAGAGGCTCGACATTCTCAATCGTAGGAACGTCATCTTGAATGGTGACAGGCAAAACCATGGTGCTGGTATCGCCATCAAAATCCGTCGCTGTAATCGGGAAATTCAGTGTTAACGCATCACTGCCACTAGCGTGATCGATTGGGCCTTCCAACGTAAAGTTGTATGAACCATCAACATTCACCACCAGCGTAAATACTGAGTTGCCGTTTGCTGTCGCGGTGTAAGTGAAACT
>NZ_JAWOTS010000093.1:0-1946 GCF_033338975.1 Vibrio sp. Vb0349 | reverse complement strand
AGACTTTGTACATCCCCAAAATACATAGCGACTCCTTTAAGTATTGCTCGTCTTGAACTGAACACGCCGAGTGATACTTGCGCAATTAATTCATAGCAACTCGAAATATAAATTAAAAATCAAATAGATAGTCAAATCGACTAAAAATACTCTCGCACAAATGGGATGGTTTGTCTCTAAGAAATCTCTCGTTATCGGTACCGTCTTGAACTCAACAAGACCAATGTACCAAACCGATTTTTACAACGTAATTGGCAGTCAAAATCACTAACTTTCTAATTTATCTTTGAAGGCATAAGCAATACATTGCATTATAAGAAGCCGCTTACCGCTATTGCACTAACTTACCGACCAAGGAGGGTCTGAAATGAAATTAGCACAGTTAAATATTGCGCTTGCCAAATATCCTTTGGATGCGCCTGAAATTAAAGAATTTGTAGACAATTTAGACTTAGTTAATGGTATTGCTGAAGAGAGTATAGGCTTTGTTTGGCGTTTAAAAGACGACTCCGGTGATGCCACCAGCATTAAATTGTTTGAAGACCCAAACATGATTGTAAACATGTCTGTCTGGGAAAGTACTGACGCACTCAAAAACTTTATGTTCCGTACTGACCATAGAGATTTCATGCGCCGAAAAAGCGAATGGTTTCATCGATTAACAGAAGATAGCTATGTTCTATGGTGGGTTGAAGATGGCCATATACCAACACCACAAGAAGCTTTATTCCGCCTTCAACATTTGCGCGATAACGGAGATACGCCCTTTGCTTTCACATTTAAAACTAACTTTACAGAAGCAGATCTTACGTGAGCTATGCGCTGGTTAAATCGCTAAGTTGTATAAAGCACCGATATAACATGCCTCACCCCATCATGGAGTTGTGCACTTCAAGGGAAATTGTAACAGACTCAAAAGGACAAAGAGTGATAGATCATTTTGAAATTAAGGTAGCGGCATTCGAAGAATGTCGTGCATTTTACATGAATGCGCTGGAGCCATTAGGCATTGAACTCAAATGGTCAGATGAAAATGCTGCTGGTTTCGGGCTTTCAAGCGAGCCAAATGTAAGATTTCTCATTGAATAAGGTGTCAGCAATTCAACATACCACATCGCTTTTTCTGCATTAGACAAACGACAAGTTACAGCATTTCACGAAGCGGGTTTGAGTTCGGAGGTTGCATTGCTTACACCATAACAAGACATTGCTTGCTAGTGTAAGATTTTATCAAAAAGGACTTTATGAAATTATCTGAGTTACAAAGCTATGTTCCTTTTAACTGTACTAATTCAGACCTGATCTGACAGTTACCCACTTTTTGACTCGGTGCCTGTCAGATTATATCTGGGCTAGATTCTTTTCAGCCCAGATTGATTTCCCATCCTCTAATGTTTCTATCGGCGTTCTGCCGCAGCACATTTTTCCTTGATGAGTACGATGATTGTTATAGTAGTCCATCCATTCGTCCAGATCTTTCTGTAACTCTTCCATTGATCCATACAGTTTCTTTCTGAATGTTACTTGGTAGAACTCATTCAATATGGTCTTGTGGAAGCGTTCGCAGATACCATTTGTCTGTGGCGACATCGCTTTAGTTTTCGTGTGGTCGATATCATTAATGGCTAGGTAGAGCTGGTAATCGTGCTGCTCAACACGACCACAGTATTCAGTGCCTCGGTCAGTCAAGATTCGCAGCATTGGCAGTTCATGCGCCTCAAAGAACGGTAGAACCTTATCATTCAATATATCCGCTGCGGTGATTGGTGTTTTCGTTGTGTAGAGCTTGGCAAAGGCGACTTTACTGTAGGTATCAACGAAGGTTTGTTGATAGATGCGCCCAACACCTTTCAAGTTGCCAACATAGAATGTGTCTTGAGAGCCAAGATAACCTGGATGCGCTGTTTCTATCTCACCACAAGCCTCATCATCGTGCTTCTTACGCT
>NZ_JAWOTS010000092.1:0-1949 GCF_033338975.1 Vibrio sp. Vb0349 | reverse complement strand
GCGCAGCAGAAGTGGATGATATGAATCGTCTACGTCTGGATGACTGGGAACTGCGTGAAGATATCCAACAACACTGTCGTGAGCTATGGCCACAAATTACAACTGAAAACCTAAAAGAGCTAACTGACTACGTTGAGTACAAAGAAGAGTTCTTGAAGCTATTCGGTTTTGGTGTCGAAGGTGTTGACTACGACGCTGACGTAAACCCAGCTGTAGAAACAGACTTCATTCAAATCTAATTGATTGGAAAGATATGCAAAAGGCGCTCATTGAGCGCCTTTTTTGTATTTGATGATTTAGTCGTTCCGCCAAAACGGTTAACTAAGAATAATCAATATGGTACCAGCTAGTGTCATTAGGATGTTGGCTATCGCATAAGTACCCGCATAGCCAAGAGCAGGGATAGTCGATTTCGCGTATTCGTTTACGACATCCATCGCTGGTGCACAAGTACGTGCGCCAATGATCGCCCCGAATAGCAATGCGCGGTTCATCTTCAAAATGTATGCGCCAACAAGGTAAGCAAGCACAACAGGCACGACACTAACAATAAACGCAAGGCCGATCACCTGTGGGCCAACTTGAGTCAAGTGCTCGAACATCTTGCCACCAGCACTCAAACCGATACCGACCATAAAGAACATTAAACCAAGGTCTTTGACCATGTTTAACGCACCTTGCGGTACGTAGCCGAAAGTAGGGTGGTTGGCTCTAAGGAAGCCTAGTGTAATACCTGACAGCAAAAGGCCTACTGCATTACCTAAGCTAAACGACACTTGACCAAATGTCATGGTCACTAGGCCAAACATAATGCCAAGAATAAAGAAGCTACAGAACGCCAATAAGTCGGCCATTTGGCTGTGGATCGAGATAAAACCGATTTTCTCAGCAAGGCCATGTACACGACTCTTCTCGCCACTCACCTGAAGCACATCACCTTTGGCAAGAACAATGTCTAAATCCATTGGCATTTCGATTTGCGCACGAACTACGCGGTTAAGGAAACAACCGAACTCAGACAGGTTCAAATCAGATAGACGTTTGCCGGCAATCGCGTCGCTCTTAACGACAATCTCTTCTTCCACAATACGCAGATCGAGAAGGTTACGGTCGAACACTTCTTTACCGTTGCGGAAGCTTGGGTCCAAACGAGCGTGGCTGTCAGGGAAGCCTACCAGTGCTATTTCATCGCCTTCTTGCAAAATCGCATCACCATCAGGGTGGGCGAGAATACCATTACGGCGAATACGTTCAATGTAACAACCCGTTTGGCGGTAAATACCAAGTTCTCGTAAGTTTTTGCCGTCTGTCCAATCGATAAGCTCCGGGCCAACTCGATATGCGCGAATAATAGGTAGATAAACTTTGCGCTGGCTTGAGTTACCAAGGCCACGCTCTTGAGCGATTTGTTGAGCAGAGTCTGAAAGGTTCTGCTTTTGTAACTTTGGTAGCAACTTAGCGAACATGATCATGCTGATCAAACCAATCAGATAAGCCATCGCGTAACCTACGGATAGATTTTCTAATACCAAAGAAAAATCCATATTGCGCGGTATTGTTGCAAGACCTGAGTTCAAAGCATCTTGAGCACCAACTAGAACAGGTGTCGCCGTCAATGCTCCTGCCATCATACCGGCAGAAAGACCGAAATCGAGGCCAAAGTAGTGGCTTAAACCGTAAGTTAAGCTCACTGCAGCGACAAGCACGGTCATACTGAGGATGAAGTAGTGTTTACCATCCCTAAAGAAGATGCCAAAAAAGTTAGGTCCAGCTTCTATGCCAACGCAATAGATAAAGAGCATAAAGCCGATGGTTAGCGCTTCAGCGTTAAAGGAAAAGCCTAAATGACCCATGATCAGCGAGGTAATTAGAACACCTATAGAGTTGCCTAACTGTAGGTTTCCAAAGCGAATTTTTCCGATGGCAAGGCCAATGGCTAATACGACGAA
>NZ_JAWOTS010000091.1:0-1958 GCF_033338975.1 Vibrio sp. Vb0349 | reverse complement strand
AAACCCGATTCTTGCCTCAGGCTCACCAATATTGATGGCCCCCAGCATTGCCAAGCTTGCCGAGACGCCGCCAAAGGTTTGATCGGTCAATACCGAGATATAAGGCAAGCGCGCATTGGATAAACGCTCCAACGCAGCGCTGGTTTTGGCCATTTGCATCAAAGCCATCAGCGACTCTTGCATACGTGCGCCACCACACGCAGAAAAGCAAACTAACCCGCAATTTTCCTCTATCGCCGTATCCACGGCATCAACAAAACGAGCACCCACAACCGACCCCATCGAGCCAGCCATGAAAGAGAACTCGAACGCGCAAGCCACGATGGGTAAGCCCAACAGCTCGCCTTTCATTACGACCAACGCATCTTTCTCGCCAGTACTTTTTTGAGAGAGAGCAAGACGCTCTTTGTAGCGTTTCTTGTCCTTAAAATTGAGCAAATCTTTCGGCTCATGTTCGCTAGCAAGCTCTATACGCTCACTTTTGTCCAAAAAGCTGTCTAAACGATGTCGCGCAGACATTCGCAAATGGTGTTGACACTTGGGGCAAACTTCCAAGTTTTCCTTGAGCGCGATGCGATACAGCACTTGGTCACAAGACGGACACTTAGTCCATACGCCTTCCGGAATCGACGCTTTACGCGTATTAATGATGTTCTTTTTATCTAATATTTTTTCTAACCAACTCATTGGAAAACCTTTATGCCCAAACAACGGTAACTCGCATTGTATAAACCTGTTTTAAGTAATAAAGTGCAACTTATTGGCTTTATAGTTCAACCAAATGGGATTAATGGAGATGCTTGAGAAAATTGATCAGCAATGGCTAAAAAGCTTCCATTGTGTCTACGAGAACAACAGCTTCAAAAGAGCCGCCGAGTTTTTATCTCTGCCGACATCAAATGTCAGTCGCCACATTGCGTTACTTGAAGAACAGCTTGATGTGCGTTTGTTCGACAGAACGACTCGACGAATCTGTGCAACAGACGCTGGAGAACAGCTCTATTTACGCACACAGCCTTTGTTAGACAAACTGAATGATGCGCTTGAAGAAGTGACGCAACACTCTCGTGAGGTCATGGGGCAGCTCAACGTTGTCATGCCAGATTCACCAGAACTAGCTAAAGCCGTCGTCTCTTTTTGTGCTCAGTACCCTGCTATTTCATTGAATTGCGAGACGAACCTAAGCCCTAAAGAGGACTTGCTCGATGGGTTTGACGTTATCTTGAGTTTTCACCGCGGCAAGCTTGATGACAGCAATTGGATTGCAAAAGAGATCAAGCGCTGGCCCAGTGTTGTGGTCGCCTCACCTAAGCTACTGCACACACGTCAGAGACCTTTCAAAATTACCGATTTGAAGCACGTTCCTTGTATCAGCAGCTTTACTGCATTGAAAGGAACACCTTGGGTTTTCAGAAATTCGGAAGGAGAACTGATAAGTCAACGAGTACAATCTGCATTTAAGGTCAACAGTGGGCAACTTGCAAAAGCCGGCGCGTTAGCAGGATTCGGGTTTGCGATTCTACCTGTCGAGTTTTGCCATGAAGAAATCGAATCAGGAGATCTGGAAGTGATCGAACTGGAATATGAACCAGAAGATTTGGTGTTGTATGCCTTTTACGCTTCCAGAAAACACGTAGCCAAGAAGATCCCGGCGTTTATCGAGCACTTAAAACGCCAAGCGAATAACGAAACAAGCGGGTAAAGCCATAGACTTGCCTATTACTGCCCATACATTGTGAACCAGAAAGGCTGACTTTGTAGAATCCAAATAGATAAAGGAGCACCGTTGAATTCACCTTTCTTTTTCTGGCGCTTTCAATAATACTCTTGCGCAATATTACTCAGCTGGAAAACTTCATGCCTCAAGCAAACTCTGTGGTCGTACTCGACTTTGAAACCACAGGTCTCTCTCCTACTTTGGGTGACCGTGCAATAGAAATTGGTGCGGTAAAGTTAGT
>NZ_JAWOTS010000090.1:0-1964 GCF_033338975.1 Vibrio sp. Vb0349 | reverse complement strand
ATAAAAAGGTCAGAAAGCATAACATGAAGCCATAAGTTAAATAGGCGGCTATGAAAGAGCAAAAAATTTCACCTATCTCCGTTTTGGATCAAAGCCCAATGTTTGTCTCTGGGGTGATGCAACGGATGTATCGCAACCGAGCGCAAGCAGAGTTATGTCGTCAAAATCAGATGACCTTAGAGATGGCCAGTGCGTTGGCAGCGTTAGAAGAGTTTCAGCCCATGAGTCAACAAGCGTTAGCCGATGCCGTTCTGACCGAAAGAAGCGTTGCAAAGCGCATGGTCGATAACTTGGAAAAACGTGGTTTTGTGTGCGTTTCGAAGAGTGAGGCGAACCAACGACTGAAAATGCTCAGTTTGACGAAAGAAGGTGAAGCAACGATAAAGAAAGTTCATCAAATAATGAGGAACTTGCAGAGCGAATTCTTCTCTTGTTTATCAGAAGATGAGTCGGCAGAGTTTTTTCGTTTGGTAAGGAAAATGACATTAGCCAATCATTCGTAAGCGTCTTCTCTGCGTTAAATCTAAGTCTTTTTGTAAAGCCTCAGCTATGTTCTGAGGCTTTTCTATATCATTTTTCAGATCAAACCGTACGATTTTAGAACCACAATACCGAACGTGCAGGTGACGGTTGAAAGCACGGTTGTCAAAGCAATAATATTGGCTGCCAGTACCGCATTTCCTCCCATTGAGCGGGCCATGACGTAACTCGCTGCCGCAACGGGCGAGGCGTTCATGAAGAATAAAATCCCCAATTCAATACCTCGAAAACCAACAAAATACGCGCCTAACGTGATCAACACTGGGGCGACAATCAACTTGTAAGTGCTTGCAAACCAAGACGGGCCTTTTTCCTTTCTCATCAAACTAAAATCCAACGAGCCACCTGTACATAACAATGCGAGCGGCAACGTCATTTTCGACAGATAGTTACCCGCATCAATGACTACGTTTGGAACCGGAATCGACAACAAGTAGAAAAGCATACCTAAAACGATGGAGATGATAAGCGGGTTCTTCGTCAGTGTTCTTCCCATCATTTTTGCTGCTTGAGAGGCAGACGTAGCGCCTTTGGGTGATAGGCAGATCACCGCTTGAACGTTATAGATAAAGGTGGTGATGGCGACATAAAGAGCAGCTAATGCGACACCCTGTGAACCATAAGCATTCGCAACGTATGCAATGCCGATAATGCCAGTGTTGGCGCGAAATCCACCTTGAATCAACACGCCCTGATCGGGAGAAGATTTAAACAGAACAGAAACGGACATGTAGGTGAAAATAAAAAACAGAATGCTCGCGACTACGCCGTAGTTGATGAAACCACTGGCGGCAGAAAAATCATGCTCAGAAGCCACAATACTGACAAACAACATGGCTGGCAGCGTGACCTTAAAAACCAGCTTAGAGCCAATTTCAATAAAGTTATCGTTGATGAGACCAAACCGTTTAAAGATAACGCCAAGCACCAACATTAAGCAGATGGGGCCGGTGATCGACAAAGAGAATTGCAACTGATGTAAAACAGAATCCATGTAAGTATCCGCAGCAAAAAAGAAAAAAGTCATTATTGTTTCGCTATTAAGCCACAAACTAGGGGGCGGGGAATAGGGAAGCGATGAAATTTTATTCTTATGTTGATTAGGATGTACGTTGCATTCCGATATGAGCCTAATATCTCAGTTTGACCAAGCTCGACTGGTCGAAGGTTGCATATATTGGTTTACTACTCCGACTTATCGCACTGGAGATAAAACAGAACTCCAGCGCCGACAAGTGAAATGAAGTTGAGCCGTGCTCATTCCTTGTACGGTTCTGGTGGTGATGAATAGGAGTCCATCGATGAAAAGTAAACACAACAAAACCGTTCTATGTGCATTTGTTTCTGGTTCGGTATTTGGTGCTGTTCTCGTTATCGCAATGTCCTTGCCGATGTAATCGGGCAAATTTTCACACACTGCATTT
>NZ_JAWOTS010000089.1:0-1970 GCF_033338975.1 Vibrio sp. Vb0349 | reverse complement strand
ATATATGTCACCTTATCTAATTCCTTCCGGTACAGAATGTTAGCAGCGATATGCGAATCTTTGTTATAGCCCTTACGTTACTGTTTGGTTGGCTTCAATACACTCTATGGTTTGGTAAAAACGGAGTGTCTGACTACTACACAGTAAAAGATGAAATTGAAGTTCAACAGCAGGTGAACAGCAAGCTACAAGCTCGCAATAATGAAATGTTTGCTGAGATAGATGACTTAAAGCAAGGACTTGATGCGATTGAAGAAAGAGCTCGTCATGAACTTGGCTTGGTGAAAGAAGGAGAGACCTTCTACCGCATAGTTGGTGAGGAAAACCCGTAAGATGTCAGAGAACGTTTCATCTCATATCGCTATTGTACCTGCGGCTGGTGTTGGTAGCCGAATGAAAGCAGATCGACCTAAACAGTACTTGTTAGTCGATGGAAAAACGGTATTGGAACATACCGTAGAGAAGCTGCTTGCTCACCCTCAAATTGCGAAAGTTGTGGTTGCGGTTACAGAAGGTGACCCATACTACCCTGAACTATCGATTGCCCTGCACCCAGACGTAATACGTGTCGCTGGTGGTAAAGAAAGAGCCGATTCAGTGCTTTCAGGGCTAAACTATGTAAGTGCGCAGCTTCCGTGTGAATGGGTTCTGGTCCATGATGCCGCGAGACCTTGCGTAACATTAAACGATATTGATCGTCTGATTGATGTTTGTTGTGCTCATCCTACTGGTGGCATTCTTGCCTCGCCCGTGAGAGATACAATGAAACGAGCGAACAAAGAAAACAACATCGATCACACCGTAGACAGAGAAGCATTGTGGCATGCACTGACTCCACAAATGTTTAAAACTCAGCAGCTAACAAGAGCACTGGCAGACGCATTGCAGCAAGGTGTTGCGATCACTGATGAAGCATCGGCTTTAGAGTGGTTGGGAGAAACGCCAGCTTTAGTTCAAGGTAGTGCGAATAACATTAAAATTACTCAGCCAGAAGATCTCGCCTTAGCCGAGTTTTATCTTAGCCGCGAGCGCGGTTAGAAAATAAAGGATAAAAAATGATTCGAATTGGTCATGGTTTCGACGTACACAAATTTGGCGGTGAAGGCCCTGTGATTATTGGTGGTGTTGCAATTCCTTACGAACAAGGCCTAATTGCGCACTCAGACAGAGCGGTTGCTCTACATGCTATAACCGACGCTTTGTTCGGTGCGAATGCCGCGGGTGATATTGGTCGTCATTTTCCAGATACCGACGATAAATGGAAAGGTGCAAACAGCCGCGAATTATTGAAAGACGTTTACCGTCGAGTAAAAGAACAAGGCTACCGCCTTGGTAATGCAGACGTCACCATCATGGCGCAAGCGCCGAAAATGGCGCCTCACATTGATGCAATGTGTGCCGCCATTGCCGAAGATCTAGAAACCGATATTAGCAACATCAACGTAAAAGCAACGACGACAGAACGTCTTGGTTTTACTGGACGCAAAGAAGGCATTGCTACAGAAGCAGTCGTGCTTCTATTTAAGCAATAATCGAATAATTTGCTCCTTAAAGCTGCGTAAGCAGTGGAAATACATCATGTCAGATATTTTATCCTCATTGGCTTACCTCACAGGCAAGCCAGTTGCATCAGCAAAAATTAAAGCGCAACCAGAACACTTTCAGGTTCGCGAAGATTTGGGTTTTGCCTTCACGGGAGAAGGTGAACACTTAATGGTGCGCATTCGAAAAACAGGTGAGAACACCAGTTTCGTCGCTAACGAGCTAGCGAAAGCTTGTGGTGTTAAGTCTAAAGACGTTAGTTGGGCAGGCCTGAAAGATCGCCATGCAGTAACCGAACAGTGGCTAAGTGTTCATCTGCCTAAAGGTGAGACTCCAGATTTTTCGACATTTTTGGCGAAATACCCAAGTATTGAAATTCTGGCGACCGATCGACACAACAAAAAACTGCGTCCTGGTGACTTAATCGG
>NZ_JAWOTS010000088.1:0-1994 GCF_033338975.1 Vibrio sp. Vb0349 | reverse complement strand
ACGCGGTGTGGTTACTGAATTAGGTGCGGTTGCTGTTGATACAGGCATCTTTACTGGTCGCTCACCAAAAGATAAATACATCGTTAAAGATGCGACGACAGAAGAACACATGTGGTGGACTTCTGACACCGTAAAAAATGACAACAAACCAATCACTCAGGAAGTGTGGAACGACCTAAAAGAGTTGGTGACTAACCAGTTGTCTGGCAAACGCCTATTTGTCGTTGACGGTTACTGTGGTGCTAACCCAGATACTCGCTTGAGCATTCGTGTGATCACAGAAGTAGCATGGCAAGCACACTTCGTAAAAAACATGTTCATTCGTCCTACCGAAGAAGAACTTGCAACGTTTGAACCTGACTTCGTAGTAATGAACGGCGCGAAATGCACCAACCCGAAATGGGAAGAGCAAGGTCTGAACTCTGAAAACTTCACGGTCTTCAACCTTACTGAGCGTACACAACTGATCGGTGGTACGTGGTACGGCGGCGAGATGAAGAAAGGTATGTTCGCGATGATGAACTACTTCCTTCCTCTGAAAGACATCGCATCGATGCACTGTAGTGCCAACATGGGCAAAGACGGCGACGTAGCAGTATTCTTCGGCCTATCTGGTACAGGTAAAACAACACTCTCTACCGACCCTAAACGCGCTCTAATTGGTGATGATGAGCACGGCTGGGATGACGATGGTGTCTTCAACTTCGAAGGCGGTTGTTACGCGAAAACCATCAAGCTATCGAAAGAAGTGGAGCCAGACATCTACAACGCGATCCGCCGCGATGCGCTGCTAGAAAACGTAACGGTTCGTAGCGACGGCTCTATCGATTTTGATGACGGTTCTAAGACAGAAAACACACGTGTTTCTTACCCTATCTACCACATCGAAAACATCGTTAAGCCAGTATCAAAAGGCGGTCACGCAAACAAAGTGATCTTCCTATCGGCAGACGCATTTGGCGTGCTACCGCCAGTGTCTAAGTTGACTCCAGAGCAAACCAAATACCACTTCCTATCTGGCTTTACTGCAAAACTGGCTGGCACAGAGCGAGGCATTACTGAGCCAACACCAACATTCTCTGCATGTTTTGGTGCAGCGTTCCTAACGCTTCACCCAACTAAATACGCAGAAGTACTGGTAAAACGTATGGAAGCCGCAGGTGCAGAAGCATACCTAGTGAACACCGGCTGGAACGGCACAGGTAAACGTATCTCTATCCAAGATACGCGCGGCATCATTGATGCGATCCTAGATGGCTCGATTGAAGATGCGCCAACTAAGCACATCCCAATCTTCAACCTTGAAGTACCGACTTCACTACCAGGTGTGGATCCAAGCATCCTTGACCCTCGTGACACGTACGTTGACCCACTACAATGGGAAAGCAAAGCGAAAGACTTGGCTGAGCGCTTTATCAATAACTTTGATAAGTACACAGACAACGCGGAAGGTAAAGCACTGGTTGCGGCTGGTCCTCAACTGGACTAATACCGAAGCAAAACTAAGTGACCTGTGATTTGATAACAACAGTGACTTAGTTACAAAAATGCTCTTCAAGCCCCTCTTTTGAGGGGCTTTTTATTGAATCCCACACCAGATTGATACAAGCTAAAGCCTAACTGGGTTATTTGTATAACTGACCTCATCAGTTTTCCGACACTTCACTTACAGGTTCTGGCAGGGATGAAAACAGCGCGTCGAATTCTAATTCTCTTACTGGTGGTATTGATTGCCCTTCCGGCGACCATTATTGCGCTGTTAACCACCTCATACGCCAATTCTACATGGCAATGGGTTTCACCCTACCTTGGCTTACCGATCCAAGCGAAGAGCGTTCATTACGACTTCCCTTATCACCTTTCGCTGCAAAACGTTCGCTCCCAAGACGCTCAACTGCCTTATATTGAACAAGTCGACGTGTGGCTGAACCCTGACATACGACGAGATGGGAAATGGATTATCGATAGCTTGCTGATCGATGGGGTGAGTCTAA
>NZ_JAWOTS010000087.1:0-2027 GCF_033338975.1 Vibrio sp. Vb0349 | reverse complement strand
TTCCTTTTACTAGGGTCGCGCTTTTTTTATGCTCATTTTCTTTGAACATGAATTTCAATGCTCATTCGAATTTCTTGAACAAGATGTCCTAAGCGTGATGATTTTCTGTTTCTTATGAATCTCTAATATAAAGGGAGACATAAGAAATAGGAGAGCAATCATGGGTAAGTTGGTCGAAGGCGTATGGCACGATGTGTGGTATGACACAAAAGCGAATGGCGGGAAGTTCGTTCGTGAAGACGCTGGATTTCGTGACTGGATTAAAAATGATTCAGAGGCGGTATTCCAACCAGAATCTGGCCGTTACCATTTGTATGTTTCTCTCGCGTGCCCTTGGGCACATCGAACGCTTATCTTCCGTAAGTTGAAAGGTCTAGAGCCACACATTGATGTGACGGTTGTTTGCCCTGATATGCTCAGTCAAGGTTGGCAAATGGGTTTACCCGAGCCGCTGTTTGGTCATACACGTATGCACCAAATCTACACTCAAGCGAAACCCGACTACACAGGGCGTGTTACGGTGCCAGTTTTATGGGACAAAAAGACCAACACCATCGTGTCGAATGAATCGTCAGAGATCATTCGTATGTTTAACTCCGCATTTAACGATCTCACGGGCAATCATGACGATTATTATCCCGAGCCACTACGCGGTGTGATTGGTGAATGGAATGATTACATCTATCCAAACGTGAATAATGGGGTGTACCGTTGCGGTTTTGCTACTTCACAAGAAGCGTATGAAGAGGCTTTTGAATCATTGTTTTCGGCCTTAGATAAAATTGATGGTCATCTGGCGACCCATCGCTATCTAGCAGGCAATAAAATTACGGAAGCCGATTGGCGTTTGTTCACCACGTTAGTGCGTTTTGATGCCGTGTATGTTGGGCACTTCAAGTGTAATAAACAACGCATTGCCGATTACGTCAATATTCAGGGTTATCTGAAAGAGTTGTATCAGATTGACGGTATCGCCGATACCAACGATTTCTATCATATTAAGCGCCATTATTACTTCAGTCACACAGGGATTAATCCAACGCAAGTGGTGCCTAAAGGGCCTGATTTAGACTTTAGTTCTCCTCACCAAAGAGAAATGATCGGTTAGTTTGTAACGGTTCATCCAATACAAAAGCCCTTAACGACGAACTGCGTTGTTAAGGGCTTTTATTTACGCTACGTACTAGGAGCAAGAGGGGCAATTTTTAAATATATGCTCGCCTTATTTAGCGCGGACGATGTCCATCACCAACTTACCGTCAACTTTTACTGGGCCATCTTCTTTGGCTCCGAGTGAATACTCAAATACGCCCGTCTTCATTCCACCTTTTTCTCCGTGGACCATTAGCATCAGCATGTCACCAGACTCAACCGGTTCCATCAAAATTGCATTCACGTTCTCATTTTGTCCCATTTTAAGCGGAGCATAGCCGATCACGGGGCCTGGCTTCATCGATTCATCTGTTCGGTGTACAACCATCCAGCCGTTTTCGTCAGCATGAGCCATTTTTGCCGTTACCGTGCCCGCGGACATATCTTGATCTGCGCCTTCAATACTTGGGGAGGAAAAACTAAACGCAGAAAAACTGAACAGACATGCAGCTAAACCAAACTTTAGGAATGAGTTGTTGATGGAGTTGTTCATATGTATTCCTTACTTATGTGTGAGGTTGCGTAATTGCATTCCATCTTCGTTACGTAGTTTCTCGTAAGAAAGTTCAGATGATATGAAAATAATGTCGATAAATTGAACGGGAGAGGGAAAATCGCTCTGTATTATTGAGCTCTGGTGATCGTTAAAAGCCAGGACAAGACCCACAGGTAAGGCAGGAACGGTGGCCAGTTTCAGATTATCTTCTTGTCGTCACAGCTTCTTACCAATATTCAAATAAACTAATGATATGACAACCGCTTTTTAACGGGGTGATGCATGGATATCAACGAGTTTGCGACTGGCGAGCATCTTATCTGGAATCTGCTTATTGCCTTGCTATTGGGTGCGATTATCGGGACACAGCGCGGCTGGG
>NZ_JAWOTS010000086.1:0-2037 GCF_033338975.1 Vibrio sp. Vb0349 | reverse complement strand
CGAATACGCCTATTTCATCGCAAAGCACATTAGATTCGATGGAGAAAAACGACATCATCTACCTTGATGGTACAGAGCGTCCGTATCAGTGTTCTTTGGCGAAAGATTGCAAACTCGGTTCGGCGTTGATCATTCCATTGCGTGCGGGTAAAGCGGTCATCGGAACAATCAAACTCTATGAACCTAAGCGTAAGCTGTTCTCAACCGCCAACATGTCAATGGCGGAAGGGATAGCTCAATTGCTCTCCAGCCAAATTTTGTATGGCGATTATCAACAACAACAAGCACTGTTAGCGCAGGCAGAAATCAAACTGCTGCACGCGCAGGTAAACCCTCACTTTTTGTTTAATGCGCTCAATACTATCAGTGCGATTACGCGCCGCGATCCAGATAAAGCCCGCGAATTAATTCAAAATTTATCGCACTTTTTCCGCAGCAACTTAAAGCAGAACATCAATACAGTGACACTGAAAGAAGAGCTTGCACACGTCAATTCTTACCTCAGTATCGAAAAAGCACGCTTCACGGATCGCTTGGAAGTAGAAATAGATATCGACCCAGAGTTGCTCGATATCAAGCTGCCAAGTTTCACACTTCAACCCTTGGTGGAAAATGCCATCAAACACGGCATCTCCAATATGCTTGAAGGTGGAAAAGTTAAAATTTACAGCGAAGCGCAACCTCAAGGACACCTGATTACAGTCGAGGACAACGCAGGCAGTTTCCAGCCACCAAAAGACAACCACTCAGGTTTAGGCTTGGAAATTGTAGACAAACGTCTCACTAATCAATTTGGGCGTGACTCAGCGCTAAAAATTGCGTGTGTGACGCATCAATTTACTAAAATGAGCTTTATCATTCCCCCGAAATCATAAACCCAATCAGCAGCAATAAAGGTAATGTTGGATGTTAACCGCACTCGTCATTGATGATGAACAGTTTGCTCGAGAAGAGCTGGCAGAGCTCTTGGATGAAACAGGTCAAGTGGAGGTGGTCGGTGATGCGTCCAATGCCATCTTGGGCCTCAAAAAAATCAACGAGCTCAAACCTGATGTGGTGTTCTTAGATATCCAAATGCCTCAAGTAACCGGGATCGAGCTGCTTGGCATGCTCGATCCTGAAACCATGCCGTATGTGGTTTTTGTTACCGCTTATGACCAATACGCAATCCAAGCTTTTGAAGATAACGCGTTTGACTATCTCCTCAAACCTGTCGACCCATGCCGCTTGAACAAAACCGTTAAGCGCCTAAACAAGGTGATCAGTCAATCAGCGTTAACTCAACAACTGTCTGCGATTACACCCGATACTTTGGATCAAATTCCTTGTATTGGACACAATCGGATTGTGATCATGGCAACCGAGACGGTGGAATGTGCTTATAGCGATATTAGCGGTGTGCATGTACGTTCCACCAGCCAAACAGCAAGCACTCAGCTCACGTTAAAAACACTGGAAGAAAAAACGCCCTTAGTGCGTTGTCATCGCCAATATTTAGTGAGCATTAAGGCCATCAGTGAAATCAAGCTGCTGGAAAATGGTCTAGCCGAAATCATCACCAAAACAGGCTTTGAGATCCCAGTAAGCCGTCGTTACCTCAAAGTACTCAAAGAGATGCTAGGTATCAGCAACTAAGTGCCGAATATGAGCGAAACATACGATCAAAAAAGGCGACCTTGAGGTCGCCTTTTGAATATTCGATAAATGGATATCAGTCCACTTGCTTGATTTGCAGCTCTTTTGGTACTTCGAAGAACATGTTTTCTTCTCGACCTAAGACTTCATCGACTGAGCGTGCACCCACTAGCTCTTTGATACGCTCAAGAATCTGATTCACCAACTCTTCTGGCGCAGAAGCACCCGCTGTCACACCTACTTTTGTCTTGCCTTCAAACCACTCTGGCTTGATATCTTCAGGACAATCCGTCAAGTAACCAGGCGTGCCAAGTTTCTCAGCCAACTCTTTAAGACGAGTAGAGTTTGAAGAATTCTTAGAACCCACAACCACCATTACATCCACATCACCAGCCAGCTCTC
>NZ_JAWOTS010000085.1:0-2049 GCF_033338975.1 Vibrio sp. Vb0349 | reverse complement strand
TCGGCTCGTTTGCAAATCCCAAATGCGAAATATCAGACCGAAATTGATATCTCGGGCGATGTGCCAGTGTTAACCGCGACCAACTTAGTGTTAGGCAAAGGGGGTTTTAAAATTAGCCCTGTCGTTGGGCACGATGCTTCGATTCGTCTAGATGAGTTAAACCTAGATAAGTGGGCGACGTTACTGGATACGCCAGAGAGTAAAGCGCAATCGGTGCTGGCAAACATGCAGACGCCTACGATTCCTTTACCAACGCGTATTGAAGTCGAAACGCCGAACTTGTTGCTGGGCGGCATTGAGTTTCACGATGTGGCATTGAACGCCAGTAAAAAGAACCTAAGTTGGCAGTTGGACGTGAGTAGCCAAGAGGTGAAAGGCAAAGCAACGTACCTCAAACCGTACGATTTATCGGTGTCTCTAGACCATCTGCATTTGTACTTGCCAGACTTTGAGGAAATGACCAAAGAGCGCAGTTCGATTTTCGCTAGTGAAGATCAGAATGCGCCACTTATTACCAACTTTGACCGCAAGTTTCACGCAGAGATGCCAAACTTAACGTTGAACATCGACGATTTTTGGCTGCAAGGTTACAAGGTTGGCAAAGTGAATGTCGACTTACAGCGTCAAGATGATCGTTTGGAATGGAAAAACATTACCTTCAGTAGCGGCAAAAACCGCATCGATATGAATGGTTGGTGGGAGCTGACCAAAGATCGTAGCCATTCCAATCTGACGTTAAAAATGAAAGGCGATAACAACACGGATCTGATGGAGCGTTTTGGTATCACGTCTGGGATCCAGCAAGCGCCATTTGAGATCAACGCCAATATGAATTGGGATGGTGCGCCTTGGTCGATGAAGACACCAACCTTGCAGGGGAATGTCTCGACGGAGTTTGGCAAAGGAGTCGTGAGTGAAGTCAGCGGCGCGGCGCGTTTGCTTGGCTTATTTAGCTTGGACTCCATCATTCGTAAGATGCAGCTCGATTTTACCGACGTATTCGACAAAGGCATGGCGTTCAACTCCATCACGGGTACAGGCAAAATCCAAGATGGTGTGTTCATCACCAATGATATTGTGATGGATGCGCTAGCTGGTGAAATGCAAATTCGTGGTATTGCAAACATGACCAGCAGAATGGTGGATGCGGAAGTGAAGTTTACGCCGGATATTACGTCAGGGTTACCAATGTTGACGGCGTTTGCGGTAGCCCCTCAAACCGCTCTGTACGTGCTGGCGATTTCCACGGTGATTTCTCCTGTTGTAGAGGTGTTCACCCAAGTGAATTACGAGGTCAAAGGCCCGTTAGATTCACCAACCGTAAAAGAGATTTCACGTAGTAAAGGCGAATACAAGCTGCCAGAAAAACTGCGTGAGCAGGCTAAATAGATCGCCCGACTAAGTGGTAGAAGGAAGAGAACACATGGAACGTGTTGGCATCATTCAAATGACTTCGGGGCCTGATATTCAGGCGAATTTGGACTTTATTGACCAGCAATGTACTTTGGCGGCCAATCAAGGAGTGAAGCTGGTGCTCACGCCGGAAAATGCGGTGTTGTTTGCCAGTCGAGAAGAGTACCATCAACATGCAGAGCCGTTAGGTAGCGGTGCTATTCAAGAGCGTTTAGCCAATATCGCGACGAGTCATCAACTGACGCTTGTCGTTGGTAGTATGCCGATTCAAACCGCGCGTGGTGTGACAACGACGACGCTCGTTTTACCACCTCACGGAAAATGCATTGCCCATTATGACAAGCTGCATATGTTTGATGTCGATGTAGAAGATGGCCATGGCAGCTACCGAGAGTCAGATACTTTCACCGCGGGCAACCAAATTGTGGTGGCAGAAACGGATATCGGCAGCGTCGGCTTGAGCATTTGTTACGACGTTCGTTTCCCCGAATTGTACAAAGCACTGCGTTTAGCGGGGGCGGATACCATTGTTGTTCCCGCCGCGTTTACTGCGGTTACTGGGCAAGCTCACTGGGAAGTGTTGCTGCGAGCTCGAGCAATTGAAACGCAATGTTGGATTTTAGCCAGTGGACAAAC
>NZ_JAWOTS010000084.1:0-2063 GCF_033338975.1 Vibrio sp. Vb0349 | reverse complement strand
AACGAGCTACATCCCGCTGAATTTCGGGCTCGGTGAAACCATTGATATGCTCCGAGATCACGTCAATGCGTTCGCGAGTGAGCATATAGCTCCTATTGCCGCCGATATTGACCATTACAATCAGTTTCCGAGCCATTTATGGCCACTTCTTGGCGAAATGGGCTTGCTTGGCGTGACCGTCAGCGAAGAATATGGTGGTGCTGAAATGGGCTACCTCGCCCACGTTGTAGCAATGGAAGAGATAAGCCGAGCATCAGCCTCCGTCGCGCTCAGCTACGGCGCGCATTCTAATCTTTGCGTAAATCAAATCTTTCGAAACGGCACCCCAACGCAACGAGAAAAGTATCTGCCCAAATTAGTCGATGGTTCGCACATAGGCGCTCTGGCGATGAGCGAAGTCAATTCGGGTTCGGATGTCGTCAGCATGCAACTAAAAGCCGAAGACAAAGGCGACCACTTCTTACTCAATGGCACAAAAATGTGGATCACGAACGGCCCCGATGCGGACGTGGTCGTGGTGTACGCCAAAACAGATGCTGATGCGGGATCGCGCGGGATCACAGCGTTTATCGTCGAGCGCAGTTTTACCGGATTCAGTGACGCGCAAAAGCTCGATAAGTTGGGAATGCGAGGCTCAAACACATCTGAGCTCGTCTTCAACAATTGCAAAGTACCTAAAGAAAACATTCTCGGAGCACTCAATTGTGGCGTCGAAGTATTGATGAGTGGGCTTGATTACGAGCGCGTTGTTTTAGCTGCTGGCCCACTCGGCATTATGCAAGCGTGTATGGATATCGTCGTCCCCTACGTGCATGAGCGCAAACAGTTCGGCAAATCCATCGGCAAGTTTCAGCTTGTGCAGGGCAAATTGGCCGACATGTACTCACGTATGAACGCTGCCAAAGCGTACGTCTACACCGTCGCAGCAGCTTGTGATCGTGGTGAATGCACGCGCAAAGATGCCGCTGGGGTGATTTTGTACAGCGCAGAATTGGCAACACAAATGGCGCTCGACGCCATTCAGCTACTCGGCGGTAATGGCTACATCAATGAATACGCAACCGGACGTCTTCTGCGTGACGCAAAACTGTATGAAATTGGCGCAGGAACCTCCGAAATTCGCCGCATGCTCATCGGGCGCGAATTGTTTGAGGAATCACGCTAGCTCCTGATTCACTCGCTAGGAAAAGGAAGTCATCATGGCCATCATAAAAAGCAAAACCAAGCCAACTGACGAGCTGTTTCTTTCTAACCAAGCCGCAATGGAAATGCTGGTTGAAAAGCTGCAAAAAGACATCGCCACCATCAAACTCGGTGGCGGCGAACGTGCTATTGCTCATCAGCGACAAAAAGGAAAACTCCCGGTTCGAGAACGAATTTCACATTTGCTCGATGATGGCAGCAACTTCCTTGAAATCGGTCAGTTCGCCGCTTGGCAAGTGTACGATGAGTCCATCCCATGCGCAGGTGTCGTGGCTGGCATCGGCATGATCGAAGGAGTTCAATGCATGGTGATTGCCAACGATCCTTCGGTCAAAGGCGGCACCTATTATCCTCTCACCGTGAAAAAGCACCTTCGAGCACAAGAGATAGCTCAGCGTTGCCAACTACCATGTGTCTACCTTGTCGACTCTGGCGGCGCAAATCTCCCTCATCAATCAGACGTTTTTCCCGATAAAGATCACTTCGGCCGTATCTTCTTCAACCAAGCCAGAATGTCGGCCAAAGGCATTCCTCAAATCGCCGTTGTTATGGGGCTGTGCACCGCAGGCGGCGCTTATGTCCCAGCAATGGCAGACATGTCGATAATGGTGAAAGAACAAGGCACCATATTTTTAGCCGGCCCCCCATTGGTAAAAGCCGCAACGGGCGAAATCGTGACTGGTGAAGGACTCGGCGGCGCAGATGTGCATTGTCGAAAATCGGGGGTGGCAGATTATTATGCCGAAAACGATGAGCACGCCTTAGACTTGGCGCGCGAGGCGATTGCCAACGCGAACCGTCCAAAGCCGCCGAAATCGGACAGTGCCATCTTACCTCCACGTTACGATGCCGAAGAGATG
>NZ_JAWOTS010000083.1:0-2087 GCF_033338975.1 Vibrio sp. Vb0349 | reverse complement strand
TTTAAGAAGAAAAAGAAAAAAGACGACAAGAAAAAAGTAGCGAAAAAGAAAACCGCTAAGAAGAAGTAATCTTGTTGAGGCTTAAAAAGCCCAAATAGAAATAACAAAGGGTTGGCAGTGCCAACCCTTTTTCGTTTGTGTAGCTTTCAATTAATAACGCGTATTGCGCTTCAATCAGTTTTGCTCTTCACGTTTAAATACCAAGTCTGTTGGTGTCGACTCTTCCTCAACGAAGTAGTAGCCAGCGGTATCAAACTTCGTTAAATCCGCCACGCTCTCAATGCGATTTTCGATGATGTAACGCGCCATCATGCCACGCGCTTTCTTCGCATAAAAACTGATCACCTTGTATTGGCCATTCTTACAGTCTTTGAAAATTGGCGTAATCACTTGTGCATCCAAGTTCTTTGGCTTCACCGCTTTAAAATACTCATTCGACGCAAGATTGATCAAAACATTGTCACCTTGCTCAGCAATCGCTTCATTGAGCTTGTCGGTAATCACATTGCCCCAGAACTGGTACAGGTTGCTTCCTTTCTCGTTCGCCAGTTTTGTCCCCATCTCCAGACGGTATGGTTGCATTAAGTCGAGCGGTTTGAGCAGACCGTACAGACCAGATAGCATGCGTAAGTGTTTTTGCGCGTATTCGAAGTCCGCATCTGATAGTGTTTCAGCTTCCAAGCCCGTGTACACATCACCTTTAAACGCAAAAATGGCCTGACGCGAGTTTTCCGTTGTGAACGTTTCGCTCCACTCTTGGAATCGCCCGACGTTCAGATCGGCTATCTTGTCACTCACTTTCATTAAAGAGGCAACATCAGCAGGCGTCAGTTTGCGGCAAACGTCGATCAATTCTTTTGAATATTCAATTAACTCTGGTTGAGTAAATTTTTCTGTCGCGAGCGGAGACTCGTAATCGAGGGTCTTCGCTGGAGAAACTACGATAAGCATGACTTTCACTTCCCTAATTTTGTTTTTTATTAGGGTACAAAAAAAGCCATGCATTGTCTGCATGGCTTTACGAATCGTCTTAATAGCTTTTAACGATAGGAGAACACTTAGTCTTTCTTAGTGTTGTCCCAAATACCGTCTTCTAGCTGAGACTTAAGCTCAGGGAAATCGTTCGCATCGAACGTTGGTACTTTACCTTCGCCTAGCTGGCGGTTGTAGTCTTTCGCCAGTTTGATCACGATGCCCGATAGCAACAGAATCGCTACCAAGTTAACAATCGCCATCAGACCCATCGAAACGTCAGCCAACGACCAAACCACAGGAAGAGACGCTAGCGCACCAAACATTACCATGCCAAGAACTACAACGCGGAAGATGCTTAGACCAGCTTTATGGTTGTGCTCCAAGAAGATCAGGTTCGTTTCTGCGTAAGAGTAGTTCGCGATGATTGAAGTAAACGCGAAGAAGAAGATTGCAACTGCAACAAAGATGCCGCCCCAATCACCAACTTGCGAGCTCAATGCACGCTGAGTTAGCTCAATACCAGTAACTTCCGTTGCCTGACCTACATACTCGCCCGACATCAGGATAATCGCTACTGTTGCAGAACAGATAACGATCGTATCCATGAACACGCCTAGCATCTGAACGTAACCTTGAGATGCTGGGTGCGGTGGGTAAGGCGTTGCCGACGCTGCCGCGTTAGGCGCAGAACCCATACCCGCTTCGTTCGAGAATAGACCACGTTTGATACCGTTGATCATTGCTTGTGCAATCGCATAACCAAGACCACCCGCTGCAGCTTCTTGCAGACCGAATGCGCTCTTGAAGATCAGCATCAATACATCTGGTAGTTTCTCTAGGTTTGAGAATACAACGAACAATGCTAGTACTAGGTATAGCAGTGCCATGATAGGAACGATCAGCTCAGCTACTTTCGCGATACGCTTGATACCACCGAAGATAACTACAGCTGAAAGTACAACAACAGCAATACCAACGTATAGGTCATTCCAACCAAATGCGTTGCTCATTGCGTTTGCAATTGAGTTCGCTTGTACGGCGTTGAATACCAAACCAAAAGCGATGATTAGGAAAACTGAGAACAACACGCCCATCCAACGCATGCCCAGGCC
>NZ_JAWOTS010000082.1:0-2089 GCF_033338975.1 Vibrio sp. Vb0349 | reverse complement strand
AAACCAAATACTGCGAACGAGGTTACTCATGGTAAAGCTCACGTGGCCAGCTAGCGCTTTGTCGAATTTCTCAACCGCGTCGCTCGTTTCTGAGTAAGCTGCGTTCATTTCTTCAAGCACGTATGGGTGACAACGAATCGCACCTTGACCGAAGATGATCATCGAACGAGTCAGAATGTTTGCACCTTCTACCGTTACGGCGATTGGAGATCCTTGGTAGCCACGAGCGAGGAAGTTCGAAGGGCCTAAACAAATGCCTTTACCGCCGACAATGTCCATCGCGTCAATGATGCTTTGTTGGCCGCGGTGGGTACAGTGGTACTTCACGATTGCAGAGATAACCGATGGCTTTTCACCTAGGTCGATACCTGCAACAGTTAGGTTGCTGGCCGCATCCATGACGTATGCATTACCGCCAAGACGCGCCAATGGCTCTTCAACGCCTTCCATGTGACCGATTGGTTGTTTGAACTGACGACGAATGCGAGAGTATGCACCCGTTGCCATCGCAGCCGATTTGATACCACCCGTCGAGTTAGAAGGTAGCGTGATGCCACGGCCGACCGACAGACATTCCACCAGCATGCGCCAGCCTTGCCCTGCCATTTTCTCACCACCGATGATGAAATCGATAGGAACGAAAATGTCTTTACCACGGGTTGGACCGTTCTGGAATGGCACGTTTAGTGGGAAATGACGGTTGCCGATTTCTACACCTTTCACATCCGTTGGGATCAGCGCACATGTGATACCAAGATCTTCTTTCTCACCAAGCAGGCCTTCTGGGTCACGCAGTTTGAATGCAAGGCCAAGTACCGTCGCAACAGGTGCAAGTGTGATGTAGCGTTTGTTCCACGTTAGACGCATACCCAGCACTTCTTTGCCTTCCCATTCTCCTTAACAAACGACGACGTAATCTGGGCTTGAGCCTGCGTCTGAGCCAGCCTCTGGGCTAGTTAGTGCGAAACATTGGATTTCTTTACCTTCAGCTAGGCGAGGTAAGTAATAGTTTTTCTGATCTTCTGTACCGTAGTGTTGCAAGAGCTCGCCTGGGCCTAATGAGTTAGGCACACCAACGGTAGAAGAAAGTACGCCAGAAACACCCGTCAGCTTTTGCAGTACCAAAGATTGAGCGTATGCAGAGAACTCTAGACCACCGTACTTTTTCTTGATGATCATGGCGAAGAATTTGTTGTCTTTCAGATACTGCCAAACTTCAGGTGGTAAATCCGCGAGTTCATGCGTTACTTGGAAGTCGCTGACCATAGCACACACTTCGTTTACTGGGCCGTCTAAGAACGCTTGCTCTTCCGCGCTAAGTTTTGGCGCTTGAATTGCGTGTAATTTTTCCCATTCAGGTTTACCTTTGAATAGCTCAGCTTCCCACCATACTGTACCAGCATCGAGAGCTTCTTTTTCAGTTTGAGACATCGCAGGTAGCACAGTCTTAAACAACGCCAGTGCCTTACGGCTAATAAGCGATTGGCGGATACCAGAAACGGCAAAGACCGCGATTGCAAGCACATACAGTGCCCAGCCAATAACGCCAACTGAGTCTGTGATAGTCAGCACTAGCATGGCAGCAGTTAGTAGACTGACGGATTTAACGAGTGACATTCTGTGGTAAAGCGTAATGCCTAACACAACAGCCATCGCAACGATAGAGAGCAAGATGTCCATATAATTTTTCCTTTTCAGACTTTATAAATGTTGTACGTCTGTATTTTGGTAAGAGGTCTAACCAGTTGGTATAAGTGTAATCAAAATATTAAAGAAATGTAAAACACAAGATTGAGTAAAAAGTGATCTAAGTAGAGTTAAAATTCTAAAGTTGCGAATTGAGTGATGGTTTCGTAAGCAAGTTGACAAGTTTATTACTGTCACCAATCCAAATCTGGAGGTTCACTATCGACACTAATTCTCGTTTGTGGGTAAACTCAGTGTTATGAAATGTCCGGTGCTAAAATGGCATCAGAACCATTTACTAAGGCGAAGCGAATGCGCATTTACGCCCGAAATAATAAAGAGAACGTCTTATGTACCATGATCTGATTAGAAGTGAATTAAACGAAGCTGCTGAAGTGCTCAA
>NZ_JAWOTS010000081.1:0-2107 GCF_033338975.1 Vibrio sp. Vb0349 | reverse complement strand
ACACGGTAGAAGCCTTCTTGAGTACGCTCACCTTCAATAAAGTCTTTATCGTATGGGTCGCAATCTGAAGTTAGCAGGTGTGCCGCGTTCGCATCAGTACGTGCAATAACTAGCGTTGTTGTGCCAGAGACGTCTGCAGCAAGACGCGCAGCTACCAGTTTTTGTACCGCTTCTTGCGTCGGAACCAGTACTTTACCGCCCATGTGACCACATTTTTTAACCGAAGCGAGTTGGTCTTCAAAGTGAACACCAGCAGCACCGGCTTCGATCATCGACTTCATCAGTTCGTATGCGTTTAGCACGCCACCAAAGCCCGCCTCTGCGTCCGCTACGATTGGTAGGAAGTAATCAATACCACCTTCATCTTCAGGAGACTTGCCATTCGCCCACTGAATTTGGTCAGCACGACGGAAAGAGTTGTTGATGCGCTTAACCACTGAAGGCACTGAGTCCACTGGGTATAGCGACTGATCCGGGTACATAGTCGATGCAGTGTTATTATCTGCCGCTACCTGCCAGCCTGATAGGTAAATCGCTTCGATACCCGCTTTCGCTTGTTGTACGGCTTGACCACCTGTCAGTGCACCAAGACAGTTTACATAACCTTTTTTCGCACTGCCGTTAACCAGTGACCACAGCTTATCAGCACCACGTTGTGCGATTGTATTTGCTGGTACCATCGAGCCACGCAGTTCTACGACTTCTTCTGCAGTATACGTACGCTTTACGTTTTTCCAGCGTGGATTCGTTGCCCAGTCTTTTTCCAGAGCTTCAATTTGTTGGCGGCGAGTCAATGTCATTGGTCTATCCCTCTTTATTATTTGCACTTTTGTTTGTGCGTTGAGTTTCCGTTCTCAGGCAGTACATCCCTATCTGCCTCGAAAGTTTTCACGTTATTGGTATTACAGTTAAGAATTCTTAGTCTAGGTAGTCATAACCAGGAACGGTTAAGAAGTTGGTTAGCTCATCGCTAGTTGTTAGCTTCGCCATCAATTGTGCGGCTTCTTCAAAACGCCCGGCTTGATAACGTTCTTCGCCCACTTCTTGTTTCACTACTTCTACTTCTTCTTGCAAGTAGGTTTCGAACAGCGCTTTTGTCACCTGTTGACCATTGTCGAGTGACTTACCGTGCTGAATCCATTGCCAGATTGAGGCGCGAGAAATCTCAGCAGTCGCAGCATCTTCCATTAATCCGTAGATTGGTACACAGCCGTTTCCAGAAATCCAAGCTTCGATGTATTGCAGCGCAACGCGAATGTTGTGGCGCATGCCTTCTTCTGTACGTTCACCGTCACACGGTTCTAGCAACTCGGCTGCGGTAATTGGCGCATCTTCGGAGCGACTAACATCTAGTTGATTTGTTCGCTCTCCAAGTGCCGCACTGAATACTTCCATAGCAGTATCGGCGAGACCCGGGTGGGCAACCCACGTACCGTCGTGACCGTTATTCGCCTCAAGTGACTTATCGTTGTGAATTTTATCCAACACTTTCTGGTTTTCTTGCGGGTCTTTCGCGGGAATAAAGGCGGCCATTCCTCCCATCGCGAAAGCACCACGCTTGTGACAAGTACGAACCAGCAAACGCGAATAGGCGTTCAAAAATGGTTTGTCCATGGTGACGACTTGGCGATCCGGCAGAACACGATCTGGGTGTTTCTTCAGTGTTTTGATGTAACTGAAAATGTAATCCCAACGACCACAATTCAGCCCTACGATATGCTCTTTAAGTGAGAACAAAATCTCATCCATCTCAAACACAGCTGGTAACGTTTCGATCAGCACGGTCGCTTTGATCGTGCCAGTCTCTAAACCAAAATATTCTTCTGTGAAATGGAACACTTCACTCCACCACTTCGCCTCATGATGAGACTGCAGTTTAGGAAGATAGAAATATGGACCGCTGCCTTTTTGAAGCAATGCTTTGTGGTTATTGTAGAAATACAGTGCAAAATCAAAAAGCGCGCCTGGAATGATCTGACCGTGCCACGTCACGTGTTTTTCTTTTAAGTGAAGGCCGCGAACACGGCAGATCAACACCGCTGGGTCGTCCACCAGCTGATAATGCTTGCCATTGCCAGGGTTGGTGTAGCTAATGTTGCCATTAACG
>NZ_JAWOTS010000080.1:0-2111 GCF_033338975.1 Vibrio sp. Vb0349 | reverse complement strand
CCTGCGATGTCAATGCCTTTATTTCCCTGTTCTCCCGCCGAAAAGTTCTTGATTACTCTCCCTTTTGTCGGCCACAACCACTTCGATACTTTGTCGTTTTGTACCGTCGTTGTTGGCGGCTTCGGTTTAGTAGGTTGGTTATCTTTTGAACCAACATACTCCTTTGCTTTGGTTTGTTCAACTTTCTTTGGCGGCTCTTTTTGTGCGACTTTAGTCGGAGTTGTTGTAGGCTTTTGACTAGAGTTTTTACTTGAAGTCACAGGCTTTGTCGTCGTCGTTGGCTTCACCACTGGAGGCGGTGTCGTTGTAACTACAGGTACTACAACGGGTTCAACTTTTTGGCCATATTTTGGCGCGACATATTTCGGAGCCCAAAGTTTTAGCTTTTGACCTGGATAAATGGTGTAAGGCTGAGAGAGTTCGTTGTAACGTACAAGATCATTTACATCCTTATCTGTGACGTAAGCAATGAAATAAAGTGTGTCACCTTTCTTTACTTCGTAGTAACTCCCTCTATAACTGCCACGCTCAACGCTCGAATAATCCTTCTTTAGGCTGGAAACAGGCGCAGGTGAGTGAGCCGCGCAACCAACGAGTCCCGCAGCTAATACAAAGCTAATACCAATATGACGCAGTAACTTACTCACCTAACCTCAGATCCTTAAGCCAAATCACCTGCGACAAGAGGAACAAAGCGAACCATTTCCACAACGGTAGAAAGGTACTCGTCACCCTTGCGTTCAATTCTAAGTAGTTGCTGCTCAGCATCTCCGACAGGAATCACCATTTTACCGCCATCTTTTAGCTGTGAGAGAAGCGCTTGGGGAATCACTTCTGCAGCAGCGGTAACAATGATGGCGTCAAACGGACCTTTCGTTTCCCATCCTAACCAGCCATCACCATGCTTCGTCGAGACATTGTAAATATCAAGTTGCTTAAGGCGACGTTTCGCTTCCCATTGCAAAGATTTGATGCGTTCAACGGAATAAACATGGTCAACGATTTGTGCTAAAACTGCGGTTTGGTACCCAGAACCGGTTCCGATTTCCAAAACGTTACTAGCACGTTGAAGCTCAAGCAGCTCGGTCATGCGAGCGACGATGTAAGGTTGAGAAATAGTTTGTCCCTGACCAATCGGTAGCGCATTGTTATCGTAGGCTTGGTGCATCATCGCTTGAGAAACAAAGCTCTCTCTCGGTAAACAATGCATTGCATCCAAAACGCGTTGATCTTTGATGCCACTGGAGATAAGAAACGCTATCAACCTGTCAGCATGTGGGTTACTCATTACTTCTCTTCCTTCAACCAACTATCCATCGCACGCAGAGACTCATGAGCCGTGAGGTCTACTTGCAGTGGGGTAATAGAAACTCGACCGTGCTCAATCGCATAGAAGTCGGTACCTTCACCCGCATCTTGTTCTTTCCCCGGAGGCCCTAACCAATAGATATCATGCCCACGCGGATCTTTCTGCTTGATCATATTCTCTGCGTGATGACGAGCACCTAAACGGGTCACTTCGATTTCACCAAGACTCTCGAGAGGCAAGTCAGGTACATTCACGTTCAACAAACGGTTGGTTGGGATTGGCGCTGCCAAGTGTTGCTCAACCAACTGTCGAGCAATTTTAGCAGCCGACTCAAAATGACGTTTACCAACCAGTGAAAACGCAATGGCCTGCACGCCAAGAAAATGCCCTTCCATTGCAGCAGCGACGGTACCAGAGTACAGAACGTCATCCCCCAGATTTGCACCATGATTAATGCCAGATAATACAAGATCTGGCAGATCATCTTTCATCAGCTCATTTAGAGCAAAGTGAACGCAATCTGTCGGTGTCCCTTGAACCGAATAAGTATTAGGGCCAATTTCTGATACTCGCAGAGGCTGTTCCAAAGTCAATGAGTTTGATGCACCAGAACGATTTCGGTCTGGGGCAACAATGATCACTTCCGCGATGCTTCTCAGCTCATCCGCTAACGCGTGAATTCCTTGAGCATGCACACCGTCGTCATTACTAATTAGAATTCTTAAAGGTTTTGTATTTAGTGAATCCAGTTCCATTAGTATTCTCTTTCTACTTTGACCTCATTCACCAACTCACGAACAAT
>NZ_JAWOTS010000079.1:0-2113 GCF_033338975.1 Vibrio sp. Vb0349 | reverse complement strand
TTTCGGTGTTCGCTACATCTTGACCGCACGGGGGTATACAATACCCGCAAATTTGAGCACTCAAGAGACTGGATGATGGAATTTAAGGTTGATACCCACACGCATACTTACGCGAGTGGTCATGCGTATAGTACGTTGATTGAAAACGCAAAGTCGGCAAAAGAGAACGGGTTAACCATGTTTTGCACGACGGACCATGCGGAGTCGATGCCGGGTGCGCCTCACTACTGGTTTTTCTCCAACCAAAAAATTCTGCCTCGTTTTCTTGAAGGTGTTGCCATCGTTCGCGGAGTGGAATCCAATATACTTAACATTGAAGGTGAAATTGATATTCCGCCAAGCGTCGATCGCAATTTGGACTGGGTTATTGCCAGTTTCCACGAGCCCGTTTTTCCACCTGCCAATAAAGAAGCACACACTGAAGCGCTGATAAATGTCATCAAAAGCGGTCGCGTTGATGCGTTAGGGCATTTGGGGAACCCGAACTTCGACTTCGATTTTGAACAAGTGCTGAAGTGCGCTAAAGAGCACAATGTAGCGATAGAAATCAATAACACCACGCTCAAAGGCAACAGCCGTGTTGGCAGTGTGGATCGTTGTCATGAAATTGCGCAAATCGGCAAAGCGTTAGATGTGTATTTTACTACGGGAAGCGATGCACACTTTTGTCATGATGTGGGCAATCTGGAGCTTGTCAGTGAGCTGATGGACAACCTTGATATTGATAGCAACAAAGTGATTACTCACTCTGCTAAACAGTTTTCGTCATTTCTTGAACTGCGTGGCCGCTTGCCAATCGCAGAGTATGACGAGATTCGCAACGCATAAACTTGATTACATTTTAGGTATGCACCCTAGGTAAGATTGCTTTACACTGCCCCTCTTAAATACCCGAATATTCCTACAATGCGCATTAGCGTGGCGAGTTATTTGGGTAAACGAAGCCGACACAGAATTCGGCACTAAAATGGAGAAGTGAAAATGTTACGTCCTTTAGTTCTAGGGTGTGCGATTGCGTTTGGCTCAACATACGCGATGGCAGAAGCGGTTGATTTGAAGCAAAACATGAAGCAGATGAAGATGGAATTCAAACAGGCCGCAGAAGCGTCTGACGTGGAAACCATGAAATCTGCGATTGATAGCTTGCAAGCCATTGTAGAACAGTCAAAACGTGGTAATTACCCACCAGAAAAGTTTGATACTTACCTAGAAGGTTTCAACAAGCTGTCGGTAACGCTAGACAAAATCGAAGCGGATCTGGATGCAGGTAATTTGACAGAAGCAAAAGCGCAACTGCGTGAGATCGATAGCCTTCGTGAAGAGTACCACGACAAGCGTAATCCAAGCATTTGGAGCAAGCTGTTTGGTTAAGCAGCGCTTACGTGCATGAATGATTGAAAGAAAGCCCGCAAATTTGCGGGCTTTTTTGTCTCTGTCAACATGATGATTGTGAGGTAGTAATCACTTATTGATCCTCTTTTTGAGCTGAAACTCAGAATTGGCTACTCTGTGTGAAATTTGTTAAGTCACCGTTATGCGTAGATTAATTCCTTTTTATCGCTCCATGTTATTCGCTAGCGCCTTAAGTTGGGTGCTCGTGACACTGATGCCTGTTATCAATGCTCATGGTAACAGCATGGGCGTGTGGGCGACGCTTTGTACGCTAAACGGTTTCGAGCTGGTTCAGATAGAAGAGGGCGACAGCTCGGTGACGCACAAGGGCAAGCCGTGTCCATTTAGTCACTTTTCCACTTTCCACCAAGATTCACTTCCAACTACACCGATACTTTCACGACTGAGCTCGGTAATTTCTGAACGTTACACTTTTTTGGCTCTAAGTGTACGATTTGAAACGCCAGTTCCACGTGCGCCGCCTGTGGCTTCTTTTTCATAATCCATAAAAACAATAAGTAAAGTCACACATACACTGCTCATTCAAGCAGTCGCATTCCCAAACCTGTCCAAATTTCACCGCATAGAAAAGCATGTGGGGGAAGCATTTGGTCAGCGTTTTTGGCGTGCAAAAATGAAAAGGAAATAAACATGTTGAGAAACTCAACAAAGCCTCAACTCAAGGAAGCCTCACGCGCAAAATCCATCTACTTTATGACGT
>NZ_JAWOTS010000078.1:0-2126 GCF_033338975.1 Vibrio sp. Vb0349 | reverse complement strand
GCTGAACAATGAGTGCAGCAAAATACCAACGGATAAGCCAAGAGCGATGTATAAGCCCGTCTGGCGACCATGACGCGTGGCATTTTGCACCACTAATGCGAAGTCGGGGCCTGGGCTCATTAAGGCAATAAAGTGAATGCTGGCCAATGTCAGCAGGATAGTGGATTCATTCATAACACATCTCAAAGATTACCAATGCAGCTATTGTGGAGGCTTGTTGTGGCATGCGCTTGTAAAAAACTGACAGCCTAAGATGAGCGTGCTGTTATCGAGTGACTTGAGACGGAGAGACGCCATAAGTTTGCTTAAAGGCTTTGCTGAAATGTGCCTGATCGTAAAAACCAATTTTATGCGCGACTTCAGTACCGCATTGTCCTGCTTGTAGTAGCTTCATCCCTTGCTCGAGTCGTAAACGGGCAAACCACGCATACGGTGTCATGCCGGTTTGCGCTTTGAAATGGCGTTGAAATTGAGTCGGGCTTAACTGGCAAAGCTCAGAAAGAGACTCCAGCCGTACCGATTGGTCGAGGTTCGCCATTAAGTAATCTTTTAAGGTGTTGAGAGATTGCTTACCTAATGGAATGACTTTTTGCCTTGCCAGCGATCCGTAGCGATCAAAAAGTTGGTTAAATCCCTCAAACGGCAGACAATCTTTGGTTAACTGACTGAGATTTTCGCGTCTCAATAGAGCATGTAAGTTACTAAGTTGTGAAAATATCTGTGGATCGGAGATGATCAACTCATTAAAGCGGATAATTTGACCATTTTGCTTAAGATCTGCCAGATCGCTAAGTAAGTGTGGTTCGATCGAAAAAACATTCACTTGATAGCCACTGGCAAGCTTAGATTGGCCGTCGTGCAGTTCATCGGGCGGCATAATAACGATTTGCCCATGACCGACTTGGTGATGAGAGCCTTGATAATGAAACTTCTGCTCACCATGCGTGATCAAGCCGAGGTGAAAATCCAAATGATAGTGCCTTTGAAAGGCAAACTTTTGGTATTTCGCCTCGATCAGACTCAGTTGGTCATGGTCGGTCGCGTAGTATTGAATCTGTTCCATTACATACAAAAAAAGCTTGGTCACATAATGACCAAGCTTATCCATCAATTGTTAGCTTGTCTTGTAAAAAACGATCACTGTGGCTGCATGGCTCGGCGTGAGCGACGATTGTTTCGCAGCCCATCGAAGCTAAATACCACAAGGGCTCCCCAAATAAAGGCGAACGTAATCGCTTTATCCATCGTGAAGGTCTCGCCGTAAATTAACACTGCAAGCAAGAACATCAGGCTAGGGCCGATGTACTGGAAAAAGCCGAGCGTTGATAATTTGAGGCGAGTCGCGGCACCAGTGAAGCACAGCAATGGCAAGGTCGTCACCACACCGGCTGCAATCAACAACGTATTGAGCTGCCATGGATTTTCAATCATGTTTGCCGTTGGTGAGCTGGCAATAAACAGAAGATAAACGGCGGCTGCGGGGAATAAGATTAGCGTTTCGACAAACAAACCCGTTTGAGCATCCACCGCGACTTTCTTACGTAGCAAACCGTAAAAACCAAAGCTCATCGCCAACGCCATCGCTACAATCGGCACCGAACCAAAGACGATCAACTGCACCAAAACGCCGCATCCTGCCAATACCACAGCAAACCATTGCAGCTTACGTAGTCGTTCGCCCAAGAACACCATACCGAGCAACACGTTAATCAGCGGGTTGATGTAATAGCCCAAGCTGGCATCCAGCATGTGATTGGAGTTAACCGCCCAAATGAAGATCAGCCAGTTGCCACCAATCAATACCGAACTGGAAAGCAAATACGCGATTTTCTTTTTATCTGTGGCGATGTGATAAACCGAGCGCCAGTGACGGCCAAAATGAAGAAGTGCGGCAAGCAAAAAGAAAGACCAAATCACTCGGTGGCTTAGGATCTCGAGAGGAGACACTTGTGCTATCGATTTAAAGTACATGGGCGCAATGCCCCACATCGTGTACGCGCCAACCGCAAGCAGGACACCTTGCCGCGCGCGCTGTTGTTCTTCTGGTGTCATGAAGTGTCACCTAATTGTGTGTTTATAGAGCAGAAAATCAGTATACGAGCCGTGGTGTGAAACACCTAACAATT
>NZ_JAWOTS010000077.1:0-2142 GCF_033338975.1 Vibrio sp. Vb0349 | reverse complement strand
TGACTAACGTTAGAATAAAGGAATCAATTCAGTGAAGCGTTTAGAGCTAAGTGCAGGATTATCAAGCAGACCGCTACTGGCTCAGATCAAGTCCAACCACCATGCAATTCAAGCGAAGCTCAGTTTGCTACTTACTTGCCTATTTATTGCGATAACTGGGTGGATACTCGGTAAAGTGGTGTGGTTAGCAATCCCTCAAACGTCTGATGTGCCAAAATGGAGGCCGTCGGCGGGTAACGTTATTGCCAGCAATAAATCGAATACGATTGATTTCAATGCCCTTCAAAGCGCCAACTTATTTGGCAAATACACCGAACAAAAGCCTGTGGTCGTTGAGCAACCTGTTGTGAAAGACGCCCCAAAAACACGCCTGAATCTTACCCTTGTTGGCGCCGTTGCTAGCAGCAATCCTCAAACCAGCTTAGCGGTGATCGCTAACCGTGGTAAGCAAGCGACCTACGGAATTAGCGAAGAAATTGAAGGTACGCGTGCCACACTAAAAGCGGTGTTGGTCGATCGCGTTATCATCGATAACGAAGGCCGAGATGAAACTCTAATGCTGGAAGGCGTTGAGTATAAAAAATTGTCAGAATCGCCGCAGGCTACTCGAGTGCAAGCTGCACAGAAAGAACCTGCGTCAGACGTGAGTGACAAACTAGAGCAAATCCGAGAGGAGATTGCGAAAGATCCACAGAGTGTCTTTAAATACATCACCATTTCTCCAGTGAAAAAAGACGACGCCATTATTGGCTACCGAGTTTCTCCGGGTCGTGATGCGGCGTTATTTAATGATGTGGGTCTAGAACCTGGTGATATTGCGGTGCAACTTAATGGGATCGATTTAAGTGATCCGTCTTCTTCAGTACAACTGATGCAAGTGATGAGCGATCCGCAAGAACTGAATTTGACTGTTGAGCGAGATGGTCAGCAGTACGACATCTATATCCAATTGTAATACTTAGGCAACCAGCGTAAGTTCAGGGAGACATACGTGAAACATTGGTTTAGCAAAAGTGCTTGGTTACTGGCAGGGAGTCTACTCTGCGTTCCAGGTGCTATGGCAAATGAATTTAGTGCGAGTTTCAAAGGCACTGACATTCAAGAATTCATCAACATTGTTGGTCGTAACTTAGAAAAGACCATCATCGTTGACCCTTCGGTGCGCGGTAAAATCGACGTTCGCAGCTACGACGTGTTAAACGAAGAGCAATATTACAGCTTCTTCCTTAACGTGTTGGAAGTGTACGGCTATGCAGTCGTAGAAATGGACAACGGCGTACTCAAAGTCATCAAAGCAAAAGACTCTAAGACCTCTGCAATCCCTGTTATGGGTGATGGCAGCGCAAAAGGCGATAGCGTCATCACTCGCGTGGTTGCTGTGCGAAATGTCTCTGTTCGTGAATTGTCACCGCTATTGCGCCAGCTGATTGATAATGCCGGTGCGGGTAATGTGGTTCATTACGATCCAGCTAACATCATCCTGATCACCGGTCGTGCAGCGGTAGTAAACCGTCTAGCAGAAATCATCAAACGCGTTGACCAAGCTGGTGACAAAGAGATCGAGCTAGTAGAGCTTCGCAATGCCTCGGCTGCTGAAATGGTTCGTATCGTAGAAGCCCTGAACAAAACGACCAACCAAAAGAGTACGCCTGAGTTTCTTGAGCCAAAAATCGTCGCGGATGAGCGTACGAACTCGATTCTGATTTCTGGCGATCCGAAAGTACGTGCACGCCTGAAACGTTTGATTCGTCAACTTGACGTAGAAATGGCAACGAAAGGTAACAACCGAGTGGTTTACCTTAAGTATGCAAAAGCAGAAGACCTAGTTGATGTACTGAAAGGTGTCTCTGACAACCTGCAAGCCGAAAAACAAGCGGGTCAAAAAGGTGCATCCAGTGCACAACGCGGTGAAGTCGTGATTGCGGCTCATGAAGCAACCAACTCACTTGTTCTGACTGCGCCGCCAGATATCATGATGGCTTTGCAAGACGTAATTTCTCAATTAGATATTCGCCGTGCTCAGGTTCTGATTGAAGCCTTGATTGTTGAAATGGCCGAAGGTGATGGTATTAACCTAGGCGTTCAGTGGGGGTCACTAGAAACGGGTGCTGTGATCCAGTACGGCAACACAGGTGCGCCAAT
>NZ_JAWOTS010000076.1:1463-2167 GCF_033338975.1 Vibrio sp. Vb0349 | reverse complement strand
ATGTTACGTAGGCGAATTGATTCTTGGCCCCATGGGTCGCTTTGCATTAGGTTTTCGTTGTTCTCTACGTTCAGTACGGACTTAATATCACGTTGAAGCTGTTCACGCAGTCGGTCACCCAATGGTTGAAGTTGAGGTTCAACTAGGCGTTGGTCATAGTAGCGAGAGATTTCCATGTTGCACTTGGTGTACACCATCTCAAGCATACCTAGGCGAGTTGAGAAGAACGGCCATTCGCGACACATTTCTTCCAGTAGCGCCTGATGACCTTTGTCTACTGAGTACTGAATAGCTTCACCTGCGCCTAACCAAGCCGGAAGCACCAAACGGTTTTGGCTCCACGAGAAGATCCAAGGAATTGCACGTAAGCTTTCTACACCGCCATTTGGATTACGTTTCGCTGGGCGTGAACCAAGCGGCAGTTTGCCTAGCTCTAGTTCAGGCGTCGCTTGACGGAAGTATGGAACAAAATCTGGTTCGCCACGGACGACGCCACGGTAAGCTTCACAGCTCACTTCCGACAGCACTTCCATCAAGTCGCGCCATTCTTGTTTTGGCTCTGGTGGTGGCAGTAGATTTGCTTCCAAAATGGCGCTTGCATACAAGTTGAAGCTGTTTACCGCAACATCTGGTAGACCCAGTTTAAAGCGGATCATTTCGCCTTGTTCTGTTACGCGTAACCCGCCTTTCAAGCTCTTTGGTGG
>NZ_JAWOTS010000076.1:0-1453 GCF_033338975.1 Vibrio sp. Vb0349 | reverse complement strand
AGAGCCGCGTGTGCAGGTGCGCCGCCGCGACCAACGGTGCCGCCACGACCATGGAACAGAGTCAGCTCAACACCTTCGTCTTCTGCCACTTTAACTAGAGATTCCATAGCATGGTACTGAGCCCAGCCTGCTGACATGACACCCGCATCTTTTGCTGAATCAGAGTAGCCGATCATGACCATTTGGTGGTTTTGAATAAAGCCACGGTAAAGGTCGATACTCATTAGCTGCTTAATGACCGATTCCGCATTGTTCAAGTCGTCTAGAGTTTCGAACAGAGGACAAACATCCATACGGTAAGGGCAGCCCGCTTCTTGCAGTAATAGGTGCACAGCGAGTACGTCTGAGGCGGTACGAGCCATTGAGATGACGTAAGCACCGAACGCTTCGCGCGGTTGCAGAGCGATGATCTTACAGGTGTCTAACACCTCTTTGACCGGTTCTGATGGTTCCCAATCGCGTGGCAGTAGCGGACGTTTAGACGCAAGTTCATTGGTGAGGAAAGCAATTTTATCTTGCTCGCTCCACTGTTCGTAATCACCAATGCCGAGGTATCGAGTCAGCTCAGAGAGTACATCTGCGTGGCGCGTACTTTCCTGGCGGATATCAAGACGAACTAGGTGAACGCCAAACGCTTTCACACGACGCAGCGTATCTAGCAACGAGCCGTCAGCGATGACGCCCATGCCGCACTCATGCAGTGATTGGTAACACGCGTACAGAGGATCCCAAAGCTGTTCAACTTTTTGTAGCGGTGCTTTGACTGCCAGTTTTTGACCGTGGATCTTCGCATCAAGAATATCTTTGGTTTCATTGAGCAGAGCACGTAGTTGTTTCAGGATTGCGCGGTATGGTTCGTGTTGATCTTCACCAGCAAGTTCACGAACTTGATCGTTAGAAACGGTCATCGAGAGTTCGCTGATCAATTCATTGATGTCATTGAGATAAAGGTCAGCGGCTTTCCAACGAGACAGAAGCAATACTTCACGCGTTACGCTATGAGTAACGAACGGGTTGCCATCACGGTCACCCCCCATCCAAGAAGAGAAATGCACTGGACGAGCATCAATTGGTAAACCTTCACCTAGGTAAGACTTCAGACGATCATTCATTTCACGTAGGAAATCTGGCACTGCTTCCCACAGTGAGTTTTCTACTACGGCAAAGCCCCATTTCGCTTCATCCAATGGAGTAGGGCGTTGTTGACGAATCACGTCAGAATGCCAGCTTTGTGCGATAAGTTGCTCTAAGCGACGCTCTGTTTTTTTGCGTTCTTTAGAAGACAGGTCGCTGAGTTCTAGTTTGGATAAACACTCGTTGATCTTGACCAGTTTATTGATCATGGTGCGGCGAGTGATTTCCGTTGGGTGCGCGGTTAATACCAGTTCAATATTCAAATCACGTACCGCTTGAGCCGTATCGAGTTTGCTAACATCGTTTTGTACCAGTTTTG
>NZ_JAWOTS010000075.1:0-2198 GCF_033338975.1 Vibrio sp. Vb0349 | reverse complement strand
GACGGATTCGCAACGCGTGGCATTTTTACTATGCGTTGGTTTTAGTGATTATGGTGGTTTGCAGAAACATCGTATTGCGTTGCTCACCACTTAAGCGGGCGTTAGGCGATTAGGAGAGTTCATTGTTCGAAGTTGGTAAAATCTATAACCGTCGCTCTGATATTCACGGCGTATACAAAGGGCAACAGTATGGTGGTATCGCTACGCCAGCTAATCATCCTTATGTATTTATATTTACCAGTGATGCTGGTGAAGAGTTCGGCTATTCCGATGGTTTTGGTCCTGATGGTACGTTTAGGTATACAGGCGAAGGTCAAGTAGGTGATATGCAGATGGCCAAAGGTAATTTGGCAATCTTCGAGCACCAGCAAAACAAAAAAGAAATCTTGTTGTTTGAGTCGACGACCAAAGGCTTTGTGCGTTTTGTCGGAGTATGTAGTTACATTGAACACCACATCGAGCAGCGACCTGACAAAAATGGTCAACTTCGAGATGCTTTCATTTTTCACTTGGACGTACTTCCGCAACCAAGGCTTCCGGGAGTGGAAAATGGCAAGGCTCCTTACTTAACCAAACCGACTAAAAGCAAATCACTTAAGCAGTTGCGCGATATTGCTACGGCTGTGACCCCAAACGATGTGGACGTTAAAGAACAAGTTGCTCATGTCCGTTATCGCAGTGAGGCTATAAAGTTATATGCCAAAAAGCGCGCAAATGGGGTTTGTGAAGGTTGCAGAAGCAAGTAACCCTTTGAAACTAAGGCTGGACCTTATCTAGAAGTCCATCATTTAACTAGGCTTGCTGACGGTGGTGCTGACTGCCCGGAAAATGTTATCGCTCTATGTCCTACTTGCCATAGGAGAGCGCATTATTCAATCGACAGCAAAGAGTTCAACGAACGGTTGTTAAGAATAGCCCTTAGCATCGAAGAAAAAATCGCCCAACAAAGCATTTAAGAGTGATTCGCAACGCTTGGCATTTTCGCTTCGCTCAAGTATAGCCAAGCGTCGCTCACACCTTAATGCGGCGTTATGTGCTTAGAGGGAAAATGGCATTGATTAGAGAAATGGATATCTCGGATTACTCTCAAGTTATTGAGCTTTGGTCTGAAACAGAAGCTATGTTGCTGCGTGATGCAGACTCTAGAGAAAACATAGGTAAATACTTAGAACGTAACCCCAATCTCAGCTTTGTCGCTGTAGATGGTGGCACTATTGTAGGTGCAATTTTAGTGGGTACAGATGGTCGTCGAGGCTACGTACAACATTTGGCTGTAAACGCGAATTGTCGAGGCAAAGGCATTGGTGCCAAACTCATATCCTCAGCGGTCGATACATTATCGAAAATTGGTATAGCTAAAACTCACTTATTTGTTGCCAATGAAAACCTGAATTCTCAATATTTCTATGAAAAACTAGGTTGGTTTCCACGTGATGAAGTACGTATGTTTTCTTTTAACTCGTCTTGCAGTGGTAATGTTTAGTACGCACATAACAAAGCATTTAAGAGTGATTCAGCACGCGTGGCATTTTCGGTATGCGGTGATTTCGGTGTTTAAGTGCAATGCGGAGGCATAGTCATTGCGTGCTTCACACCTTAATTGGGCGTTAGGGCGCAAGGAGTAAAATGATGATTCATCACATAGATCATATTGTTCTCACAGTCTCCGACATAGAAAAATCAGTGGACTTTTATAAACGGGTTTTGTGCATGGAAGAGGTGACTTTTTCCAATGGCCGTAAGGCTGTAACGTTCGGAAATCAAAAGATTAACTTTCAGCTTCTTGGCCAAGAACCGCGAAATGTAGCTAATGTTGGTTCACGTGATGTTTGCTTAATTTCAGATTGGCCGTTGACATCAGTGGTAAACCATTTAGTCAAAGAAAATGTCAAAATCATAGAGGGTCCAGTCGAAAAATCAGGAGCTGTTGGTGCAATCCAATCGGTCTATTTTTTGGATCTTGATAAAAACTTAATAGAAGTCAGCGTGTATCAATAGGCTCTGCGCCCTAACAAACTGTTCAAGAGGGATTCGCAACGCGTGGCATTTTTACTATGCGTTGGTTTTAGTGATTAAGGTGGTATGCGGTGGCTTCGGTATTGCGTTGCTCACCCCTTAACAGGGCGTTATGTGCTTGGAGGAAAAATGGGATATTTTCAGTACTATGGAATCGACTGGGTTGCAATGGTACTTACGTT
>NZ_JAWOTS010000074.1:0-2273 GCF_033338975.1 Vibrio sp. Vb0349 | reverse complement strand
TAACTGAGCAAGATGACGAGAAACTTTCGGCTGACTCTCTTGCAATGCAAACGCCAAATCACCTACGCAAATTTCTCCTTCGCGGGCCACCAGCATTAAGCAGCGCACACGAGTCTCGTCAGATAAAAGCTTGAAAAACTGATGTGGAAGCATAGTTAACATACCTATATATGGATATGCGTATATGTTTATTTAATTGTGCCAAGGCGTCAAGAGCCACGCCCTTGCCTTCATAAAAGTTTCATACTAATAGAGAGAATTAGACCGTGACGACGCTTTGGCTCCAGCGAACCGCTTCACTTAACGAGGCTTTGACTTCATCGAATGACAAACCCAACTGACCCGAGAGCTTTTCGACGCCATGCCAATCAGCTCGCTCGTAGCATTCTTCTAGCGAGATCAGCACGCCGTACTCACCCTTACGATGCAGTAATGCTTGCTGCACAGAATCACTCAACGGCAGTTGCTTCACCAAGGCTTCGATCGATAAGTCGAGCATGGCATCTAAGATCGACAATAAGCCGACCATAAAGCCTTGCTCATTAAGATGAGAAAAAGGTTGGTAACGCGACATCAGCTCACAGAACTGGGCACGTTGCAAAGAGAGGTTGTACAACTCACGCGGTTTGTTGCTTGAGATGTAAGACGCCACCACCAAAGAGACAAATTGCTTCAGCTTGTCTTGACCAAGGTAAATCAGCGCCTGACGGAACGAGCTGATTTCCACCTCTAATGTGGTGATCTGGGTATTCACAAAACGCAGTAACTTGTACGACAAGGCCACATCTTGCGTAATGATGCTTTCAATGCGGTCAAAATCCGGCTCTGGCGCGCAGACTTCCCGAAACAGTTGTAACGCTAACACCTGCTCCGGACTGACGTATTTGGTTTGCGACACCAATGGCTTGCTAAAAAAGTAGCCTTGAAAGAATTTAAAACCCGCCGCTTTGGCTTGCTCAAACTCTTCTGCGGTTTCGACGCGTTCCGCTAAAAAGTGATATTTGACGCGCTTGGCGAGGTGGGTTTTAACCAGTTCACACGCTTTTTCTAGCCCCATCGCCATGATATCGAGTTTAACGATGTGCACATAAGGTAAGAAGCGACGCCACTCCGGCGTTAAGGTGAAATCATCCAGCGCGATCAAATAACCTTCTCGATATAACTCGCGAATTGCATCGAGAAGATCATCGGTAGGTTGGCAAGTCTCTAAGACTTCTACGACGATTTTGTTTTTTGGCAAGCTGCGAGGCAAACGGCGTACCAAGCTCTGATGAGGAAAGTTGATAAAGCATCGCGAAGACGCAATCACTGGGTTAGTACCCAGTGATAGAAAGTTCTCGACGATTAATCGGTATGTCGCTCGGTTTGATTCGATATGAGCGGGATAGGCGTTGCTTTCTCCATCTCTAAATAACAATTCATAACCCAGCGTCTGTCTTTTACGGTTAAAAATCGGCTGACGAGCGACATACGTTGTATTCATGCGATAGAACTACCTATAAATGGCTTAGGATTTTGCAGCCGCTAATAATGCGCCACAACCCATAAACATTGAACCGAATACTTTGTTAATTTTACCCATGATCTTGTCTGAACGGATAAAGCGTCCCATCTGCGCCGCTAACGTGGTGTAACCCAACATTACGCACGCATCAATCACCACTGTCGTCACCCCTAGCGCCAACAATTGCGTCAGTTGGTCTTTTGCAGGGTCGATAAACTGTGGGAACAACGCCACCAAAAAGACGATCGATTTAGGGTTAGTCAGGTTAATTAAAACGGCTTTATACAATAATGCGCTACCTGACATCTCTTTGTGACTCTCATTGGCAATCAAGCCTGAAGTATCACGCCATTTCTGAATACCCAACCATACAAGGTAAGCCGCGCCTACCCATTTAATGATAGTAAACGCAGTTGCCGATTGCGCCACCAGCGCACCGATGCCAGCGCCAACCAAGGCGATGTGAATCGCGAGCCCGATTTGCAGACCAACAATCGCGCCAAGCGATTTACGCGTGCCGTAACTCAAGCCATTGCTGATTGAGTTAACCGTGCCAGAACCCGGAGCCAAACTAAAAACGATTGCAGTTACCACATAGGCCAACCAAACGTGGGTATCCATTGCATTTCCTCACTAATTCTTCGATGATACATCGCGTCTACAATGTATCTTCAGGTAATCGACTAATGGCTACTAACCATTCACCTTTGACTTATACTCAAGAGACATTATTTGAGCAAGCAATTGGTGGTCCGATCGCAGCACTTTG
>NZ_JAWOTS010000073.1:0-2288 GCF_033338975.1 Vibrio sp. Vb0349 | reverse complement strand
GTGGTGCCCGGAGGCGGAATCGAACCACCGACACGAGGATTTTCAATCCTCTGCTCTACCGACTGAGCTATCCGGGCGACGAGGTGTATTAAAAGGCTTTTCGGCTTTCAGGTCAACAATAAAATTAAAATAAAATATCGTTTGATGAATTTGTGCTCGGAGTGGGCTGTTTTTATGCGTTTTAAGCAGCAATGCGCCATGCTTTAAGCGATGTTTTAACATTGATAGTGTGTTCACTTGCAAAATAAAGGCGATAAAAACAAAAAAGCACGTCTGAAAACGTGCTTTTTATTGAACAATTGACTTTAAACTAGTGCTTTACTGAGAACTTGTTTACCCAACCTTCTAGCTCATTCGCTAGTGAAGCTAAACTTTGAGTACTTGATTGACTCTCGGTTACGACAGAGTTTAGTTGTCCTCCGCTTTCATCGATAAGGTTTATGCGTAGCGCAATATCATCGCTAACCTGCGTCTGCTCAGCGGCAGCAGTAGCGATCTGCTGGCTCATTGTGGTGATAGATTCTAACGCCGTTACAATTTGCTGTAGAGCTTCAGAGGCATTCTTAGACTCTGTAACAGTGCTTTCACTGGTTTCTGCACATATTTCCATTGTGTGAATGGCATTGCGCGAGCCTTCTTGCAGATTGGAGATCATATACTGAATCTCTTTTGTGCTGTCTTGTGTGCGTCCTGCTAGGTTGCGTACCTCATCAGCAACGACTGCGAAGCCTCGGCCTTGCTCTCCAGCACGTGCTGCTTCAATGGCTGCATTGAGTGCCAATAGGTTTGTTTGCTCTGCAATATCACCAATCACATCGAGCACTTTTACAATATTATTTACATCCTGATCTAGATCGGCGACCGCTTTACTCGCAGTATTTAATTGAGAAGCTAAACCTTGAATGTTTTCAACCGTGTTGTGAATGAGTTTCTGAGTATGTTGGCTTTGTTTGTCTGCCTCGTCCGTATTGTTTGCGGTGTCGCTTGCTGAATTGGCAACATGGTTGGCTGAAGATGCCATTTCAGTCATCGCAGTGGCAATCATAGCCGTTGATTGCTGCTGAGATACGGTAAGATCGGCAATCGTATTTGATCGAGCCTCTACGGCAAACAACTCTGCGCGCAGTGCATGCATAGACTTCTCTAGGTTTGTCACCATGGTAGCTAGTGATTGACTCATATCTTGCACGGCACGATAGATACTTCCTCTCGGTGCCACAGTATCAAAACTGGTCTGAATGTCTCCTTGAGCGACAGCTTGAACTGCTTTACGCACGTCGTTAGGCTCTCCACCAAGTAGATTAAGCATTTTGCGAATCGAAATGATCAGGCCACTTAGAATACTTCCCGCGATAATCAGACACAGCACAAGCTGCCATTGTGCTGTCGACCAAAAACGTGCGTTAACTTCATTAAAGCCAATACCTGTACCGACAACCCAGCCCCAGTGTGGTGTTTTTTCTGCTATCGAGTGTTTTTCTTCAATGCTGCCATCTGCTTGTTTTTGGCTCCAGGTATATTCAACGATCTGACCTGTTTTGTGCCCCAATACATCTAGAATGAGTTGGCCTACGCTATTACTACTGCCATCTCTAAAGTCATGGAAGCTGGTTCCGTGCAGTTGAGGGTCTAGTGGTGCGGCGATGAACATCATATTTTCATCTGCGACATAAACGTATTCGTTGTCTTTGTAGATATTGTTACGAAGTAGGCGAGTGGCTAATGCTTTCGCTTCGTCTTCCGGCATTTTGCCTTCGATAGCCATCTTTTCTACTTCGGTAAGTATGCTGTACGCACTTTTAAATAGCTCAGTAACTCGAGCTTTGTTATCAAGGTTACTTGCGACGCGAAGTGTCCATAAGCCCGTTGCGGTCAGAGCTAGGAGAGCTAGCAATATGATCGCAGATAATAAATAGGCTTGAGTTTTTAGTTTCATATTTAGCTCACAAATAAAGTGTTATCACTATGCAAGGCATAGCTAAAAGAAGAAATGTAATAACTCGGGCATCTTAGTGAAGATGAATATGCTCGGATACTAATGCGTATTGAAATTACGATGAGGATTAAATTTTTAGCGTGAAATAAGTGTTTTTGAAGAAAAGATTTAATGTTCGCTGATGTTTAGAAATGAAGTGCAGATAAATGGGAAAACGAGAAATGACGTATAAAGCAGATACAAAAAAGCCGCATCAAGTGATGCGGCTTTAAAAGTGGCTCCTCCTGCTGGGCTCGAACCAGCGACCTGCGGATTAACAGTCCGTCGCTCTACCAACTGAGCTAAGGAGGAA
>NZ_JAWOTS010000072.1:0-2299 GCF_033338975.1 Vibrio sp. Vb0349 | reverse complement strand
CCAGTGCCTTCGGACCCACGTTTTGCATGGTCATAAAAACTTTCAATGCATCGAAACGTTTGGTTGTCGCGATAGATTTATCGACCAAGTTTGGTAGCTCATCGTGCTCACGATTCAAGTAATCTGCGTGATGAAGCAAGAACTTAAAGTTCGACTTGTCGTTCACCAAAAGTGCGCCACAGCTGATTGTTTGGTAGAACAATTTGTGGAAATCGACACTGATAGAGTGAGCGCGCTCAACGCCTTTCAGGCGAGACTTATGACTGCTAAGGATCAGCGCACCACCGTAAGCACCATCCACATGCATCCACATGTCGTGCTTGACTGCCATGTCGGCGATGAAGTCTAGGTCATCAATTGCACCGTGATCCGTCGTACCCGCAGTACCAACAATCGCAAATGGAATTAGCCCTTCAGCTTTCGCTTGCGCAATCACTTCATCTAGCTTCGTGATATCCATGGTGCCATCGGCGTTTGCATCCACAGTCATCACCGCTTTCTCACCAAGCCCCATCCAAGATGCAGACTTTTGAACTGTGAAGTGTGATTTCTTAGAACATACGATGCGAAGTTTGTCAGCGTAGTCAGGCAGACCTAACTTCTGGATTGAATGACCACTGAGCTTATCTGCGATCCAATCACGTGCCAGCATCAAACCCATTTGGTTACTTTGAGTGCCACCGCTAGTGAAAATACCATCGGCTTTTTCGCCTAAGTCGTACTTGCCACACAACCAATTGACCACTTTTTGCTCAACGTAAGTTGCAGAAGATGCTTGGTCCCATGAATCCATTGATTGGTTCAGTGCTGCAATCATCGCCTCTGCTGCAACAGCCGGCATTAAAGGAGGCGTATGCAAATGCGCGATACAATCAGGGTGTTGAGTGAAGATAGCGTTCTTTGCCACCAGCTCTGCCACATCATCGATTACGGATTTAAGTGACGCATTTTTGTTGTCTAGGTCAACCGCGTTGATCGCATCTTCTAACGCTTTAGGCTCCATACCTGAGTATGGTGCGTTAACTTGTTCAAACACTGACTTCATTGCAGCAGTTGTGTGGTTCATTACTGATGCAAACTCAGCACTGCCTAGTTCACCGGTATGGATGAAGTGCTTTTTCCACTCTTCTTGTGGTGCAGCTTCAACGTGGCTACCGCCTGCGGCGATGATCGCTTCTTCAAGCACACGTAATGCGAAGTCAATCTGTTCGAATGAAATGATAAGTGGTGGAAGGAAGCGAATAACAGAACCTTCGCGGCCGCCTTTCTCAACCATCAAACCACGCTCAAGCGCAGCACGTTGAATCGCTAGGGTCAACTGACCGTCAGCAAGAGGTTCACCAAACTTGTTAAGCTCGCCGTTAGGATTCTTGATTTCAACGCCTAGCATCAAGCCTTTGCCACGAACTTCAGCAATACAGTTAACACGTTTTTGGATGCTTTCGAGACCAAAACGTAGGTATTGGCCCGCAACGTTCGCATGCTCAACAAGGTTGTCACGTTGGATAATTTCAAGCGCTTTAGCACCTGAAACCATTGCAAGTTGGTTACCACGGAATGTGCCCGTGTGCTCGCCTGGCTTCCACGTATCGTGTTGCTTATTGATCACAAGCAGTGACATTGGCAAGCCGCCGCCAATCGCTTTAGAAAGACACAATACATCAGGCACGATACCCGCTTCTTCGAAAGCGAAGTTGTAACCAGATTTACCCACACCACACTGAATTTCATCAAAAATCAGTAGGATACCGTGCTCATCACAAATACGACGTAGTTCGCGCAACCAGAATGCTGGAGCAGGAATTACACCGCCCTCACCTTGAACTGGCTCTACGATGATCGCAGCAGGTTTCATGATACCCGCTTCATCATCGTTCAATAAACGCTCGATATAACGAATACTTGCTTTCGCACCTTCGTCACCGCCAAGACCAAATGGACAGCGTAGGTTGTATGGGAAAGGCATAAAGTGCACATCTGACATTAAGCCAGTACGACGCGCTTTTGTTCCTAAATTACCCATCATGCCCATCGTACCGTTTGTCATACCGTGATATGCACCACGGAAAGCAAACATGGTATTACGACCTGTCGTTTGTTTCGCTAGCTTGATCGCAGCTTCAACCGCATCAGCACCCGATGGTCCACAGAACTGAATAACACAGTTATCGCCCAGCTCTTGAGGAAGAAAAGACTTAACAGACTTAATAAAGTGAGTTTTAGCAGAAGTGGCAATATCAAGAGTTTGATAAGGCAGACCAGAGTCTAACTGCTCTTTTAACGCTTGGTTAATTTCAGG
>NZ_JAWOTS010000071.1:0-2313 GCF_033338975.1 Vibrio sp. Vb0349 | reverse complement strand
TTCCTCCTTAGCTCAGTTGGTAGAGCGACGGACTGTTAATCCGCAGGTCGCTGGTTCGAGCCCAGCAGGAGGAGCCATATTAGAAGAAGCCGCATCACTTGATGCGGCTTTTTTGTATTAGTTTAAAGCTAAGCTCTCTCCTACCCCATAACGAAATAACATAAGCGCTTTGATTATTAAAAACCGCTTACCGCAAGCTAACTATCGACTCACTAAGTAACCAGAAAATATTAACCACAAACGCGCGTGGCAAATGGTATGCCTTTCAACTAAAAAAAAGCTAGGTAAAAACCTAGCTTTTTAATTCAATCGGCCATCTCTGAAATCAGCTTAAACCACCAAGACAAATATACTTTGTCTCCAGATATTCATCGAGTCCTTGCTTAGCACCTTCCCGTCCAACACCCGACTCTTTAACTCCACCAAATGGCGCCACTTCAGTAGAGATGATCCCTTCATTCACTCCAACCATGCCGTACTCTAAACCTTCACTAAAAGTCACAATACGCTTCAAGCTATTCGTATAGAAATAGCAAGCCAAACCATATTCTGTATCGTTCGCCATTTCGAGAACTTGATAATCATTTTCAAAGGTAACAATAGGCAACACAGGCCCGAATAGCTCTTGCTGAACAATCGACATATTCTGCGTCACACTATCCAAAAGAACGGGCTCCATAAAGCGACCAGGCCGTCTCTGTGGAGAGTTAGCAATAGATGCTCCTTCTTGTACAGCTTGATCGATCACCGCCTCTAGTCGATGCTTAGAGGCCATCGTAATAACAGGACCTAATGTGACACCTTTCTCTAAACCATTTCCAAGCTTTAATTTGCTTAACTTCGACAATACTTTATCAATAAAAGCTTGTTTTACATTTTTATGAACATATAGCCGATTGGTACAAACACATGTTTGCCCTGCATTACGGAACTTCGACGCGACAAGCCCTTCCGCAGCCTCATCTAAGTCTGCATCTTCAAACACGATGAAAGGCGCATTACCACCCAACTCCATCGACACCGCCTTGACTGAATCACTGGCTTGCTTCATCAAAATTTTCCCAACGCGCGTAGACCCCGTAAAAGAGATCTTCTGAATCCTAGGATCAGTACTTAGTACTTGACCAAACTCAGCAGCCTGTTCTGATACCACGACAGAAAGCAGTTCTTTAGGAATACCAGCCTGATAAGCTAATTCAACAACAGCAATTGCAGTGAGAGGGGTAAGCTCTGATGGCTTGATCAACATGCCACAACCTGCCGCTAGGGCTGGTGCTGCTTTTCTTGTAATCATCGCAATAGGGAAGTTCCAAGGTGTAATTGCAGCGCATACTCCCACAGGCTGGCGAATTGCAGATAGACGTCTATCTGTCGTGGGGGCAGGAATAACTTCGCCATAAGCACGTTTTGCTTCTTCTGAGAACCACTCGACAAAAGAGGCACCATACATCACTTCCCCTTTGCTCTCAGCTAAAGGTTTACCCTGCTCTAAGGTAATAATCGTGGCTATGTCTTCTGCATTATCAAGAAGTAGTTGATACCACCCCCTCAAACGACGAGAGCGCTCTTTGGCACTTAATTTAGCCCAACGGACTTGCTCCGTTTTGCACTGACCAATGAGATCATCTAACTCATCAAGAGTACTAGGCTTTAACCGAATTAACTCTTGCTCAGTTGCAGGGTTGATGACCACAATTCCCTCATCGGAAGACCATTGCTTAAATACAGATTTCAGCGTTTCATTTTTTATTTGTTGCATCATCAAACATACTCCTCAAGAACTCCTCTTAGGTTAATCGCTACTAGCAAGTTCAGCAAAGAAAACAAAGTTTTCTAAAAGGCATTAATTTTCGGAAGACTTAGCTCTCTTCCTCACTATATTTCGCGAAATTGCGTAATCCACGCAACGACGGTCCCGCTCTAAACATGGAAGCAATGAATGTTTGAGAAATAAGATGTAGAAAATTATTGTTTAAGAGAGACGCTAACAAAACGCGCAGTGAGGAAGACTATTCATTCTACTACGGTTGAGGGCGAGTGTTATAAAGACTCATTGTTCAAATGACCAATCTTTCAACGAGGACAGGATACAAACTCGGAGTAATTGGAAGTGCAGGCAGCAGGCTCATCTTCCTGAGAAACTCATGTGCCAAAAAGTCGTATTGTCTCGCCTTCAATGTGTAAATGCATTTCTAGGGGACACGACCAAACGAAAAAGCCCCAGTCTTTCGACTAGGGCTTAATATAAGTGGCGGAGTGGACGGGACTCGAACCCGCGACCCCCGGCGTGACAGGCCGGTATTCTAACCAACT
>NZ_JAWOTS010000070.1:0-2369 GCF_033338975.1 Vibrio sp. Vb0349 | reverse complement strand
CCAACCTCCGCAGAGAGCTGGTTACGAGTCGTTATCCAAGCCGAAGGCACGCTTTACTACGGCGAAACACAAACAGCATTTGTGAAATACGAAACCTTGTTTACTGAGTAACATTACGCTGCGAATCCTTCTAAACAACGGATAAGCTTTGCTGCGGGATGAAAACCCAACCATTTCTGCCGATGCGACTGCGTCGGCTTTTTTATATCTAATCTTGTCGAAAATAGAGGGTTGCTAATTTATTTTTAATTGATAATAATTATCATTATCTAATTAATTGAGGCAGATATGAAACGCAGAAAGGACATATTCAACGCCTTCTTCAAAGCGCAAGATCGCTTCCAACTTGCCGCGCCAAGTGGCTTTGAGCCCGACGTCATTCATGACTATATTCATTGGGGTATGGTGTTGTCATCCAGCTATGAGCATGAAGCAGAAGATGAAAACTTACTCTTGTGCGAACTGTTTTTGCGCCAAGTGTATTTCCACCTTCTCGAAGCGATTCAAGACCCAACTCGCACTCGTACATTTCGCCGAGTCTGCCTTGATTCGGTTCACACGCCCTTATTCTGCCTCAAACGTTACTACTATCAGTTTGAACATGGCGACGTAAAGTTTCTCCAATTACAACAACAATTACGCCGCATTCAGACTTCTCTTGATTAAACGAAAGGAACCCTACTATGACCACCGAATTTCGTATTGAAACCGACAGCATGGGCGAAGTAAAAGTCCCGGCGAATGCCTTGTATCAAGCGCAAACTCAGCGCGCTATCGATAACTTCGCATTCAGCCAGCACACCATGCCAAGCGGTTTCATCCAAGCTTTAGCCCACATCAAACAGACGGCAGCACTGACCAACGCACAACTAGGGTTACTAGAAGGTGATATTGCTAATGCGATTGCAGACGCTGCGCAAGCCATTATTGATGGCCAGCATCTCGATCAGTTCCCTATCGACCTGTTCCAAACCGGTTCTGGGACAAGCTCCAACATGAACGCCAATGAAGTGATTGCCACGCTCGCGTCTGAATTGCTTGGCGGCAACGTCAATCCGAATGACCACGTTAACATGGGTCAAAGCAGTAACGATGTGGTGCCGACGGCGATTCAAGTCAGCTCAGCACTTGCTATTGAACACAAGTTGTTGCCTGGACTGGCTCATCTTAGCCAAAGCCTAGAAACCAAGAAGCAAGCTTTGCAAGGCGTGGTAAAAACAGGCCGAACCCATTTGATGGACGCCATGCCAATCACTTTCGCGCAAGAGCTGGGCGGCTGGCAATTCCAGATTGAACACGCTAAACAAGCCATTGAACAAACACTGCCGATGGTGAAAGCCCTTGCTCAAGGGGGCACTGCCGTTGGCACAGGGATCAACGCCGATCCGCGTTTTGCCTCTCTGTTTGCAGACAACCTCACTCAGTCCACTCGAGTCACCTTTACTTCAAGCGACAATTTCTTCTTCAACCTCAGCAGCCAGGATGCGATCGTCGCACTGTCTGGACAGCTCAAAACAGCAGCAGTTGCGATCATGAAGATCGCAAACGATCTTCGCTGGATGAACTCTGGCCCATTGGCTGGCTTGGGTGAAATCGAACTGCAAGGCTTACAGCCGGGTTCATCAATCATGCCGGGCAAAGTAAACCCGGTTATCCCTGAAGCCGCAGCTATGGCGTCAGCGCAAGTGATTGGCAACGACGCAACCATCACCATCGCGGGTCAGTCTGGCAACTTCCAGTTGAATGTTATGCTACCCGTGATTGCACATAATATTTTGGAGAGCATTGAGCTCGTTGCGAACAGTGCGACCGCCCTTGCCGATAAGGCGATTGCGACCTTTGACGTTCGACAAGATAACCTCGATATTGCTTTGGCCAAGAATCCGATTTTAGTCACCGCACTAAACCCGGTGATCGGGTATTTAAAAGCGGCCGAAGTGGCGAAAAAAGCCTACAAACAAGGACGAGCCATCATTGATGTGGCCGAAGAGGAAACGGATTTAGACCGCGAAACGCTTGAAAGGCTGCTTAATCCAGCCAAATTGACTCAAGGTGGCGTGGCTGAGTAAAGCACCGCTTTGAAGATCCGCAGAATACAAAGAGACCTCTCATTGGAGGTCTCTTATTATCTGGCTCATGCGTTCAACTTACCTAAGCTACGCGACTCGATTGAGCACCGAGCGCAATTTGAGTGGCTTAACTGGTTTGGCAATAAAGCTGAAACCGTTCGCTTTGATGCCTTCCATCATATCGTCAGTACGGTCAGCACTGATGATCACCCCTTCAAAACGATTCCCCAGACGCAAACGACACTGTTGCAACACTTCTAACCCCGTACGTCCGTTATCCAATCGATAATCAGAGAAAAT
>NZ_JAWOTS010000069.1:0-2507 GCF_033338975.1 Vibrio sp. Vb0349 | reverse complement strand
CTATGGTTTTTGTTGTTCCTCGCCTTCATCATTATTTTTTCGGGGATAGGGTTACGCGACCCGTGGCCTGCCGATGAACCACGCTTTGTCGAAGTTGCTCGAGAGATGGTGCAATCGGGAAACTGGTTTTTTCCTACCAGAGGGGGAGAGCTCTATCCCGATAAACCGCCAGTATTTATGTGGTCAATGGCGGCTTTTTATTGGTTGACCGGCAGCCTAAAAGCAACGTTCATGTTACCTAATGCGATTGTCAGCCTAATTGCTTTGGTGTGCTGTTACGATATTTCCGCAAAGCTGTGGAATGTCAAAACTGCGCGAAATGTGGGCTTTCTACTATTGCTTGCTCCACAATTTATTATTCAAGCAAAAGCGGCGCAAATTGATGCGATGGTAGCCGCGTGGATCACCATCTCCATGTATGGGCTGTTGCGACACTTCTATATTAAGACCAACTGGGTTTGGTATTGCTTGGCTTGGGTGTTTATGGGGCTTGGCATTATTACAAAAGGTGTTGGATTTCTTCCCGCGTTGCTTTTGATACCCGTTTTGTTTTTGCATTTTTCTGGCAGACACCATTTTGAAGATGCGGTTTCATGGAAGCTATTACTGGGCCCAGTGTTCATGCTTTTGACCATTGCATGTTGGTTTGTGCCTATGGTTTCGATCGTAGAGATCAGTCATAACCCTGATTTTGCAGCTTACAGAGACAACATCTTGTTTAAACAAACGGGTGAGCGTTATGCGAACTCTTGGGGACACATTCAGCCATGGTATTACTTTATTGTCAGCGTGATTCCCGTTATGTGGTTTCCACTGTACTTGGTGTTCTTCAATAAGAAGTGTTGGCAGCAACTACGATTATCACCTGCGTTATTAAGTTTATTCGCTTGGGTTGTGCTTGTTATCGCTTTCTTTAGTCTGAGCCCGGGTAAGCGAGGTGTTTACATATTGCCAGCGCTTCCAATGCTTGCTGTTATTGCGGGTTATGCGTTAACGAACCAAGCTTGGCCTAAATGGACCGACAAATTACTTAAAGCTATCGTGTTGATTTTAAGCGTAGTTTTGTTTTCTGCCGCTGTTGTTGCAGGTCTAGAGGTTAAATCCGTCACGAAGCATTTAGGTGAGTACGATTCTATATTCCCTTACGTCGTATTCTTTCTTGTTGCCGCAGCGATTTGGGTTGGCGCATTTTTTAAAACGCGCACGGTACAGGCTCGATATACCTTTTGGGTGGCTCTTGCGCTGACTTGGGTCTGGTATAGCGTTGCGGGATATACATTGCTTAACCCAGTTCGCACGCCGGCTAAAGAGATCATGTCAGAAGCACAAAAAGCAATCGGTAAAGATGGTGAGTTAGGACTGACGCTATTTAAAGAGCAATTTTTGCTGTTTTCACCTGTGTCGGTAACACATTTTAGCTATTTGTCAGATCACAAAGAGCAAGAGCGCAATGCTTGGTTGTGGCTACAAGAAAAGCCGAATCGGTATATCTTGACCCAAGGTGGGAATGAGATGGAATGTTTCGATGCCAACAAAGCGAAAAAACTAGGGGAAGCCCACCGCCGGGATTGGATTTTATTTGATGCCGAGAGTGCGCTTGAATCCTGTCAGCCGCCAAGAAGCATCAAACGATATGAGCTACATATCGATAAGCCATATTCTTAGTCTCTTGAGCTGCTAAACATACATAAACAAGAGAGGGGAGCGTGATGCTCCCCTCTTTTATCTGATGACTTTCGTATCTGATGTCTATTTACTATAGCTGCGCAGCTATATCGTCTGTTAGTTGGTTCAAACCTGCCGACAGTGCATCAACCAGAGCGTCGTAGCCTTCATCTTGCAATGGCATCAATATCTTTATTTGCGAGCTGCGAACGATGTTGCCGCTTGCATCGATGAGTAACCATTCACCTTCAATCTCTGCATTACCTTGGTAGCTACCATTAAACTTGTTCAAACTAAGTTGAAGCTTGGATTCTCCACTTTGATCCAGAAGATTATTCATTTCAACTGGCCAATAGTCGCTTTGTTTTTGGCGCAGCTCAGCCACAACACGTTGGGTAATTTGCTCAGAAATACTTTGAGCCCACTGGTGGCGTTTGGCTTGAACAATCTGAGTATCTGATGTGCGATACACAATACTATTGTCATTCAGGTAACTAGCGAGTTGAGCCGGGCGAATCACCAGTAAAGGGCGTTCTGCAACGCTCATCTGGTTAGACGTTTTTGTCTCAGCTTTAGGTAAGAGATACAGCGCCCCTGCTGCTTCTGGCGCGCTGCTGCATCCTGTCAATCCGGTTATAAGTGCTGTCGCTAATAAAAATACACGTTTCATTATTGTTGCCCTCTAACAGGAATTGGATCCTTCACTTCATCTTCTCCAAATACTAATGAGTTTGGTTTTTCATTTAGCTGTTTTAAAACAGGTTTGAATTCCGTCATCACCTTCTCTAGCTCTTTCAATGTCGATTCCATCTCACTGTACATTGTCGAGTTAGGGCCGTATC
>NZ_JAWOTS010000068.1:0-2513 GCF_033338975.1 Vibrio sp. Vb0349 | reverse complement strand
CTAAGCTTTGCAAGTAAACAACGCCAAGTTTGCAGGCTTGGGTTGCATAGCCTTTTCCCTGATAGCGAGCAGAAATACCAAAATGGATTTCACTGCTGTCTTGCTCAGGTATCAGCACCGGACAGCCTATAGGAGTTTGAGAAGTGAGTTCTTCAATAGCGAAGACTAATAGATTGGGAGACTTTTGATCATATTGAGCGCGCCATCTTTCGATCGCTTCAAGTGTTTGATTAGCATTTTGGTGGGCTTGGCGATTGAGGAAGCGGCATGCTTGCTCATCGCCTAAATAGTTTTCAAACAGGGGAGCAGCGTCTGTTGTTTTGAGGTATCCGATTGCCACTTGTTGAGCTTCAACTCTCATCATGATTTAGCTCTGATAAACATTCGGTTTCCAGATTTGCATGAAGTTTTCTACTGGAGCAATAGGAGTGAACCCAAACTGTTCGTACAACCCATGAGCATCGCGGGTTGCAAGCATCATACGGCGTAAGCCTTGTAGTTCTGGATGAGCAACAATTTCTGAGATCAACCACTTACTGATGCCTTTACCACGGTGTGCCTCCACTACAAACACATCGGCAAGATACGCAAACGTGGTGCGATCGGTAATTAACCGAGCAAAAGCGACGAGTTGATTTTCGTCATCCAAAACCGCGAAACAGAACGAATGGCGCAATGACTTCTCAACGCGTTCTCTTGGAATGCCCTTTCCCCAATAACTGTTTGAAATGAACTGGTAGATAACGTCTAAATCCATGTCATCTAACAATGTAGTAATTCGAAACCCTTGCATTGTATCCCTCAACATTGGTTTATATTTTCTCAGCCACACAGACAAGCGAGTTGGCATTCGCCTCAAATACTTGCGCTGACCAAGATTGGTACTTCTCTATAATTCTGAATCCCGCTTGTTCAAGGAAAACCTCTATGTCTTCCAGCGGGCGATATTTTAAATCAATGCTGGAATGCTCAATCGTTCCACTTTCAAAATGGCGCTCTTTGTTCAAATACATGATGGACGTTTGCAAGTCATACTCGGCCTTCATACCGAAATAATTCACTTCACCATAGGTTGGAGAAACATAGGTTTGCCACAGCGCCATCTCATGATCCAATTCTAGATTCTCTGGCGTTGGTAACCGCGTATCGAAGACAAATCGCCCACCTTTTTCTAGGTGCTTTGATATTGAGCTCAGTGCGCCTGCCAGCATGTCGTCACTTAAAAAGGCTTGGAATGCATTCCCTGTCATTATGGCTAGGTCAAACTTCTTACCTAACGAAAACTGGGTTGCGTCGAGATGAAGAAAACGTAAGTTACTCCTACTTTTGGCTTTGTCCTTTGCGTGTTTGAGCATCCCTTCAGAAATATCAATGCCAATGGCTTCGTTGAGTTGCTCAGAGACTGGAATCGTGACAATGCCGGAACCACAACAGACATCCAATACACTTCGAGCATTGGTTTCTTCGATTAACCTTGTGATGAAAGCAATGTCGTGATGGTAATGCTGGTCGTATTGAGCATCGTATTCAATGCCCGACCCGAACTCGGTTAAATCTTGTGTTTTCAAAAACAGTCCTTGTTTGTTACTTATTTCAGCGGTGTGACTTTTTCAGCTCTAGCATCAAGTATCGACACACATAACCAACACCAGATACGTAACCAATCACGTTTTCTAGTGAAACCACTTCCAACCCCGCTTGCTGACAGAGTTGCTCAACTTCACTTTCGGTATATGCCGTATGCACGACCGATCCACTATAAGTATTTCGAGGCAAATCTTGTCCATCCGGATCGTGGTATTGAAAGCTGATAAAACATCGTCCATTCGCACTTAGCTTACGCGAAATGCACTCCAGCAGTTGTTGAGGCTCTGCTAGAAACTCAGTAAAACCAAGTGCGGTGATAAGGTCGAAGGTTTGCTCAAACAAAGGGGAAAATGGCTCATCGAGGTTATGAACCGCGACGCTTTGATAGAGGTTAGTTTGGCGCGCTTTATCAACCATTTTGGACGAGATGTCTAAGCCATGGATGGTGAGATCTGGATAGTGATTTTTTACGACATGACCGATACTGCCTGTCGCACAGGCTAGGTCGAGAGCCGAGCCTTGCTCGATGGGAAAGGTTTTTAACTTCCCAGAAATCCAACGTGGGCCGACGTAATGGCTGTCATCCACCAACTTTTGATAGCGCTCCGACACATCATCATACATTTTTGCTACGTTCATCGTTTCCTCCTTGATAACCAGAACGATGCTCGAATGTAACACGCAATACGCACCTAAGCACTTATTAAATGGCTAATTTTTTATGAAACGTAACCGGCTGGTTATTCAGCGCTAACCAGTAGAAATAGATGAAATTTTGAAAAGTATTAGCCCGTAATTCCGATGGGATTTTTAAGTGCATAAAGAGAAAATATGTCCTGATAATCTGTCTTAGATTATTCAGCTAATCTTATTTCCATCATTCTATTCGCTGTATATAAAAACAATATTTAAATTAACATAACAAA
>NZ_JAWOTS010000067.1:0-2595 GCF_033338975.1 Vibrio sp. Vb0349 | reverse complement strand
AGGGGTGTAGCTCCAATTGGCAGAGCAGCGGATTCCAAATCCGCGTGTTGGGAGTTCGAATCTCTCCACCCCTGCCACATATCAGGCTCTGACTTAGGTCAGAGCCTTTTTTGTATCTGGTTTCTTCTCATTATTACAGCTTATTTCTACTCTTATCCCGTAAGTATGGCTTTCTGCTGTACTTTGGCAGCATTTAATCTACTGAACGAACGAAACTACAGTTAGCTGTAATGATCAGTGGCCCGAAATTTTAATAATAAAGGGGAATCACTATTTATATTTAGTTACACTCAACCGATCTGGATTAATGAGTAACTATGTATGGATATATCTCGTCGACGCTTTCTTCAATCATCCTTAGCAATCTCCGCGCTTACCGTTCTACCTGCATGTTCTCTATCTAGGAGCACTAATAAGCAGAGGCAATATATATACGATATCACTGCAGAGCCTTCTACTGCAGAATTGATCCCTGGGTTTAACACAGACGTACTCGCATTTAATGGTTCGATTCCAGCGCCTACGATTCGTTGTCGCCAAGGCGAGAAAGTTATAATTAGGTTTACTAACAAGCTTTCAGAGCCGACTACAATCCACTGGCATGGCTTGCGAATCCCTATTGAAATGGATGGTGTACCTTTCTTAAGCCAGCCGCCTATCATGCCGGGTGAAACATTCGTTTATGAATTTACACCGCCAGATGCAGGCACGTTTTGGTATCACCCCCACATGAATAGCGTTAAGCAACTTGGTATGGGCTTAGTTGGGCTAATTATCGTTGAAGAGGCTGAGCCTGTTCTATTTGATGAAGAACAGGAAATAGTTCTAAAGCATTGGCATTTAGACAAACAAGGTCAGTGGAAGAACCTTATGGTACCGCGCTTGAGCGCTCGTATGGGGACTCCCGGAGAGTGGAGTAGCGTCAATGGTGTGCATGAACCTGTTTATACGCTGAAGCAGAATGCTACCACGCGATTAAGAATTGCTAATGTCGATAACACCATTACTTACCCGATCGCTATAGAAGGGGCAGAGGCTTGGGTTATTGCTATAGATGGTAATCCTGTTAAAACGCCTTATAAGCTCACTCAGCACAAAATTGGTCCAGGAATGAGGTTAGATATCGGATTGATTGCTCCGAAGGTTGGAAAACGTGTTTATGTGCGTCAAATGAAAGGACGCTTCCCATTCCATTTGTGCGAGTTTGACGGTGTTGAGTCTGACCTGCCGAACAACCAGAAACTGCCTTTATTACCTCTCAACCCTGTGCCAGCTCTCGATTTGAAAAATGCAGAGCAAATCGATTATGTGTTTGAGTGGGAGGGCGCGATCACTCCTGCTGATCAATCGGGCAAAGCGATACCTAAGTTCTGGCTGATGAACAAACGGGCTTGGGAGGGAATGAGCAAAGATAATATTCCAGCGCCGCTTTCAACATTGGAGATGGGAAAAACCTATATCTTCAACCTAAAGAACGTCACCCAATATCATCATCCTATTCATCTTCATGGACACACATTTACGGTTCTTGAGTTAGATGGCAAAAAACTCGACGAACCGTTTCATACCGATACGGTCTTACTTGGAAAAAACGGCAGTGCGAAAGCGGCATTTGTTGCAGATAACCCAGGGCGTTGGATGTACCATTGTCATGTAATTGAACACATGAAGACGGGTTTGATGGGTTACATTGAAGTAAAGTGACTCCTGTAACTTTTAAAATCTTGATAAGTTTTAAGCGCTATAATTTGCTGAATTCTAAGATTGTATAATCACTATTGCCGTAAATTTGATTACAATGTCGCCATTAACTTTTCTGGGGGAATTATGGGACAACTATCCGTTTTGGGTTTTATTGCATTGGGTGGTGCATTTGGTGCATGTTCTCGTTACTTAATTTCTGAACTTTGTGTCATTTTATTGGGGCGTGGTTTTCCATATGGTACGTTAACCGTTAACGTTGTTGGCTCATTTATGATGGGCTTATTGATAGCAGCTTTCGATAATGAACTTTTGGCAACGGAACCTTGGCGACAAGTGATTGGCTTGGGTTTTTTAGGCGCACTAACGACGTTTTCCACCTTCTCGATGGATAATGTTTTGCTTATGCAGCAGGGCGCTTTCTTTAAGATGGGGTTGAACGTATTGTTGAATGTCGTGTTAAGTATTTCAGCGGCGTGGATAGGCTTTCAATTATTGATGCGCAGCTAGCAAAGTAGTTAAAAATTGAACAGGTCGGCTTGGTTTCACCAAGCCGTTTTTATATACTGACATCACTTGTCGGAGTGCCATAAGGCTGAGACCGTTAATTCGGGATCCGTTGAACCTGATCAGATTAGAATCTGCGAAGGGAACAAGAGAAGATATTCACACCGGAGTTCTTTCTGGTTGACCTATCAAAAGTCGAATGTTGTTACAGGCAAATATCGTAAGCTTTAACTAGCCTTAATTTGACTCCTCTTGTCGCATCTATCCGCCAAGCATTTTTATCCAATTACTTTTTATCTAGTATAACAAAGCAAGGAAAAATGCTATGTCGAGTCGCAAACAAGCGAGACTGGAAGCAAAACAGTTCATTGATACACTCTCGGTACA
>NZ_JAWOTS010000066.1:0-2608 GCF_033338975.1 Vibrio sp. Vb0349 | reverse complement strand
GTGGTTGGCCCGCAAGACAAGTTGGCAAACAAGCTGAAATCATTATGACGCAATTTCATCAGAGAGGCGTTTTTTACGTCCCAGACGGCAAACGAGATAAAGCGAAAGGTGGCGAACCGCGCATTATATTGCTGAGCTTTCTCGGAGTGTTATTGCCTTCTGCTGTTCTGCTTACGCTACCGGTTTTTTCGGTTTCTGGTCTGTCTATTACTGACGCGTTGTTTACCGCGACTTCAGCCATTAGTGTGACTGGGTTGGGTGTGGTCGATACCGGCCAACATTTTACGCTCGCGGGTAAAATTCTTCTGATGTGCTTGATGCAGATCGGCGGCTTAGGGCAAATGACCTTATCTGCGGTGCTGCTCTATATGTTTGGGGTGCGCTTGAGTCTACGTCAGCAAGCGTTAGCCAAAGAAGCACTTGGCCAAGAAAGGCAAGTCAACCTGCGTCGTTTGGTGAAAAAGATCGTCACATTTGCGCTGGTGGCAGAGGCGATTGGTTTTGTCTTCCTCTCGTATCGTTGGGTGCCAGAAATGGGTTGGCAGACGGGCATGTTCTATGCGCTGTTTCATTCTATTTCGGCTTTCAACAATGCTGGCTTCGCTCTCTTCTCTGACAGCATGATGAGTTTTGTCAACGATCCGTTAGTGAGTTTCACCTTAGCTGGTCTGTTTATCTTTGGCGGCTTGGGTTTCACTGTGATTGGTGACGTTTGGCGACATTGGCGTAAAGGTTTCCACTTCTTACATATTCACACCAAAATCATGTTGATTGCCACGCCGTTACTGCTGTTGGTGGGAACGGTGCTGTTTTGGCTTTTGGAACGTCACAACCCCAACACCATGGGGGCGCTCACTACCGGCGGGCAATGGTTGGCCGCTTTTTTCCAATCAGCCAGTGCGCGGACAGCGGGTTTTAACAGTGTTGATTTAACGCAGTTCACGCAACCGGCATTACTCATCATGATCGTTTTGATGTTGATTGGTGCGGGTTCGACCTCTACGGGTGGCGGTATCAAGGTGTCTACTTTTGCTGTCGCGTTTATGGCGACGTGGACGTTCTTGCGTCAAAAGAAACACGTGGTGATGTTTAAGAGAACGGTAAACTGGCCAACGGTAACAAAGTCACTGGCAATCATTGTGGTGAGCGGAGCGATTCTCACCACCGCGATGTTTTTGTTGATGCTGACGGAGAAAGCTTCTTTTGACAAAGTGATGTTCGAAACGATTTCTGCTTTTGCAACGGTTGGGCTTACTGCAGGTTTGACGGCAGAGCTTTCAGAGCCTGGAAAGTACATCATGATCGTCGTGATGATCATTGGCCGTATTGGGCCTTTGACGCTCGCATATATGTTAGCGAGACCAGAGCCAACCTTGATTAAGTACCCAGAAGACACGGTTCTTACTGGTTGATTTGTCAGTAACAAGCAAAATGAATGCAAATTAACGCTTTGAATTTAAAGTGATATTTTGACTTTTTTGAGCGTCGATTGGTCATCGGCGCTCAAACATTTATAAATAACGTGGTCTTCTGCTCAAATTTTCTTTTTGATCCCCTTGTCAGCATTCCCTTATCCTTTCATTTCTGTACCATTCATTCACTTAATTTATATCTAATGCGTAAGTAACCATCAGGTAACCGCTCATTAAATTGATGGGGATCTGAGTTCGTTTTACGCGTAGTGAATTGAAAAGATGGAGCCGTACTTTGAAATTCCACACCCTTGCCTTGACCATGCTGACTGCACTTGTTGCCGGAAACAGTATGGCAACGACACCACCATCGCCAATTTGGCATCCGATCACGCTGAGTGACGGAAGCAATAGCGAGGCGATTTTACGCGGAACTGCTGATTTCCATTGGTTTGAAGACAAACAAGGCAATGCCTTGATTCAGGAAGATGGTGTTTGGTTTTTTGCTCAGATCCAGCGTAATTCAGACACCCCTGAGTTGCTCTCGACTGGTATTGAGAAAACCCAATCCAGTGATGCGCCTGATTCAGCGAAGTTTCGTCCTGACGTGCAAGTTAAGCCGGAGCTGTCTTCGTTAAAAGCGATTGAACCTATGGCTCGCCAAAACTTATTGCGCACGGCACAAGGTTATCAGGCGATGAGCAGCTCGAGCGTGAAACAGCAGCCTCTGTTGGTTGTGCAGGTTTCTTTTAACGATCAAGCGATGGTGCACAATTTCGAGCAACGTGTTTTCGACACGAATGGCCAAAGCGTTGTGGATTACTTTGATAAAAACTCTCAAGGTAAATTCAAAGTCGTCCCAGCTATCGAGAGTTACGGCACCGCGAATGATGGTGTGATCAATGTGACTGTGGCACAAAGCCACCCAAATTGTCACTCTAGTTCTAGCGACACCACATGTACGGCCAAGCTGAACGCCGTGTTTACAGAGGCCTACCAAAAACTGGATCCGTACTTCAATCTTTCTGCTTACGACAGTAACCAAGGTGGAACCGTTGAACCTTCAGAGTTGTCAGTGATGTTTATCTTTGCTGGTGGCGACCGTTCAACCGGATTCCTTGACCGTCCTGCTATCTGGCCACACAAATTCTCTCACAAGGATGTCACGCTAGATGGCAAAAAGATCACTGACTACT
>NZ_JAWOTS010000065.1:0-2669 GCF_033338975.1 Vibrio sp. Vb0349 | reverse complement strand
CATGGCGACCAGTACGGTTGGGTTAGTAGTGAACTTGGAATTCAAACTATGGATAAACTAAGAGAATCACTTAAAGAACTATGAGCATTTAAAAAGTATGCTAACAAATTGTTCAAGAGTGATTCGGCACGCGTGGCATTTTGACTATGCGTTGGTTTTAGTGGTTAAGGTGGTATGCGGAAGCTTCGGTATTGCGCGCCTCACACCTTAACAAGGCGTTAGTTGCCAACGAGGAAAACGCAGCTAAAGCAGAATGTTTAGAGTTAAAATTAGTGTGTTTTTGGTGGCGTTTCGTACTTTAATTTTGAATCGTTCGGGTTTGTGAAAATCGTTCTCAGGTTTCTTTTGTGGTTGGATTTTCTGTTTCAGAAACCGATTTGTTTGTTGAAAGTCAGCTTTCAATATTGTCTTCTCAAAAGATTTTTTTGGTGTTGTTAGTCCGTTTTCTACGGCGTTATCTGTTCCAAGTGGTTTCATTGGCAGGCGCTTTGAAACTACGCCTGATTTGAGTTTTTCAAAGCACGTAAAAACAGTGTAGGCAAAGCGGTAATCAACTCCAAACCTAAGCCTTGGGTTTGGCAACTAACAAAGCATTCAAGAGGGATTCACAACGCTTGGCAATTTTGGTTTGAATCGGCTTTAGTGTTTACGGCACAATGGTTTAGGTTAGGTGGTGGCGTTGTTCACCCCTTAATGCGGCGTTATGTAGCCGCGAGAGGACGGTAAGTTAAAAGGATTTATATATGTTAAATATTCGGCAAGCTCGCATTGAAGATATCAGTGTTATCAAGAAACTACAGTTTCAGCTTAATGAGTATCATCAAGCAAATTTACCTGATGACTTTTTGTCACCGGAAGAAATTGAACAAAAAATAGACCTACACAAGATAATCAAAAGTGAAAGCTCGATTTTTCTGGTAGCCGAAAGCAAAGGGCAGTTAGTAGGTTTTGTTTTTGGTGAGCTATGGGTTCGTAAGTCTTGGACGCTCAAAGAGCGAAAGATCGCAAACGTTGAACAGATTGTAGTGGATTCATGCTTTAGGAGTCAAGGTGTTGGAGTGGCGCTAATAGAGGCATTTGAGGAAAGGGCTATTTCTAACGGCGGAGAAGAGCTGTGGTTAGAAGTATATTCTTTCAATGAATCAGCTCTAGCTTTGTATCGCAAAGCTGGTATTGAGCCCAAGATCCAAATTGGACAGAAAGCACTAACCTGAAAGTCGGCTACATAACAAATTGTTCAAGAGTGATTCGGCACGCGTGGCATTTTTACTATGCGTTAGTTCTAGTGGTTAAGGTGGTATGCGGAAGCTTAGGTATTGCGTGCCTCACACCTTAACAAGGCGTTAGGCTGCACATCGTGTTCATCAGATTTAGAGGACTTATGACGAAAATTCTTGTTGAGAGCTACAATTCTGAAAGGGTTCATAATAAAGAGCTAAAACAATTGCTTTCGAGTGCAGAATTAAATATTGATGTAGCTACGGCTTACCTTACAGATACAAATATGATTGATACAACTAATGGAGTAAAAGTTAGATTGTTGACGTCAGTGTCAAGTGCCGATTTGATTTCTGGAGCCACTAGCTTAGAGGCTTTACGTTGGCTTTTAATGAACAAAGTTAATATTCGGGTTTTACCGAGCTACCCAAAATTTCACGCTAAGGTTTACATATCTGATAAGAGAAAGGCTATTGTATCGTCAGCTAATCTAACTCATAACGGTGTTAATAATAATATCGAAGTTGGGGTAGCACTTGAAGGTGAAACACTTCAAGAACTATGTGATTGGTATGAAACGATTTGGCAACAAGCTTCACCATTAACAATAGATTTACTCGACTCTTTATCTCAGAGTATTGGGGAAATTGAGTCTGAGTTATCACTTGTAAAGCAACAAATGCGGTCGTTGGACAAACGTATTAACTCTCTGATTGATATACCCGCTTCCAAATTGCTCGAGTTAGATAATCGTTCAAGGAAGTTCTTCATATGTAATAGCGACCGAAGAAACGGAACAAGAACTGCTGATGGAGGTTATCTACATGAGGAGCTAATGCTATCTTTGGGTGTTGCTATGGCGTGGGAAAACTTTAGTTATCCTCAACACATGTCTAGAGCAAGTGTTGGTGATGTTGTCTTCTTATTTGCTAAACGCAAAGGCATCATTGCAATAGGACTAGTTACTGAGCCGGTAACTATTGCTGATGGGGTAAGCAAAGAGCGATTCTCAAGTGTTGCAGATACCAGAGAGTGGAGAGTCTCGGTTAATTGGATAACACAGCGCAACAAATCTTTTGCCTACCATCTTGATAATCCTCCACAGTGGACATTCACAGATATATCAGACAGCAAGTATGCAGTGATAAGGAGTGGTGTATTAAATTACTTTTCCGAAGTAGGTTCTGCCTAACAAAGCGTTTAAGACGGATTCCCAACGCTCGGCATTTTCGGCTTACTTTAGGTTAAGTGTTTATGTCACAATGGTTTAGGTAGGGTGGTTAGCGTTGCTCACCACTTAACGCGGCGTTATACGAATAGAGGGAAATTATGTACAAAAGTAATGATTTTAACTTGGATTCAAAAGAGTTCAGGTTTAAGAAAGACTCATATCCTTTGTCTAAGATAAACAATGTTAGGGTTAAAAAGTTAAGTTTTCTTGATAATTTAGG
>NZ_JAWOTS010000064.1:0-2722 GCF_033338975.1 Vibrio sp. Vb0349 | reverse complement strand
TTTTGCATGAGAAAGCGAAACGCGGTTGGAAAACCTTCCAGAAAGCTGGGTGCGTACAATGTCATCAAGGGAAAAATGTTGGCGGCGCGATGATTCAACGCTTCGCTTACTTTGAGCATAAACCCGTGCAGAAAGACACAGGTCGCCATTTACTCGCAACGGAAGGGGATGAGGGGTATTATTTCCGTGTTGCCAGTTTAAGAAACGTCGCATTAACGGGGCCGTATTTTCATAACGGGCAAGTGACCACCCTTGCTGAGGCCATTCAAATCATGGCGCAAACGCAGCTTGGTATTACGATGAGTGATACCAACATCGAAGACATCGAAGCGTTCTTGACGTCACTCAGCGCCCCAAGGCCAGTAATATTAGAGGTGCTGGAAAATGAATAAGTTTAGGTTGGTCAATTCATGCTTATTTATTGCGATGCTGGTGGCGTGCACCTTTGCCTACATGGCTCACATTAATTCCAAGAGTACGCAACAACTTCATAGCGCGCTTTCTGAGGTCGGCCATCAGCTGATTGAAGAACGCGATGTGATTGTGAATCAGTATGCCATCAAGGAGCGAAAGAACTTCGAGCTCACTAAATCGTTGGTTGATATTGAAGTTGAAGCGGAAAAATTGGCTGATACCTTCGATAACGCCGTTTGGTTTCCCATCTCACCCAACCGCCAGAAAATACAACAGACGTTAGCCAAGTTTGAGCAACGGGTTATTCAAACCACTTCGCAATTAGACATGTTGATTGGGGTACAAGTCGAAAATCAATACGCTTTGCTGATGCTGTTGGACATCTATGAAGAGGAGTTTTCGACGCACATTGGTGAAACGCAATTAGATAAACATTACGTCGAGTTTCTTAGCCGCGACTTAGTGAATCAAAGTGGGGAGCAAAGCGAAAGTGGCGCGAACTTTTTGGGGCGCTTACATGAAAGCGATAAAAAAATCGAGCTGTTGACCAATGAGCTACTGGATCACAATTACTTTGTGTTTGTGGAAGAGGCCGAGCACTCACTTCTTGATCTCGCCCAAAATGAGGCGCGCTTCACTTGGCTGTTTGTGTTTGTCGCAGTGATGTTGTTAGTCGGGTCGTTCTTGTATCAACTGCAATACCGAATGCACAACTTGAAGCAGCTTAACTCGGAGTTGGAAGCCGAGACGGACAAAGCAGAGCGAGCGGCGAAGGCTAAATCCAGCTTTCTTGCTGCTATGAGTCACGAATTAAGAACGCCAATGAATGGTGTGCTCGGGATTTCTCAGTTGATTGCAGAGGAAACCAAAGAGCCCGTCACCAAAGAGCACATTAAGGTGATTCTGGATTCAGGGCAGCATTTAATGACTATCCTCAACGACATCTTGGACTTTTCTAAAGTTGAGGAAAATAAGCTAGAACTGGAAAAAGCCCCGTTTCATCTTGAACAAGTCTTAACTCCGGTTTGCAGCGCCATACAACCGTTAATTGATGAAAAAAGCATTGAGCTGATTGTTGAGAACGACGTTCCGAACAACACCGAGTTCACAGGCGATTGTGCTCGACTTCGCCAAATTCTGTTTAATTTGGCGGGTAACGCCGTGAAGTTTACCAATGAAGGGCACGTACTGATTCGTACCGAGTTAAATAGTGAAGACAAACATCTGTTGATCATCGTCAGTGATACAGGGATCGGTATCGCGCCCGATAAACAAGGGCGAGTATTTAACTCCTTCGAGCAAGCAGATTCTTCAACTACAAGAAGGTTTGGAGGAACGGGTTTAGGGTTGGCCATCGTTAAAAAGCTCACTGAACTTATGGGTGGTTCTATTACCTTAAAGAGCGTAGAAGGGGTCGGCACGCAGTTTATTGTCACTTTGCCGATACCATGGAATGAGAGCGAAAAACCGAGCCCGCAACATACGCCAGTTCAAACCCGAAGCACTCAGAACTTGCGCATTTTGTTGGCAGAAGATAACCGCGTAAATGCTTTGGTGGCGAAAGGCTTTTGCGAAAAGTTAGGGCACGCAGTGGATGTCGCAGAAACCGGGCTGGTTGCCGTAGAAAAGGCACGCGACAACGATTATGACCTTATCTTGATGGATAATCACATGCCAGAGATGAATGGTGTCGAAGCGACTCGTTTTATTCGCGAAAAGCTAGGGGTAAAGACGTTGCTGTTTGCCTATACTGCGGATGTCTTTCGTGAGGCCCATGACCACTTTATCGCGGCAGGTGCCGATCATGTCCTAACCAAGCCTCTACAAAGGGAAAGTTTTGCTGACGCTTTGAAGCAATTCAGTGCGAGGCTCAAAGTGAAACAAACCGAAGAGGTATCGCCAGCGAGCAATGTATTGCAACTGCAACGTAAGCCGATTGAAAACTTGAGGCTGACGGAAGAGGAACTGTCGAACTCCGAAATGTTGGCGTCCCTCAAAGAACATCCGAATGAGTTACTTGATCTGCTCAACAGCATCATCACCGATTTTGAACTGGCGGTTGATGACCTGATTGAAAACTTTATGCAGAGCGATTTCGACTCTCTCAAATTGACGATGCATACGACCAAGGGAATGGCGTTGAATTTAGGGCTGAAGATACTGGCTAGCCAAGCGCTGGAACTCGAAACACAGTTAAAAATGAACCAAGTGCCAGCGATTGAACAGCTACAGATGTTGATCAATCGCCTCCAAGTGAATATTCATCAAGGACACCGTTTGAGAGATGAGTTAGTAAAAGAGCAACAAA
>NZ_JAWOTS010000063.1:0-3044 GCF_033338975.1 Vibrio sp. Vb0349 | reverse complement strand
TCAGGTGGGTCCAAAACGCTATGGTCGCCAAGCAAATTCTTTAATTCGGAAAGCTGTTTTTTTAATTCTCGTTCTTACACATTCAATGTTCTTTCATTGAGTCCATCAAAACCCCTTGGGTGTTGTATGGTTAAGCCTCACGGGCAATTAGTACAGGTTAGCTCAACGCCTCACAACGCTTACACACCCTGCCTATCAACGTCGTAGTCTACGACAACCCTTTAGGATACTTAAAGTATCAGGGAGAACTCATCTCAAGGCTCGCTTCCCGCTTAGATGCTTTCAGCGGTTATCGATCCCGAACTTAGCTACCGGGCAATGCGTCTGGCGACACAACCCGAACACCAGAGGTTCGTCCACTCCGGTCCTCTCGTACTAGGAGCAGCCCCTTTCAATTCTCCAACGCCCACGGCAGATAGGGACCGAACTGTCTCACGACGTTCTAAACCCAGCTCGCGTACCACTTTAAATGGCGAACAGCCATACCCTTGGGACCGACTTCAGCCCCAGGATGTGATGAGCCGACATCGAGGTGCCAAACACCGCCGTCGATATGAACTCTTGGGCGGTATCAGCCTGTTATCCCCGGAGTACCTTTTATCCGTTGAGCGATGGCCCTTCCATTCAGAACCACCGGATCACTATGACCTGCTTTCGCACCTGCTCGAATTGTCATTCTCGCAGTCAAGCGGGCTTATGCCATTGCACTAACCTCACGATGTCCAACCGTGATTAGCCCACCTTCGTGCTCCTCCGTTACGCTTTGGGAGGAGACCGCCCCAGTCAAACTACCCACCAGGCACTGTCCGCAACCCCGATAAGGGGTCGACGTTAGAACATCAACACTACAAGGGTGGTATTTCAAGGACGGCTCCACGCAATCTAGCGACTGCGCTTCAAAGCCTCCCACCTATCCTACACATGTAGGGTCAATGTTCAGTGCCAAGCTGTAGTAAAGGTTCACGGGGTCTTTCCGTCTAGCCGCGGGTACACTGCATCTTCACAGCGATTTCAATTTCACTGAGTCTCGGGTGGAGACAGCGTGGCCATCATTACGCCATTCGTGCAGGTCGGAACTTACCCGACAAGGAATTTCGCTACCTTAGGACCGTTATAGTTACGGCCGCCGTTTACCGGGGCTTCGATCAAGAGCTTCGACCGAAGTCTAACCCCATCAATTAACCTTCCGGCACCGGGCAGGCGTCACACCGTATACGTCATCTTGCGATTTTGCACAGTGCTGTGTTTTTAATAAACAGTTGCAGCCACCTGGTATCTGCGACTCTCAATAGCTCCATCCGCGAGGGACTTCACCGTCGAGAGCGTACCTTCTCCCGAAGTTACGGTACCATTTTGCCTAGTTCCTTCACCCGAGTTCTCTCAAGCGCCTTGGTATTCTCTACCCGACCACCTGTGTCGGTTTGGGGTACGATTCCTTACAATCTGAAGCTTAGAGGCTTTTCCTGGAAGCATGGCATCAATGACTTCACTACCGTAGTAGCTCGACGTCGTGTCTCAGCCTTAAGAGAAACCGGATTTACCTAATTTCTCAGCCTACGCACTTGAACCTGGACAACCGTCGCCAGGCCCACCTAGCCTTCTCCGTCCCCCCATCGCAATTGTAAGAAGTACGGGAATATTAACCCGTTTCCCATCGACTACGCCTTTCGGCCTCGCCTTAGGGGTCGACTTACCCTGCCCCGATTAACGTTGGACAGGAACCCTTGGTCTTCCGGCGAGGAGGTTTTTCACCCCCTTTATCGTTACTCATGTCAGCATTCGCACTTCTGATACGTCCAGCATGCGTTACCACACACCTTCAACCGCTTACAGAACGCTCCCCTACCCAATATACAAAAGTATATTGCCGCAGCTTCGGTTTACTACTTAGCCCCGTTACATCTTCCGCGCAGGCCGACTCGACCAGTGAGCTATTACGCTTTCTTTAAATGATGGCTGCTTCTAAGCCAACATCCTGGCTGTCTGAGCCTTCCCACATCGTTTCCCACTTAGTAGTAATTTGGGACCTTAGCTGGCGGTCTGGGTTGTTTCCCTCTCCACGACGGACGTTAGCACCCGCCGTGTGTCTCCCGGATAGTACTTACTGGTATTCGGAGTTTGCAAAGGGTTGGTAAGTCGGGATGACCCCCTAGCCTTAACAGTGCTCTACCCCCAGTAGTATTCGTCCGAGGCGCTACCTAAATAGCTTTCGGGGAGAACCAGCTATCTCCAGGTTTGATTGGCCTTTCACCCCTAGCCACAAGTCATCCGCTAATTTTTCAACATTAGTCGGTTCGGTCCTCCAGTTGATGTTACTCAACCTTCAACCTGCCCATGGCTAGATCACCTGGTTTCGGGTCTATATCCAGAGACTGAACGCCCAGTTAAGACTCGGTTTCCCTACGGCTCCCCTAGATGGTTAACCTTGCCACTGAATATAAGTCGCTGACCCATTATACAAAAGGTACGCAGTCACAGGACAAGCCTGCTCCTACTGCTTGTACGTACACGGTTTCAGGTTCTATTTCACTCCCCTCACAGGGGTTCTTTTCGCCTTTCCCTCACGGTACTGGTTCACTATCGGTCAGTCAGTAGTATTTAGCCTTGGAGGATGGTCCCCCCATATTCAGACAGGATATCACGTGTCCCGCCCTACTCGATTTCACTGAACACACGTCGTCAACTACGGGACTATCACCCTGTATCGTCAGCCTTTCCAGGCTGTTCGTCTAACGCGTGTAAAGCTTAAGGGCTAGTCCAATTTCGCTCGCCGCTACTTTCGGAATCTCGGTTGATTTCTTTTCCTCGGGGTACTTAGATGTTTCAGTTCCCCCGGTTCGCCCTGTTGAGCTATGTATTCACTCAACAGTAATACCTTATGGTATTGGGTTTCCCCATTCGGAAATCCCAGACTCAAATGGTTTTTACTACCTAATCTGGGCTTATCGCAAGTTAATACGTCCTTCATCGCCTCTGACTGCCAAGGCATCCACCGTGTACGCTTAGTCACTTAACCATACAACCCGAAGGAGTTTCGAGTTGAT
>NZ_JAWOTS010000062.1:0-3135 GCF_033338975.1 Vibrio sp. Vb0349 | reverse complement strand
AGGCATGACAAGTAAAAATAACGACCAAAAAAATAACGATAAAAACCTTTCCGAAGAAACCTCATCGGCACCGCTAGTCGAAAAAACCACATCGCAGCAGGATGCGAACCTTAAAAAAGAGCAACCACAAGCGGCCGAGCCCCCAAAAACAGCAGAACCAAAAGTCGAGTTTGAAGAAAAACAAGGCAAACGCGGTGTCAAACTAGGCACGGTCGCTATCATCTTATCGATTATTTTTGGCGGTGGCCTCGCGTACAAGCTGCATCAACAGCAAGCCGATTACCAAGCGCAGATCGCCCAACTAAAAAGTCAGCTAGAAAGCACTCAAGCTTCCATGAAGCAAGAACTCAGCCGGGTACAAGAAGAAACCATCGAGAAAGCAACAACCGTGACACACAAAGCGGAAGTGGTACTTGGACAGCAACAGAAGAGCATTGAAAGCTTACAGCTCGCCGTTGCCGATGTGAAAGGTCGTCGACCAAACGACTGGCTATTAGCGGAAGCCGATTACCTTGTCAAATTAGCTGGTCGTAAATTGTTCTTAGAGCACGATGTAGAAAGCGCGACTCAACTGATGGAAAGTGCAGACCAACGCATTGCAGCACTGAATGATCCTAGCCTCGTCAAACTACGTAAAGCAATGGCGAACGATATCACCAAACTTCGCACTATCCCGCTAATTGACCGTGATGGATTGGTACTACGCTTAACTGCCCTACAACAGCAAGTAGACAAGCTCCCTCTCGCCAATGCACTGCTACCTGAAGCTGAAGCCGTAGAAAACACTGAAGTGTCTGAAGATATCGCAAACTGGCAAGATAACTTAATGACCTCTTTGAAGGACTTTTCAGAAAACTTCATTACCTTCCGCACGCGCGATGGTAACGTCATTCCACTGCTTTCTCCTGAGCAACACTTTTACCTGAAAGAAAACATCAAAGCCAAATTGGAAACGGCAATAAAAGCGGTGTACCAAGAACAAGGTGAAATTTACACCACATCTCTAAAAACAGCCGACAAATGGGCATTAGCTTTCTTCAACCAAGACGATAATTCCGTTAAAGAGTTCAACAAAACGGTTAACCTGCTAAGTCAGCAAAATATTCAAGTGGAATACCCAACAAAACTGCAAAGTCAGTCTCAACTATCAGATGTCATCCGTGAACGCCTACGTCGTGAAGTCACAACGATGACAGGCATGGAGGATAAGTAATGTTTCGTCTTATTTTCCTATTTGTTGTACTAGGCGCAGGACTATTTGTTGGCACCCAGTTTTCTGGTCAGCAAGGCTATGTACTCATCTCCATTGCCGAGAAAACGATCGAGATGAGCGTAACGACATTAGTGGTTTTCGTTATCGCTGCACTCGCAGGTCTTTTTCTGCTTGAGTACCTGATTAAGAAGTTAGTTTATGCTAGTTCTACAACATGGAACTACTTCAGTGTTCGCAAAATGCGCCATTCCCGCCGATACACCAATGAAGGCATTATTAAACTGCTAGAAGGTGACTGGAAAGGTGCTGAGAAGAAAGTAACTCGCTGGGCAAATCATCACGATATGCCGCTGCTTTGCTACTTGGTTGCGTCTGAAGCCGCACAAGGCCAAGGTGATAAAGCAAAACGAGATCACTATCTAGAGCTAGCGAGCCAACAAGAGAATGCCCATCTCGCAGTAGAACTGACTCGAGCGAAACAATTTATCCGCGACAACGAGTTCGAGTCCGCTTTCGATACCTTGCAATCGTTAAAAAGTCAGTATGCGAGTAACTCTATTGTATTGAACTTGCTGAAAACAACGTACATGCAGCTAAAGTTGTGGCAACCTCTTATTGACCTCTTGCCACAACTAACCAAAGCAAAACTCATCACGGAAGAAGAACATGCAGAGCTGATTCAAAAGGCGCAGTGCGGCTTACTCCATGAAGTAGCGCAACAACAAGGTAGCGAAGGGCTTATCTCTCATTGGAATAGTCTCTCACGTAAAGTGAAACAAGACACACACCTCGTTGCCTGTTTTGCTCGAGAACTCATCACACGAAAAGCTGATGCAGAAGCCTTTACCGTGCTAAAAGAAGCATTAAAAAAACAACCTGCCCCAGAGCTTTATCAACTACTGCCAGATCTAAATCTGCCAGATACCCACCCTGTCGTGGTCTTCTTAGAGGGCGTAGTGAAGAAAGAACCGGATAACGCCGCTGCCCATAGCGCATTAGCGCACTTCTATTTCCGTCAAGAGAAGTGGCAAGAAGCCCAAGATCACTTTGAGATCGCCTTAAAGCTTCGCTCTGACGTCTCTGACTATGCATTCCTAGCAGACACACTAGAGAAGCAAAATCTAACCAAAGCTGCTCACGAAGTCTCTCGTAAAGCTCTCACGCTCGTACAGAACGACTAAGTAGCAGTCATCTAACCAAGCCGGCAGCTTACTGTCGGCTTTTTTATTGCCTGCTACTAACCCTTTAGTCCTTGGTCATCAAGATGTTTATCAAATTCATTGGCTCCCAAGTAGTGCCCGACTTCCTAGTAACTCACTATCGTTTCACTTTCACTCTTCTCTTTTGACTACTCTGATCCTGTCATTCCAGCAGAATCCAAAACAATTTTAAAAGATACAGGAATACGTAACTTTAGCCTGTAGAAGTATGGTTTTAAGACGTAGCTAGATTTAGGCAATAGAGCACGCGCGTCGCTAAACTGAGTAAAACAAAAAGATACATCAGTGAAACAGTGGCTATTTGAGTATGCTTATTTGTTCGGTCTATCCCGTAAAAGGGGCTAGAGAAGCAATGGTAGTGCTTTAAGAGAACGATAAGGCAATAGATGGTTCAACAGCATCTCCAACAACCTTATCGGAACAGCATGCAGTGATGAGGATGAACAGCTTTAGAGGCAACTGCACTTCTTAGCAAAAATCAAAACGTCACAACCAATACCGATACCAATATTACTTTGTCGAAAAGTAGATCGCATATGGAATTGATTTTTGACAAGCACAGATAGAGTAATAAAGATGTGCGGAAATGAAAAAAGCCTCGCTATTTCTAGCGAGGCTTCTTAATAGTGGCGGAGAGATAGGGATTTGAACCCTAGATACGCTATTAACGTATGCCGGTTTTCAAGACCGGTGCTTTCAACC
>NZ_JAWOTS010000061.1:0-3316 GCF_033338975.1 Vibrio sp. Vb0349 | reverse complement strand
GATTTCTTCCATCAAGCTGTCATCGACTTTCTTCAGATTGAGAGCAAGATTGCTGCCTTTACGACTGTAGCTTGCTCGACCTTTGACAAGGTCAACTTTTTCAGCTTTTTTTGCAGGTTTAGCTGGTGCTAACTCTGAGATCCAACTTTCGATGCTTTCCGTCACTTCTTTGGTCAAACGAGCCACGCCTTGTGCCTTGCTACGTTGCCACAAGTAACCTTCAGATGTACGGCATTTATCCAACAAGTTTTGCTGCTGCTCAGCGGTCAATGTTGAGAACTGTTTGTGCAGTTTAACGATGGTTGGACGACCTAAATCGCCAACATTTGGATACGCTTGTAGCAATTCTAGCGGCAATGCCGCGGCTTTAAGCGCACCACTTACCAATGCTTCACTGCATTGGAACATTTTCGCTAGCGCTTTTTGGTCTTCTGCTTCACCACTTTCCAGCTTAGCCTGCATCTCTTTGCCTTTTTCGTAAAGCGACAGCGGTTTGTGAGCATTCGCGACGTCAGATAGGAATTTCGCGTGTTCAGTGTTGATGCCATCACCAACGTAAACCAAGAAATCCTTCCCCGCCAAGATACAAGACATACGACGGCGGCTACCGTCTAGCACTTCAATTTTGCCATCGTCAGTGCGACGACCAACAGCTGGGTACTGTTGACCACGCTCTTTCAGTGTCACCAAAACATCAGATAAAGCATGCTCATTCAAGAATGATTGTTCACGGGCGTTGTCCGCGAATACACGCGTCTCGCTTGCCACTTTATCTGCGGGAATACGAACCAATTCAAACTGAACCGTGCCCTCACCCGCCACAGCCAACTCGATGGTTTGCGCTTTTTCTTTTGCTGCCGTTTGCGCTTCTTGTGGAGTCGCTACTCGACGTTTATTCGTTTTACCAAATAATTTCGCGTTTAATTCAGACGTTTTCAAAGCCATTTACTGTTTACCCCTGATTTAATGACGGCCAGTTAGAGTGCAATACGCGCTCCAATTCCAATGCGCTTTTGTGTACCGCATCTTGAGCAGTTGCAAGTGTCTTCTTACCGCCTTCGAAATCACTTACGGTTAAATCAAACACAGTGCTGTAGGTGTCTGCACACGTTTCAAATGCACGGCTACGTGGAATGGTTGCCATCATCACTTGGTCACCAAGCAGATAGTTCATTTCCGTCAATACCGAGACTTGCTTCTTGTTGTCGTCTTCGAACATGGTTGGCATTAGACGAACAAACTCTAAGCCATTCCAATCTTCTGGGAACATCTCATAAACCGTAGGCAAATGCTGGAAGAAGTTAACCGTAGATGCCCAGTCTAGACGTTTTGCCGCACAAGGAATTAACAGTGCATTGGACGCGTACATCGCATTCCAAACCAGAGGGTCGACGTGCGGACCGGTATCAATCATGATGATATCGAAGTCATTCGCAATCTTGTCGATAAGCTGTTCTTTCAATAGACGAACGATATCAAGTGATGGGTCTTCAGACAGCGTTTGCCACGCTTCTGCGTTAAACATAGCATCTTCTGGGAATGCGGAGATTGACTTCAAGTTCGGGTATTGCGTCGGCAACAGCACGTTCTTGTGTAAAAATTCGCGGTCGATCTCTACTCCATCAGGCACGTTGCCTAACATAATGTCCACCGCTGAATAAATGTTGTCGTGCTCAGCCACACTGATTTGCGGGTTTAAAAACAGACGTAATGAACCTTGAGGGTCCAAGTCAATCAAACAAATGCGGTAGCGTTTATCTAGGTTAAGCGCCAAACAAGCAGCCAAATGTACGGCCGTCATTGATTTACCCGTACCACCTTTTTGGTTTTGTACGTTGATAATCCATGGTTTATTGCCGTTATTCTTCTTACGCTCATAGAATTTTGGCACTTCAGCCGCATCCATGAGCATGTGTGCTTCTTCTAACGTAATGGAGTAATGATTCGCGTTGTTTTTAGTAAATTGGTGGCCTGCGGCTTCCATCTTACCGATCGCTTCATCCAGTTTACGACGAGTTAAACCAGAGCGAGTCTCCATCATCGCCTTAGACATTGGTGGGAAGTAGTTGTCACTTCGCTCTTCCAAAACAATCTCAATACGGTCAGCTTGAACTTGTTGCGTCAGCTCAGCTAACTCTTGAAGATTTTCAATCGTTTTTTCTCTTTTCATGCCAAATTCCGTTGGAAGGATATCTGCATCCAATTGTACAGCAGTAGACTTCAAAAACAACAAAAAGGTGCACGTTCATTTTGAACAACCATCACATAAAAAACCATCAAAATTGGCTGTTTTATGATTTAAGAAGAAAAATATATCAATTTTTAATCGATTTATTCCAAATAAAAGAGGTTAGTTCTTATCAAAATTAAAAGTGTTACATTGTCACTTATTTACAATGTAAATCTATTTTATCCGGAACGATTATATAAGTGGGCTAAATTACGGATTATGTGATTTGAATCGACTTAAATCATTTTACATACTGATTGTGGAGGAAAAGAGAGGAAATAGTGTCGCGTCACGACCTTGATCATGCATCCGAAGCAAAATCAGCGAAAAGACAACGAATAAGAACGGAACCATGATCAAGGAAGACTCTTGATCATGTTTTCGAAGATAACTGTAAATACGAAAGCATGATCATGGCAGATAATGGACGAATGAAGGTAAATCAAGGCTTGAGTACATGGATCCATTTCTCGGAAAAATGATCAAGCAAGTAGGTTTCTCGGAAGCATGCTTTTTAATGCGCTATTTACGGCTGAGTGCAGACGGAATGGGGGATTGACGCATAAATGCGCCTCTCAACCTTCGGAACGATGAAATACAGTATCGGCAAACAAGACATAGTGTCTTTCATGATCATGCTTCCGTTAGTTCTGATAATCATGCAGTCTTTGATGCGAAGGACCCAAATTGACGTCATTTTAATCGTTTGGCTAATTTGGCAACAATTGAAGGTAAAGAGAGATGAAATAACCTTAGCTTGATCATTGATCCGCAACCTCGAAACACTCACAATAGCAGAGGATCGATAAATCAAGATCGAGGTAATCACGGATTTCTGTGGATAACCTGTACAGACATCATGATCATCGTTTCATGATTGTTTTGATCATCTTTTCAGGAACTTAATGATCATGCTTGCGGAATGAAGTGATCATGCTTTCAAGATTTTGTTGATCATCGTTTCGATAAAGCTATGATCATAGTTCCGAAATACCTCAAAGAAATACTCATTAATAACAGCAACTTAGGCTCGTAAAAATAACCAGATCAATAGATCATATAATCAATTAAGATCAGAATAATCAA
>NZ_JAWOTS010000060.1:0-3327 GCF_033338975.1 Vibrio sp. Vb0349 | reverse complement strand
TAGTTTTACAGGCAAAGCCGAAACGGATGATAACCACCTACTGAAGTAGGTGGTTTAGGGCTGAAAATAAAAAAAGCGAGCACGAGGCTCGCTTTTAACTTTCTGTTTTCGTTATATATTACAATAGCTCAACCGATTGTTTGGCTATCACGAATTCCTCGTTAGTAGGAATAACTAGTGCTTTCGCACCGAGCAACTCAGATGTTGCAATAACACCTGCGTTACCAAATCTTGCATCTTCGTTACCTTTCTCATCTTCAACAAAACCTAACAGTTTTAGGTTTTTCAAGATTTCACGACGAATTGGTAGTGAGTTTTCACCAATACCACCAGTGAAGATGATGCCGTCTAATGAATCCAGAGCCGCTAGGTAGGAAGTAATGTACTTCGCAACGCGGTAAGTGAAGATCTCAAATGCCAACTTCGCACGTGAATTCCCCGCTTCCATTGCTTCTAGTACACCACGAGCATCACTTGTCACACCAGATACACCTAAGAAACCTGACTTCTTGTTCATCATCTCGAACACTTCGTCTTTTTCCCAGCCTTTACGGAAAAGGAACTCGATAACACTTGGGTCGAGGTCACCACAGCGAGTGCCCATCATTAGGCCAGCTAACGGCGTCAAACCCATACTTGTATCAACACATTCGCCATTTTTAACCGCACTCACTGATGCACCGTTACCTAAGTGCACAGTGATAAAGCTGCTTTCTTCAACCGGCTTATCTAGCATTTTCGCTGCTTCACGGCTTACGTAGTAGTGGCTTGTGCCGTGAGCACCGTAACGACGCACTTTATGCTCTTCGTAAAGCTCGTAAGGAAGTGCGTACATAAAGGCTTTGGCTGGCATTGTTTGGTGGAAAGCAGTGTCAAATACAGCAAATTGAGGCAGTGAAGGGAACGCCGCCATTGCCGCTCTCATGCCTTCAGCGTTCGCTTTGTTATGAAGTGGTGCAAGTTCAGCAAGGCGCTCTACTTCTTGAATAACTGTTTCATCAACTTTCACAGTTCCTTTAAAGGTTTCACCGCCTGCGACAATGCGATGGCCTACAGCGACAAATTTTGAGCTCAAACCTAGAGTTTCGAGTAGTTTTACCACTCGCTCAACAGCGTACTGATGATGGTTACCGCCAGCTGGAATTGCTTCAACGGTTTTTTCTCCCTGATATTTCCAACTGATTTCAGCTTCAGGTAGGCCAAAACACTCACCAATACCTGATACCAAAGCTTCACCGGTTTCAGAATCAATAACAGCAAATTTTAATGAAGAGCTACCAGAGTTGATCACCAGTACAAACGAATTAGACATGAAATAGTTATCCTGTTGTAGAGCAGAGGTTGTAATAGCGCTTGTGCGCTGCGTACTTCTTGTTTGCCCCTCTATTATTCAATAATTTTTTAATCTTTCAACAATCTTTTAGTAAAAGCGATTTGATTGAACAAATTTTGTTGATCTGTAGCAAGTTTTGATTTTATTTGAAGACTAAAAAATATCACTTGTTAAACATAATTTATGAATAGGTCAATTTGTACAAAGTCAGATATATAAGCTACGTTGTTTATTGGGTGAACAAAAATAACAAACCAATCAATAAATCGGGGTAATAATGTGCCCACTATTGCATTTCTATTAGTGATCTTAGGTTTGATTTTGCTCTGCTGGGGATGGCAGATGACAAAAAACATCTGCTCGAAAACTGACGTAACCGGGTGGACTTTCCTATTATTGTTAATCAGCTGTTTCATTTTTGCTTATGCCGTTTTTTTGCACGCCATCATGCAAAAACCTATTGCTTCTCTCCTAGAAACGGGGGTTTCTCTTATACTTTTTGGCGGCAGTATCTTTGTCGTGCTGGTGATTAAGTGGAGCAACGATTCGATATTAGAGCTTCATACCGTTGCTGAAAGAGAGAAGCGCAATGCTGTCCATGACGCTCTTACTGGGCTCCCTAATCGTAAATACTGCTTTGAGTCTATCGAAGGCAGAATACAATCTAGAGACCCATTCTCGGTGATCCTTTTTGACGTGGTTAATTTTAAACAAGTCAACGATGCAATGGGTCACTTTTGTGGAGACCAGTTACTTATTCAAATTGGTCAACGCCTTCAGGGGAAACTGAAAGGCAATGACCAGATATTCCGCGTTGGTGGTGATGAATTTGTCATCCTGACCTCTTCTGCATGCGAGGAAACGGGTAAAAAACTCATAGAAGAACTAGATTCTGCAATGTCTGAACGCTTTCATTTAGATGAGTTTCAAGTTTCCTGCCGCGTTGTTTTCGGTATAAGCACCTACCCATATGACGCCCTAACCAATGATCTTTTGATCAAGCACGCAGATATCGCTATGTATCACGCCAAGCGTAATGGCAATCTTTGTGCGTTTTATAATGAGGATATGAACGTCGGGGCTAAGTACCAACTTGAGATATCTTCTCGTATTCAATGTGCGCTTGAAAAAGAAGAGTTTCAGTTGTATTACCAACCGTTGATTGATGCACACACTAACTTAGCTGTCGGTTTTGAAGCAGTGATTCGTTGGCATGACGAAAATGGTAAAACGATCTCACCCAACGACTTCATTCCTATCGCAGAGCGTAGCAATCAGGTGCACAACATTACCATGTGGGTTCTTAACCAAGTAGAAAGGGATCTGCAAACATTTATAGAGAAAGGCATTAAGCTTCCTGTCCACGTAAACTTATCAGCGAAAGATCTCTCATCTAACTTGCTGTTTAATCGCTTAGAAACTTTGCTCAAAGTAAACCCGCAATTCGCTGACCTAATAAGTTTAGAGATCACTGAAACGATGGCGATCGATAGGGTCGTTGAGCTCAACCCCTTAATTCATCAAATTAAAGGATTAGGTATAAAGATCAGCTTGGATGATTTTGGCACTGGGTATTCATCTTTGTCACTGTTAAGAGATCTTCCGGTTGATCAAATTAAAATCGACCGCTCATTTCTCTCCACAGCAAGCCGTACAGAAGGCTCCCGCTCTATCGTTGAGAACACGATTGCGCTAGCACATGGATTAGGGTATTCGGTCGTAGCAGAAGGCGTTCAAGACATGGACACACTGCATTTTTTGAGAAGTCGAGGCTGTGACATCATTCAGGGTTACTTGTTCTGTCCTGCCCTGCCCTTAGACGAAGTAATAAGTTGGGTAAACAAACACGATGAAAAGCAAAACCGTATTAGACGCGCATAAAAAAGCCGAGCGCTTTGCTCGGCTTTCAATTCTTTGTGTGTGCCGTCCTAAATAAGGTTGACACTTTCCACCCCCAAAATTGGAGAGTGTTATGAAATCAACAACTAAAAGAA
>NZ_JAWOTS010000059.1:0-4027 GCF_033338975.1 Vibrio sp. Vb0349 | reverse complement strand
CGCTGTCGGATCGTTTCGGGCGGCGGCCGGTCTTGCTCGTCTCGCTGGCCGGCGCTGCTGTCGACTACGCCATCATGGCGACGGCGCCTTTCCTTTGGGTTCTCTATATCGGGCGGATCGTGGCCGGCATCACCGGGGCGACTGGGGCGGTAGCCGGCGCTTATATTGCCGATATCACTGATGGCGATGAGCGCGCGCGGCACTTCGGCTTCATGAGCGCCTGTTTCGGGTTCGGGATGGTCGCGGGACCTGTGCTCGGTGGGCTGATGGGCGGTTTCTCCCCCCACGCTCCGTTCTTCGCCGCGGCAGCCTTGAACGGCCTCAATTTCCTGACGGGCTGTTTCCTTTTGCCGGAGTCGCACAAAGGCGAACGCCGGCCGTTACGCCGGGAGGCTCTCAACCCGCTCGCTTCGTTCCGGTGGGCCCGGGGCATGACCGTCGTCGCCGCCCTGATGGCGGTCTTCTTCATCATGCAACTTGTCGGACAGGTGCCGGCCGCGCTTTGGGTCATTTTCGGCGAGGATCGCTTTCACTGGGACGCGACCACGATCGGCATTTCGCTTGCCGCATTTGGCATTCTGCATTCACTCGCCCAGGCAATGATCACCGGCCCTGTAGCCGCCCGGCTCGGCGAAAGGCGGGCACTCATGCTCGGAATGATTGCCGACGGCACAGGCTACATCCTGCTTGCCTTCGCGACACGGGGATGGATGGCGTTCCCGATCATGGTCCTGCTTGCTTCGGGTGGCATCGGAATGCCGGCGCTGCAAGCAATGTTGTCCAGGCAGGTGGATGAGGAACGTCAGGGGCAGCTGCAAGGCTCACTGGCGGCGCTCACCAGCCTGACCTCGATCGTCGGACCCCTCCTCTTCACGGCGATCTATGCGGCTTCTATAACAACGTGGAACGGGTGGGCATGGATTGCAGGCGCTGCCCTCTACTTGCTCTGCCTGCCGGCGCTGCGTCGCGGTGCATGGAGCCGGGCCACCTCGACCTGAATGGAAGCCGGCGGCACCTCGCTAACGGATTCACCACTCCAAGAATTGGAGCCAATCAATTCTTGCGGAGAACTGTGAATGCGCAAACCAACCCTTGGCAGAACATATCCATCGCGTCCGCCATCTCCAGCAGCCGCACGCGGCGCATCTCGGGCAGCGTTGGGTCCTGGCCACGGGTGCGCATGATCGTGCTCCTGTCGTTGAGGACCCGGCTAGGCTGGCGGGGTTGCCTTACTGGTTAGCAGAATGAATCACCGATACGCGAGCGAACGTGAAGCGACTGCTGCTGCAAAACGTCTGCGACCTGAGCAACAACATGAATGGTCTTCGGTTTCCGTGTTTCGTAAAGTCTGGAAACGCGGAAGTCCCCTACGTGCTGCTGAAGTTGCCCGCAACAGAGAGTGGAACCAACCGGTGATACCACGATACTATGACTGAGAGTCAACGCCATGAGCGGCCTCATTTCTTATTCTGAGTTACAACAGTCCGCACCGCTGCCGGTAGCTATTGACTATCCGGCTGCACTAGCCCTGCGTCAGATGGCTCTGATCCAAGGCAAACTGCCAAAATATCTGCTGGCACCGGAAGTCAGCGCCCTGCACCATTATGTTCCGGATCTGCATCGCAGGATGCTGCTGGCTACCCTGTGGAACACCTACATCTGTATTAACGAAGCGCTGGCATTGACCCTGAGTGATTTTTCTCTGGTGCCGCCCTATCCCTTTGTGCAGCTTGCCACGCTCAAAGGGGTTTGAGGTCCAACCGTACGAAAACGTACGGTAACAGGAAAATTATCGTCTGAAAAATCGATTAGTAGACAAGAAAGTCCGTTAAGTGCCAATTTTCGATTAAAAAGACACCGTTTTGATGGCGTTTTCCAATGTACATTATGTTTCGATATATCAGACAGTTACTTCACTAACGTACGTTTTCGTTCTATTGGCCTTCAGACCCCATATCTAATCGATAGGTGAACCATCCTGCACAATTCTGATGATTTTCATGAATCCTGTCGTTTTTAACATAATGGGTATTAAGTGTAGTGTGTTTGTCTATCAATAAGAGATTTATCTAATTTAATTGACATCCTCCTCGCCGTAAACGACGAGGATTCCTACTGCGGTTAGGCGCGAACGCCGGACTCGCTTCGGTGGGTTCCTGCTGCTGGCGGCATTGTTGCACCACTCACTTCACAGGCTAATCGGGCGTGTCCCGCCCTTCGCTTCGCTACCCGCTAGACACTTCCACCCAAATAGAACTGTCGTTCTTTCGTGTGTCAGCGTCTTAGTTTATCCGCAATTTTACCGTCAATTTAATCTCCTATTTTTAGTGTTTTCATCCACAAATAGATCATCAACTTTATCGTCAATTGAGTTTGAGGGTAGATTTGACTGTAGAATTGATGTAAATCCGTTCGAATTTCATCTTATTTCTAGCTTCAGAGCATTGATTCAATGTGGCTGAACGCCCCATTAAATCAAGACTTCGCCAGTTTCACTGGCTGCGCATTTCACTTCGCTGGACGCTACGTTTCATTTGCATGGGCGCGTCTGCGGCTACGCCTTGACCCACCGCCTTGCTAGGGCTTTTTTCCACACACCTGGCGGATGTGTTCCAGGTCGCCTCCGTTGGACTCGCTGAACGCTCGCTATCAACGCGGTGGGTCAAGGCACATTCGCTCGCTCATTTTGCCTAGACGCGCGGGGCAAGCCCCCCACTGCGCTATCGGGTCGTGGGCTCCCCTGAACGTCTTGGGACGTTCTACGCTTGCGGCTCCCCCCTGTTGGGGTTCATCGGTAAGAGTTTGGCTTCAGTGGTTGAGTGGGGATATTCAGAAAAGTGGCCAGCCGCTTCGAGCATGCGTACTTCGTTTTTGATTTCCTCGATGTCTTTTTGGTATCGAGATTGGAAAGGTAGAACGTTGTGGTTTGTCTCTGTCATCGTGAAGGTACCCAAAGTTAGGAAAATGGCGTGTAAGGAGGATTTTTGGTTTCAAACCAGTTCGTGAGTTTTTGCCCTGTAAATCGCCTCTAAAGTGTCACAAACTTTCAAATCGATTTAGGGGTATTCTGCCTATCTAAAGTGTTAAAAAACGCTCCTAGCGCTTCTGAGGGCGTCAGATGGGCGTTTTTAGTGGCTAAGTTGGCTATTTAACATATGACCAATAATGCGCCCCAGAATTTAGACAATAGAAATCAATATAGCGATCTTCGCTTGTTGGAGTGGGATCGTTGTAATAACATAAACCCCAGATGTGAAAAAACCACCCTGCAAGGTGGTTTTTTCGGAAATACTTACGATTTCGCGGTCGGTAAGTCCTTTCATGATAGCTCATATCGTAAAAGCACTTCAAGTATTCCTGCACTCTGTTTGGATCAAGATGTTTTGGACAGAACGACGCGCATCAGCCACCGACCAAGGGAAGTCCGAAAGGTGGCAGGTAAAGGCACTAATCAGAACTAAGCGAAAAGCTCGATAATACCGCCCCTTGTAGCTGCTAGAGGGGACAAGCGGAAAAGGAATAACTGATTAGTGTTGTGTGACTGGAACGGGGGCGAAAGCTTTACACACAGCGCAGGGCAGCCCGAAAGGGTAAGAGAAAAAACTCCACGGAAAGCGACCATAGACGATATCCAAATCACTCAAAATCGAGTCGAAATGGGTAGGGGTCGGCGCAGCCGAAAGGGCAGTTCGCCTGCTTGCGGCTGCATTGCTCTTTCATCTTCTTGAGGTGTCTGTTATGAATTCTGCTGTTGAAATTATCCAATCTCGGATCAAGGTTCTCGAGCGTCAACGTGACAATGAAACGTTACCCCAGAACATCATGGCCATTAATTATGCGCTCACTGAGTTAGAAAGAGTGTTAGCTCATATTCAACATATGGAGCCTTAGACTTTTTATTTCATGGTTCGCGTGTGGGTAACTTTCGCTTGCGAATAGTTATCCATGCGTGAAGCCGACAAGCGAAGCGCGTCAGTGTTTTTTAAAGTGCTCCCGCGCTTCGCTTGGGTACTCGAACCGCACAACA
>NZ_JAWOTS010000058.1:0-6275 GCF_033338975.1 Vibrio sp. Vb0349 | reverse complement strand
TGTTTTACCGTGGTCAACGTGGCCGATAGTACCAACGTTAACGTGCGGTTTCGTACGTTCAAATTTTTCTTTAGACATGAGTGGTCCCTCTAGGTACGGATTTAGGTGGCCCAAATTGACCACGCAACCAAAAAAAGATAATTGGTAAATCTAATATCAAAAGGAAATAAACTTGAGAGCTGGTGCTGATAGGCAGACTCGAACTGCCGACCTCATCCTTACCAAGGATGCGCTCTACCACCTGAGCTATATCAGCACTCAAATTAGAGTGGAGCGGGCAGCGGGAATCGAACCCGCATCATCAGCTTGGAAGGCTGAGGTAATAGCCATTATACGATGCCCGCAACACGTAACTCTGAGAGCTATTTCCTAAAGAATATGGTGGAGGGGGACGGATTCGAACCATCGAAGGCAGTGCCGGCAGATTTACAGTCTGCTCCCTTTGGCCACTCGGGAACCCCTCCAAATTTTCAAGCCATTCAGACTACTAAAGGAAAGAATGGTGCCGACTACCGGAATCGAACTGGTGACCTACTGATTACAAGTCAGTTGCTCTACCTACTGAGCTAAGTCGGCATAAGTGGTGCGCATTCTATTGAATGATTTTCTAGGTTGCAATAGTAATTTGAAAAAAAATCATAAATTTCGATTTTTTAGATTCGTTTGCTGCAAATTCGTACAAACTTAGCTTTTTTAAAGTAAACTTCGACCTTTGTCGTTTGCTTTGAAGTTCGCTTGATGTATGTTCTTGCTTCTATTAAACCAAGGATAAAAGAGACCCATGAGTCCATTTTTGTCATTTGACCGTGCAAATTGGGCCGAGTTAAGAAACTCTGTACCGATGACACTTTCTGAAGACGACTTGACTGCGCTTCAGGGCATTAATGAAAACCTAACCATGGAGGAAGCGGTAGAGATCTACCTTCCTTTGTCTCGTCTTTTGAATCTGTATGTCCAGGCTCGTCAAAGCCGCAATTCCGTATTACAACAATTCTTAAATACAGAGGAACATGCTCCCCCTTTCGTAATTGGTATCGCTGGCAGTGTTGCTGTAGGCAAAAGTACGACTGCTCGTATTCTAACGGCATTGCTTTCTCGTTGGGAGAATCATCCCAAAGTGTCCTTGGTTACAACAGATGGCTTCCTATATCCGAAAAAAGTACTAGAAGAACGCGGTATCATGCATCGTAAAGGCTTCCCAGAATCCTATGATATCAAGCGCTTAGTCGAGTTCATGTCTGACGTAAAGGCAGGAAAGCCCGATCTTGAAGTACCCATCTACTCTCACATCACGTATGACATTACTGATGAACTAAGGAAAGTGGATAGACCGGATGTTCTTATTATTGAAGGTTTAAACGTTCTGCAAAGTGGAATGGACTATCCACATGACCCGCATCGTGTCTTCGTCTCTGACTTTTTAGATTTTTCAATTTATGTCGACGCAGAAACAGAAACCATTGAACATTGGTATGTAGAACGCTTTTTAAAGTTTCGCCAAGGGGCCTTTACGAAACCAGGCTCTTATTTTAGCCACTACACACAACTCTCTGTCGATGACGCAAAGAAAAAAGCGAAGCAAATTTGGCATGATATTAATGGGCTCAATTTAGAATTGAATATTCTTCCAACTCGTGAGAGAGCCCACTTGATTCTACACAAAGGCGTTAACCACTTGGTTGATAAAGTCTCGTTGCGAAAGTAATCGAAGATTAGTCACTTTTACGCAACGAGATTTCACCACCAATATAAGCCTCTAGTCCTTGGGAGGTTTCGATTAATATTCCACCTTGATGATCGATGCCTCGAACGACGCCATGTACCTCTCTAGGCCCAATAAGCAGTTTGACCTGACGATTAAGGAAATTGTCTAACCGATTCCAACGTTCGATGAAGCCAATAAGTCCTTTCATTTCATATTCGACAAGTGCGGAATTCCAATGCTTGATAAGTGTCATTGCTAGAACATTTCTATCGATCTTGAGACTCTGATTTACTTGGTTCAACGTGGTCCATGGCTGGTCAATCTCAGGCTGGTCGTCAGGCATTCCAATATTCAGGCCCATCCCAATCACTAGATGAGCAGCCCCACCGGCCTGACCCGACATTTCAACCAAGATTCCGGCCAGTTTTTTATCTTGATAATACAAGTCATTCGGCCACTTGAGTTTAACACCTTGCATGCCTACTTCTTCCAGAGCTTCCACTGCGGCAATCCCAATCACCAAGCTCAAGCCCATTGCCGCAGCCATTCCCGCATCCAGTCGCCAATACATAGAGAGATATAAGTTAGAGCCAAACGGTGAGACCCATTGTCTACCGCGGCGACCACGCCCTTGCGCTTGATATTCGGCAATACAAACACGGCCCTTTTCCGAATCCGCGACTCTGTCGAGCAAATATTGGTTCGTTGAGTCAATCACAGGGACAAGTTCAACAAGTGACTCCGAGCTAGTGGTAAGGAGTGTCTCGTCTAACAGCTGCAATGGTGAAGCTAATTGGTAACCACGCCCTTGCACTCGATAAATATCAATACCCCATTCACTAAGACCTTTAATGTGCTTAGCGATTGCCGCTCTGGAAACATTAAGATCGTCGCCCAACGCTTCTCCTGAGTGAAACTCTCCATCACTTAATAACTTTAGAATATGAAGTTTCGTAGAGTGATCTTTTCTCATCTAGATGCCTCGATCTGAGCCAAATTGGTCTCCCCGGTACGATTGAGAAAGCGTACTTCATGCTCAAGTATGATTTGGTATTTATCCCATACTGTCTGCTTCACTAAAGAAGCAAGCGCGACAATGTCATCAGCACTACAGTTATCTATGTTGGTCAAAACCAAAGCTTGCATAGGGTTGACCTGCGCACCATGTACAGACTTCCCTTTTAATCCACACTGATCAATAAGCCAACCAGCGGCAATTTTCATTCCTCCAGATGCTGGGTAGGCCACTACGTTAGGGTATTTTTTTGTGAGTCGATCATAGTGATCTTGCGTGATCACTGGGTTTTTAAAGAAACTTCCTGCGTTACCTATCTTGGTTGGGTCTGGCAGTTTTGCCTTTCGCACTTGGCATACTCGTTCGAAGATAGAAGCAGGGCTGAGTTGTTCTTCTGGGATACTTTGTAAAGGACCGTACTGGTTAATCGGCTGCCATTGCTTCGCCAACTTAAGCCCTAATGCGGTGATAAAGCACTTTCCGTGCAACGCATGTTTAAATATGGAATCCCTATAGGCAAACTCACAGTCTTGGGCGTGCATTCTTTTGTTTTCAAACGTAGTTATATCAAGAACATCTACATAATCACAGATGTCTTTTAGCTCTAGGCCATACGCACCAATGTTCTGAATAGGAGCCGAGCCAGCACAACCTGGAATCAAAGCTAAGTTCTCGATCCCACCGATCCCCTGATTCACACACCAGGAAACCAATTCAGGCCAATCTTCACCACCGGCAATATGTAATAGGTAGTGCTCATCCGTTTCCGTGACTTCTTTACCCATGATTCGATTAACAATCACTAATCCCTCAAAATGTTCTGTAAAAAGAACATTACTTCCTTTACCTAAAAAAAGTTTCGGTAAATGGGTGAATCTTGGGTTTTGAAATAGCTCAATAACATCTTCAAGCGACTCAACGATAGCTAAATAGGAACACGATTGTTCAATTCCAAAAGTATGGTAAGCCTTTAGGCTCGCATTTGCTTTAATTTGCATAGTAGGTTTGCAACACCAGATAAGATTCTCTTAAACTGTCGACATTCTACATTAGTTATCTTTTAACCGCAGTGACAATACCAGACTCATTAATCATAGAAGTGTTAAATCCCATCAAGCTCCCCCTCATTAAGAAACTATACAAAGCGTATTACCCTGCGGGTCGAGCCAAAAAAGATGAATTGATCATTACAGCAAGCCATAAGGGTGAAATCATTGCGTTACTACGTTTAAAAAGTGTAGATAAAGTTCGTCTGTTGACAGGAATGTTGGTCATTCCGAAAGTTAGGGGAACAGGGATTGGAAAAAAACTACTAACTCATTGTAAAAACAATGTTTTCACTGATGGCGATTATTGCTTCGCGTTTACACATCTCGAATCCTATTATTCCAAGCATGGATTCACAACAATTGATTGCTCTGAGCTACCACACCCGCTAAAAATGGCATTTCAACGTTACGTAGATAGCGGTAAAGATCTCATTCCAATGCAATTCATCTCTTCAACGACATCAAAACGCGTGCTTTTGTAGCCAGGTAAATCATATCTTTGATAAAATGGCAGGTTCGCAATATTGCACTAAACTAAGGTACTCATACCGATATGATAGTAAGTAGGAATCCATTCGAACAGTTGCCAAGTCTCGCTGTCAATCCGGAAGACTTTGATGTTCTGTATTCAGCAGAATCATTCAGAACCCGTCTTTTAGATGCTATCAGCAAAGCAACGTCGCGAATTTACCTAGTCGCTCTATATCTGGAAGATGATGAAGCTGGACGTGAAATTCTCACTGCGCTTTATGAAGCGAAACAGCGCAATCCTGGGTTGGACATCAATATCTGTGTCGACTGGCATCGAGCGCAGCGTGGCCTGATTGGTGCGGAGACATCTGAGGGTAATTCAGCGCTTTACAAAGCATATGCCAGCAAGTACCAACACCCAATCCCTGTCTATGGCATACCAGTGCGTGGCAGAGAAGTTTTTGGGGTACTGCATTTAAAAGGCTTCATTGTCGATGATACTGTTATCTACAGTGGGGCGAGCTTAAATAACGTTTATCTCCATTATCATGAACGTTATCGATTTGATCGTTACCATGTGATTCGACATGAATCTTTAGCGAATTCAATGGTGCAATTCATTCAGGAAGAAATGATTGCTCACCCTGCCGTTAATGATCTTGCAGGAAAAGATAAACCAGAAACCAAAGAAATAAAGTCGGCGATTCGCCAACTGAGGGCTTCTCTTGCTCAAGCCAACTATAAGTTTGAAGACCAAGCTGCAACAGAAGAAAGTGTAAAAGTCACTCCGTTAGTTGGGCTAGGCAAACGCCGTAATCTGCTCAATCAACAGATTGTAAAGTTATTGGCAGCAGCCCAAGACGAAATTTTCATTTGTACGCCTTACTTTAACTTCCCTAAAGCACTTCATCGTGAAGTGAAACGAGCCATGAAGCGTGGTGTGAAAGTAACTATTGTTGTGGGTGATAAAACCGCCAACGACTTTTACATTGCACCTGAGGAAGACTTTAAAACCATTGGCGGACTTCCATATCTTTACGAAGTGAATTTGCGTCGCTTTGCGAAAGCCAATGAAGCGAATATCGCAGCACGTAAATTGTCAATTCACCTATGGAAGCATGACAATAACAGCTTCCACCTTAAGGGTATTTGGGTTGATAAACGCTATATGCTACTTACTGGGAATAACCTAAATCCACGTGCTTGGTCACTCGACCTAGAAAATGGGCTACTCATACAAGACAATTATGCGAAGCTCACTGAGAAGTTTGAAGACGAAGTTTCGCGTATTCTTGAGCATACTCACCTTATCTGTACTTATAAGCAATTAGAGAAAGTAGAAGACTATCCTATAGGGGTACAGCGACTGGTCAGAAAAATTACCCGCCTAAAGGCAGATGGTGTTTTAAAACGTATTCTTTAGACATCATTTCTCGCTCTAAAGTACGTCGAGATTTTTATACTAAGCCAACCGCTTTAGCAGTTGGCTTTTTCATATAATCCATTTGGAATACTTAACTATTTTCTAGTACCGCTAGTGAGCACATAACCACTTAGATCTAGAGCGACTCTCTTAATGGGTTTGAGCTTTGACGTTTGTGAGTATTCCAGCTAAGCTACCCCTCTCTGTTCTGGCGCTTCTTACCCTTTGGCGATATATTTTTTCTGAGACTCATCAAATGTTCAGCGTCGAAAATCATCACCTCGCTAATGAAGAGCTCCTTCAATCTTTCACCTTCCAATTCGTTTTTTTTTCTCATCAAGATTCAAGTCGTTGAACGCCTTTGAATACCATAGATTACTTAGGCTTGTTTGTAGGTCATATTGCCTTTCCACAGCATCACCGGCCTATAATTAATTAAAGCCTAGTGTGTAATTACGCAGAGTTCGCTTAGTAGGGATTATGTGAAATAGTCTAGTTAGGTGTATAAACACTCTTCAGGGAAACGTCGCAGTAGAAACGAAAAAAGCCTCAGTCTTTCGACTGAGGCTTAATATAAGTGGCGGAGTGGACGGGACTCGAACCCGCGACCCC